>CAYLZO010000078.1:0-20036 GCA_964387775.1 uncultured Anaerolineaceae bacterium
TGGTCCCCACGTTAACGTGTGGTTTTGTCCGTTCAAACTTTTCCTTTGCCATGCTAGTACCTCCTGGTGCTGTTCAAAATCACTTGTCTCCGGCCTGCCGCCGGCCTAAGCCCACGATGGGACTTGAACCCATGACCTCGCCCTTACCAAGGGAGTGCTCTACCGCCTGAGCTACGTGGGCATTCCTTTCCGGTCCCTTGGAGCCACCCGTCGGATTCGAACCGACGACCCAGCGCTTACAAGGCGCTTGCTCTGCCGACTGAGCTAGGGTGGCCTACAAATCCTTTCTTCCAGGCCGCCACCCCGATTTCAGCCAGCCTTGTCAGGGCCAAGTGGCGGCTAAGTATACTGAGAATCAACTGAATTGTCAAATCACACTTGCCGCTACGTACAGCAAGGCAGGCGGAGGGGGTGGGATTCGAACCCACGGAGCATTGCTGCTCACGCGTTTTCGAGACGCGCGCATTCGGCCGGACTATGCTACCCCTCCTGGCGACGTCACATTATAGCACAGTCTCGCCCTGCAAGCAAACCCATCCTTTGCCGTGGCACGAGCCCGAGAATGGTCAGGCGACCTTCTCTGCGATCAAAAAGTGAGACAGGCCAAACACGCGCAGGGGCGTTCGCTCCAGAAAATAGGTTACCCGGCGCAAGATCCTCCCCAGGCGCGCTCGGCGGTGGACGATCTTGTCATAGCCGGGAAAAATCTGGCTGTGGACGACGACCTCGACGGGCAGCCCGCTCAGCAGGCGACGTAGACTGCTCCGAGTGTAGGCCCGCACGTGGGGGCAGAACCGATCCCGCCAACGATCGGGCAGATAGTTGACCAGGGGGATGTTGCCGAAATGATATTCCCCGCGCCAATAAGCCCCGTGCGTCTCGAACGGATAGAGACGATTCGGCGCAAAAACTATCACCCGCCCGCCCGGTTCCCCACCCGTACCCGGACCCCGCAGCACGCGAACCGCTTCGGCGAGGGCTCCTTGGTCGTCGCTAACGTGCTCGATGACCTCGTGCAAGAGGACTGCGTCGAAAGATTCATCTTCATACGGCAGCGACTCGGCCGGGGCGACGCGGATGTTGGGGAGGTCCTGGCTGGCCTCGGCCACCTTGTCGGCGTCCACGTCCACGCCATGCACGTCCTGACTGAAACGGCGAAAAGCACGCACGTACATGCCCAATCCACAGCCCACGTCCAGGATCGAGCGCCCTTCCAACGGCACAAAGCGGCGGATGAGATCCAGCCGCCGCTCCTGCCCGAACCCCCAGACGTAGCTGGGATGGCCCAGCGTGATGGCCTTGTCTGCTTCCAAGAGCCGCCTACCAGCCATAGCCGAGGCGCAAGACCAGGCGCAGGGGCAGGTCGTGCTCCATCATTTTGGCCTGCGTTTCTTCCACCGGATAGGCCACCCGCCGATGCTCCAGCGTGGGGCCGTCCAAGTCCAGAAGGGCGTAACTGGCATCGGAATTGCCATCGCGGGGCTGCCCCACGCCGCCCGGATTGATGATCATGCGCTCCGGTCCCAAGTCCATCGGCTCGTTCAGGGTCGGGGGCAGCGGTTCACAAACTTCCTCGCCATCCTCCTCCTTCAAGCGAAAGATGACGGGCGTGTGGGTGTGACCGATCAGGCAATAGGGCGTGTCAAAATGCTCAAAGTTGGCCCGCGCCGTGGAGGCATAGATGATGTATTCCCAGATGGGGTGGCGCGGACTGCCGTGGGTCAGCGTGAAATCCCCTTCAACCAGCTTCTCGGGTAACGCTTTCAGGTAGGCCAGGTTATCGGGCGTCAACTGCTTCCGGTTCCAGAGGTTGGCGTCGCGGGCATCGGGATTAAAGTCGCGCAGGTCGAGCTTGCCGAGCGTGGCCCAATCGTGGTTCCCGGCAATGCAAAGGTGGGGCAAGGACCGCAACAGCTCAACGCAGGCGTTGGGGTCCGGGCCGTAGCCCACCACGTCGCCCAGACACCAGACCTGGTCGAAGGGGCCGGCGTCGTCCAAAACCGCCTGAAATGCTTCTAAATTGCTATGGATGTCAGAGATTACGAGACAGAGCATCATGGGTCCTTGTCATAGAGTCGTGTCATCATACCACAAGAGTCCAGTTCAGGTCAAGTGCTTGTGGTTTGCACGTAATCGGTGTATAATACCGACCTGGGTCGTGGCTACACGGCAGGGGACAATGTGGAGGTTCTCCCACATTGTCCCCTGCTACGAAACCACTTCCCCGACCAGAAGGCAACTATGGCAATCTTGGACGAAAACACGCTCGATTTTATCAGCCACAGCCCGGATCAGACGCGGCGTTTTGGGGCACGTTTGGGCGCCCTGCTCCGGCCGGGGGACCTGATCTGCCTGGAGGGCGAACTGGGCAGCGGAAAGACGTGCCTGGCCCAGGGCGCCGGCCGGGGGATGGGCGTCACCGAGCCGATTACCAGCCCCACCTTTACCCTCATTGCCGAGTACAACCCGCCGCCCCCGGCGCCCACCCTCTATCACATCGACCTCTACCGGCTGGACGCGCCGGTGGACGAAGCCTGGTCCCTCGGGCTGGACGACTATCTCGCCGGCGATGGGGTGTGTGTCATCGAGTGGGCCGACCGCATCCGGCCGGCGCTGCCCCGCGAGCGGCTGTGGGTAACCTTGCGCTACCTGAATGCCACCAAGCGGGGCATCGTCATGCGAGCCAGCGGGCGGCGATTCGAAGAGCTGCTGGAGCAATTCCGGCAGAGCGCCTTTGGTGTTTGAGAGGAGACCCGACGATGCTGCTTGCCCTGGACACGGCCACACGTATGGCCAGCCTGGCCCTCTACGACGAGGCCAACGGCTGGATCCTGGGCGAAGAAACCTGGTATTCGGCCTTCAATCACACCGTCGAGCTCCTGCCCCGCCTGGTCCGCCTCTTCGACCAGCAGGAGGTCTCGCCAGGTGACCTGACGAGCCTGGTCGTGAGCCTGGGGCCGGGGTCCTTTACCGGGCTGCGCATCGGCCTGGCCCTGGCCAAGGGGCTGGCCCTCTCCCAGGCCCCCGTCGAGACGCCGATGGGCCAGACCCTGCCCCTCGTCGGCGTGCCGACCCTGGACGTCGTGGCTGAGCCGCACAAGGCGCAGCGCCTGCCCATCTGGGCCCTCCTCCAGGCCGGGCGGGGACGGGTCTCCGTGGGCCACTATATTCGTCGCAAGGGACGCTGGCGCCGCAAGGGCGAATTCCGCATCACCACGTTCGAGGAGCTGTGTGACGAGGTGGAGGAGCCGTCCCTTTTCTGCGGCGAGATCGACGCCCGCGACGCAGCCCTGATCCGCGAGCGGTTGGGCCTGGTCGCGACCATCGCCCCGCCGGCGGCCTCCCTGCGGCGGGCTGCCTATCTGGCCGAACTGGGCTGGCAGCGCCTGGGCCGGGGTGACTTTGACGATCCCGCCAGCCTGTCGCCCATCTACCTCCACCACCCGCAGATTGATGGTTGAGCACCTGCCCTATCGCGTCGAGCCGATGACCCTGTCCGACATCCCGCAGGTGATAGAGATCGAGCAAGCCGCGTTCCCAACACCCTGGTCGGCGCGCGCCTACCGTTACGAAGTCGTCGAGAACGAGAACAGCACCATGCTCGCCGTCCGGCCGGGCGGCGGCCCGTTGACGGGCCTGGTGCGACACCTGGGCTTTGTCCCTTCGGGGCCGATCCTGGCCTACGGGGGCTTTTGGCTGCTGGACAACGAGGCCCACATTGCCACCCTCGCCGTCCACCCCGAACGGCGGCGGGAAGGGCTGGGCGAGCTCCTCCTTGTCTCACTCCTGGAGCAGGCGATGGCCCAGGGTGCCTGGCGATCTACCTTGGAGGTCCGCGTCTCGAACCGGCCGGCGCAAAAGCTCTACGAGAAGTATGGCTTTCGGAAAGAGGCCCGCCGCCGCCGTTACTACACCGACACCAACGAGGATGGGTATTTCATGGGCACGCCGCCTTTTGCCCGGCCCGATTTCCAGCGCAACTTGACCCAGCGTCGCGCCGACCTCTACGCTCGGCTACAGGCCCCGGTGCATACTGGCTAGACAAAAGGCCCCAGATGGGGTAAAATCGGGCAACGTCTCTCGATTCATGAGGAAAGGAGCAGTAGCTTGTCCGAACTCACAGACCTCTACGCTGAAATTCGTACGTGCACCCAGTGCGTCCTGGCCGAGGGCCGGACGAACGCCGTGCCCGGCGAGGGCCCGGAGGACGCGACGATCATGTTCATCGGCGAAGGCCCCGGCTTTCACGAGGACCGCCTGGGCCGGCCCTTTGTCGGCGCGGCGGGCAACTATCTGAACGAGTTGCTGGAAAAGATCGGCCTGGACCGGGAGGACGTCTATATCACCAACGTGGTCAAGTGCCGGCCGCCCGGCAACCGCGACCCCCAGGCCGACGAGATCGAGGCCTGCCGGCTCTACCTGGACAAACAGATCGAGCTCCTCCGCCCCCGCCTGGTCGTCACCCTGGGCCGCTTTTCGATGCAGCGCTACTTCCCCGGCGCCTCCATCTCGCGCATCCACGGCCAGCCCAAGCGGGTGGGCAGCGTCATCTACTACCCCATGTTCCACCCGGCGGCGGCCTTGCACCAGCCCCGCTGGCGCAAACTCGTCGAAGAGGACATGGCCCGCATCCCCGACCTGCTCGCCCGGCTCGACGAGATCGAGGAGGAGGAGCCGCCGCCGCCCCAGGCCGAGCAACTCAGCCTGTTCTAGACGGAGTCGGGGCTGTCACAGCCCCTTCGAACTCGTTTCCTCAAGGAGCACACCTGTGACCG
The DNA here is from genome assembly GCA_964387775.1 of uncultured Anaerolineaceae bacterium. GTDB lineage: Bacteria > Chloroflexota > Anaerolineae > JAAYZQ01 > JAAYZQ01 > CAYLZO01. The sequence goes on from CAYLZO010000078.1 coordinate 4,776, forward strand.
AAGAACTACTACGCATCATCCCCCTCGGCGGCGTGGGCCAGATCGGCAAAAACATGACCGTCTTTGAGTACGACGGGCACCTGCTCGTCGTGGACTGCGGCCTCATGTTCCCCGAGAGCGACATGCTGGGCATCGACATCGTCATCCCCGACATGGAGTACGTCATCGAGCGCAAGGACCGCGTCCGGGCCGTCGTCGTCACCCACGGCCACGAGGACCACGTCGGCGGCCTGCCCTACCTGATGGCCGAAATCCAAGCCCCCATCTATGCCACGCGCCTGACCCGGGGCCTCATCGAGGTCAAGCTCAAAGACCACCACCTGCTGGACCGGACCGAGCTGCACACCATCACCGCCGAGGACGTGCTGGATCTGGACCCCTTCCAGGTCGAGTTTTTCCACGTCTGCCACTCCATTCCCGACGGCGTGGGCCTGGGCATCACCACGCCGGTGGGCCTCGTCGTCCACTCGGGCGATTTCAAATTCGACCAGACGCCGGTGGACGGCCGCTTGACCGGCTTTGCCAAGCTGGCCGAGCTGGGCGGGCGCGGCGTCCACGTCCTCCTCTCTGACTCGACCAATGCCGAGACCGACGGCCACACGCCCTCGGAGCAAGTCGTAGGTGAGACCTTTGAGCAGGTCTTTGCCCGCGCCCAGGGCCGCATTATCGTCGCCACGTTCGCGTCGAACATCTCCCGCGTGCAGCAGGTGGCTGACACCGCCCGTAAATTCGGCCGCCAACTCGGCCTCGTCGGCCGCTCGATGGTCAACTATGCCAAAAAGGCCGTCGAGCTGGGCTACCTGGACCTGGACATCAGCCAACTGCTGACGCCCCAAGGCATGAACGACATGCCGCCGAACCGGGTCGCCATCGCCTGCACCGGCAGCCAGGGCGAACCGACCTCGGCGCTGGTGCGCATGGCCCTGGGCGACCACCGCTACCGCGAACGGAGCGGTACTTCGCAGGTCAACGTCCGGCCCGGCGACACCGTCATCGTTTCGGCCACGCCCATTCCGGGCAACGAGGAGCTGGTCAACCGCACGCTGAACAACCTCTTTCGCGCCGGGGCCGACGTCTACTATCACGAGCGAGCCCAGGTCCACGTCTCGGGCCACGGCCGGCGCGAGGAGCACAAGCTGATGCTCAACCTGCTCAAGCCGCGCTTTTTCGTGCCCATCCACGGCGAGTACCGCCACCTGGTCCACCACGCTCGCCTGGCCGAGCAGGTGGGCGTGTCGCCCGACAACGTCTTTGTCGTCGAGAGCGGCACCGTCCTCGAATTCGGGTCCGACTGGGGCCGCCTCAACGGCCAGGTCACCGAAGGCCACGTCATGGTCGATGGCCTGGGCATCGGCGACGTGGGCAGCGTCGTGCTACGCGACCGGCACCTGCTCTCCCGCGATGGGTTCGTCGTCGTCGTCGCCGCCGTGGACGTCGAGACCGGGGAGGTCCTCGAAGAGCCGGACATTATCACGCGGGGATTCGTCTACATCCGCGAGTCGGGGGACCTCATCCAGGACGCTGCTCGTTGCGTGCGAGAGGCCCTGGAGAACGGCGGGCCGCGTGATGCACTCAACGACGAGGTCAAGAGCGCCCTGGCCGAGTTCCTCTACAACCAGACCAAGCGCCGGCCCATGATTTTGCCGGTGGTCATGGAAGTGTAGGCATCCTTGTATGCACGTCTCCAGACTTGCATAAAAAGCCCGGCTTTAGAAAAGCCGGGCTTTATGACAAACAGAGTCTATCTCACCAGCGCAGATCGCTACCTCGGGGCCAGACTGCGACCCACAACGGTTCGTCTCGTCGCCAAAGGGCGCCCGTCTCGCCAGGTTCTTCCTCCTCCGGCTCGTGGATGACGTAAAAGCGCACCGGTTCGCTCTCGGTCTCGTTGCCGGCCGCGTCGTAGGCCACCACGTGCACCAGGTGCGACTCGGTCAGCACGTCGCCCTTGGCAATGACCATGAAACCGCTCTCCCACGTCTGGGTCACGACCTTGCCGTCGGGACTGACGTCTACCCAGGTGACCATCACCTCTTCCAGGCCCACCGTGCCGTCGGCCTGTGTCACCGGCCGTGTCTCGTAGACCGGCTCCATATTGGGATTGGGCCGCTTGTCGCGCATCTCCAGCACCCACTTGACGGCGTAGGGCTCGACCACGGTAAAGTCCACGAGCTCGTCGTCCAGGTAGAATTCGACCTTGTCCACCTGCACGTTGTCGCTGACGTCGGCCTTGAGGTTGGCCCACTCGTCGGCCGCCTCCAGCTCGTAGACGCGGCCCGGCCACGGATAGCCGACAGAGACTACCGGCGGCGTATTGTCCACGGTGACGTAAATCGTCGCCCGCTTGAAATTCTGGCTGTTCTCGACGACGGTGAGCTGGAGCGTGTAGAGTCCGTCCTGCAAGCCGCGCACGTCCCAGAACTCCAGCACGTCGTTGCCCTCTGGGACCTGGTTGTAGTGGTCGCCGCCGATGAGGCTCCAGGCCGAGGGGTTGAGGCCCTCGCCGAACTCCAGCCGGTAGAAGGCAAAGTCGCCGGAGCGAGCATTGCCCCGGATCGGTACCACGCCCTTCACGTGGCCGCCCAGCGCCGGATCGAGCAGGGCGACCTCGCCGCCCTCGGGGCCGCAGCCATAGATCTCGTCGCGCTGCGTCGGCGGCTGAGGGATGCCCTGGGCGCGCACCCAGTCGGCGGCCTCGGGCGGATAAATCTCGTAGACCCGCTCCTCGACCAACTCGGGCGGGGTGCAGACCGTGGCCAGCTTGCCGCTCTGGCGGTTGACGCGCTCCACGCGGTGGACGTTGCAGTATTCCGTCGGCTCGGTGCCCTCGATAAAGAGGGCATTGACCCGATTGGGGCAGTGCTGGTTGGGCAACAGGCCCGACACGGCACAGACCTCGACGCGGGTCAGCCCCTGGGGCCGGGGAAACTTTTCGACGACCTCACCCAGCAGCCGCCCGGCGTGGCCCTCGTCGTAGATGCGCTGCATGACCTCGTGCCAGATGGGGCCGGCCCCCCGCGAGCTGGAGAGGCCCTCCATGGGCGTGTTGTCGTTGTTGCCCACCCACACACCGGTCACGATCTGCGGCGTATAGCCCACGGTCCACACGTCACGCCAGTCGGTGGTGGTGCCCGTCTTGGCCGCCGCCGGCCGGTTGAGGCGCAGCGCGCTGTTCGAGCCAAAGACCGGGGCGCGGGCATTATTGTCCGAGAGCACGTCGGTCAGCAGGTAGGCCTCCTGCGGCGTCAGCTCGCGGCCATCGGCCAGCATCACCTTGCGGACCTCAGGCTGCTCGTATTGCCACAGCACCCGGCCCTCGTTATCCTCCACGCGCAGGATCGACACCGGGTCCAACTGGCGGTAGCCGGGCCGCGGCAACTTGGTCGGCTGGCCCATCATCACCCCGCCGTTGGCCAGGACGCCGTAGGCGTAGGCCAGGTCCAGCAACCAGACCTCGCCGCCGCCCAGGGTCAGGCTCAGGCCGTAGTAGTCCAGATCCCGGTTGAGGGTGTTGATGCCCATAGCGTGGGCCGTACGGATGACGTTGCCCACGCCGACCAGGTCCAGCACCTTGACGGCCGGGATGTTGCGCGATTGGGCCAGGGCTGTGCGAAAGTTCCGGGGGCCGAGGTACTTGCGGTCGTAATTCTCGGGGCAGTAGGGCGGATTGGGATAGTCGTCAAAGCAGACGTGGACGTCCATGACCATCTCGGCCGCCGTGTGGCCTTGGTGGAAAGCTGTCAGATAGCTGAAGGGCTTGAACGACGAGCCCGGCTGGCGGGGCGCCACGGCCACGTTTACGTTGCCGTCGATCTCGTCGCTCCAGTAGTCGATGCTGCCCACCATGGCCAGGATCTCGCCGGTGCGGGTGCGCAAAACGACCACCGCCGCGTTCGACACGTCGTATTTCTGCTCCTTGAGCGCGGCGATCTGCTTCCTCGCCTCCTCTTCGGCCAGGGCGTTGACCTCCATGTCCACCGTGGTATAGACCTTCAGCCCCCCGCGGTAAAGGGTGGTCGAGTCGTACTTGTCCTCCAGTTGCTTGAGCACGTACATGGCAAAGTGGGGGGCCTTGATGTCGTAGCGCTTGAGCATCGAGGTGTGGACGTTCAGCTTTTCGACAAAGGCCGCGTCGGCCTCGGTCGGGGTGATAAAGCCCTCGGCCACCAGCCGGTCCAGGGCGATCCGCTGCCGCTTTTTGGCCTCGTCGGGATTGTCGATGGGGTTCATGGCCGGGTACTGGACGATGGGCGCCAGCATGGCGCACTCGGCCAGACTCAGCTCCGGGGCATGTTTGCCAAAGTAGACCTGGGCCGCCGCCTCGACGCCGATGGCCCAGTTGCCATAGTAGTTCGTGTTCAGGTACCACTCGAGGATCTGGTCTTTAGAGTAGAGGCGCGAGATTTCCAGAGACAGGATCGCCTCCTTGATCTTGCGGGCGTAGGAAATCTCGTAGCGCTCTTCCTCGGGGATGAGGATATTTTTCACCAACTGGACCGTGATCGAGCTGCCGCCCTGCACGCCCTTGCCCTGCAAGTTCAGCAAAAAGGCCCGGGCGATGCCCTGGGGGTCGATGCCGATGTTGGTGTAGAACGTCTTGTCCTCCAGGGCAATCGTCGCGTTGCGAAAGTCCTCCGGGATCTGCTCCAGGGGCAGCAGCGTGCGGTCGCCACGCCGGGGGTCGATGACCTCCATGAGCAGCGTCTGGCCGGTGCGGTCGTAGATTTTGGTCGTCTCAAACTGCTCCTGGCGGGTGACGATCTCGTTGGGATCGGGCAGGTCCTTGGCGTAATAGCCGTACACGCCCACGGCCGTACCCACCCCGGCCAGGATGGTCAGGACGATGCTGACCGTCACCACCGCCACCAACCCGCCGGCGAATTGGAGGGCGATCTTGCTCGCCCCGCCCTTGGCCTTCTCCCGGCGCTGGCGGCGCTGCCGCAATAGCACGACTCGTTCTTGTGCGTTCATCGATTGACTCCTGACTGAATGCAAGTTGGCCCGCCGCCCTCCCCTGGGGGCGAGTCCTGGGCAACTCGACCAGCCCAAGAGATTGCCCTACAACGAAAGGGGCAGCAGACCGCCGCGCGGCCTTCTCCCCCTTTCTCCCTGCCCGTATGGTAGCAGAAAAGTATCAAAAAAGCAAGCGTCCGCAGGCCAGACAACGGGCCGCTGCCCGGCGCCCGCCCCACGCTTTCGCCACTACTTCACATCCGCTTCACCCTTCGCAACATGCGCAACATCTGCACCCGCCGCTCATAGTCGGAAGCCGGCTCCGGCGCATCAGCCTCGGCTTCCCTTTGGGCCAGAGCCATGAGACCGTCGAGGGCTTCGTCGCCGGTGTACCAGTGGACCAGGCCGCAGCCGGGGCAGACCCAGGCCCACGCCGCGACGCGAAAATCCTCCTCGTCTGCCCCCCGGCGGGTCAAGGTGATCTTGGGCTGAAACGGCCCGACCAGGTCTGCCCGGCAGGCGCTGCACAACCGTGTTTCTTCCATGCGTGGCCTCGATTTCCGTGCAATCCGTCAGGCCGGCGGCGTCATCGGCACCAAGACGCCATGCTCGCGGGCAAAGGCGCGGGCTTCCGGATAGCCGGCGTCGGCGTGGCGGACGATGCCCATGCCGGGGTCGGTTGTCAGCACCCGCTTCAGGCGGCGGGCGGCCTCGGGCGTGCCGTCGGCGACGATGACCTGTCCGGCGTGCTGGCTATAGCCGATGCCCACTCCGCCGCCGTGGTGAAAGCTGACCCAGGTCGCCCCGCCGACGGCGTTCAGGGCAAAGTTCAGCAGCGGCCAGTCAGAGATCGCGTCCGAGCCGTCGAGCATGCCCTCGGTCTCGCGGTTGGGGCTGGCCACCGAGCCGCAGTCCAGGTGGTCGCGGCCGATGGCCACCGGCGCGCTGATCCGCCCGCTGGCGACGGCGTCGTTGAAGGCCAGCCCAGCCCGATCCCGCTCGCCGTAGCCCAGCCAGCAGATGCGGCTGGGCAGGCCTTGGAACTCGATTTGCTCCCGGGCCATCTTGATCCAACGCACCAGGTGCTCCTTCTCGGGAAAGAGGTCGACGATGATCTGGTCCGTCTCATAGATGTCCTGGGGATCGCCCGAGAGGGCCACCCAGCGGAAGGGCCCCTGGCCCTCGCAGAACAACGGCCGGATGTAGGCCGGCACAAAGCCGGGGTAGACCCAGTTGCCACCGGCGTCCTTGGCCTCGGTGTAGCCGGCGTTGAACGCCATCTGCCGCAGGTTGTTGCCATAGTCAAAGACGACCGCGCCCTGTTTTTGCATATCGACCATGGCCCGGCAGTGGGCGGCCATGGCCTGCATCGCGCGCTCCTGGTACGCTTTGGGGTCGCGACGGCGTAGCTCCTCGGCCTCCTCCAGGGTCACGTCGTTGGGCACGTACATCAGCGGGTCGTGGGCGCAGGTCTGGTCGGTGACCACGTCGGGCGTCACGCCACGGACCACCAGTTCGGGAAAGACGTCGGCGGCGTTGCCGATGAGACCGATGCTCCTCGGCTCCTCCCGATCCACCGCCTCTTCGACCAGGGTCATGGCCTCCTCCAGGCTTGCGGTGAGCTCCGTCGAACCGTCGCCGACGACGACGTCGAGGTAGCGATGGTCGAGACGGCGCTGGGCGCGCCAGGGGTCGATCTCGACCACCAGCGCCACGCCCTCGTTCATGGTCACGGCCAGGGGCTGGGCGCCGCCCATCTCGCCCAGGCCGGCGGTCAGCACGAACTTGCCCCGCAGGCTGGCCGTCGGGCCAAAGTGCTTGCGGGCCGCCGCCGCCAGCGTCTCGTAGGTGCCCTGCAAGATGCCCTGGGTGCCGATGTAGATCCAGCTCCCGGCCGTCATCTGGCCGTACATGATCAGCCCCTCGGCCTCCCAGCGGTCAAAGTTCTCCTGGGTGGCCCAGTGGGGCACGATGTTGGTGTTGGCGATGATGACGCGCGGCGCGTCGGCGTGCGTCGTAAAGACGCCCACCGGCTTGCCGCTCTGCACCAGCAGCGTTTCGTCCGGCTCCAGCGCTCGCAGGCTGTCCAGGATGGCGTCAAAGCAGGCCCAGTTGCGGGCCGCCTTGCCCCGCCCGCCGTAGACGATGAGATTGTCGGGGTCGCCGGCCACCTCCGGGTCGAGGTTGTGCTGGATCATGCGGTAGGGCGCCTCGATGAGCCAGTTTTTGCAGGTCAGTTCGAGTCCCCGAGGCGGATGGATTACGCGTTTCGTCATGCGACCCTCCTACGCTGGTTGAAGGTTGAGGGACACGGGCAGGGGCTGGGGCCGGGCCAGCTCACTGAAACGGCTCGCCAGGTTGAGAATCGTCAAGCCCACGACGTCCCCGGTGGCTGGATCCACCCGCAGAAGCACGTCGTTGTCCATCTCTTCGGAAATGGCTTCGCGGGGTTCCCCAACGGACAGATAAAGCACATCTCCTTCCTTGTCATAAAAAATGTTTGTCATCTCGGCCATACCATTTCACCTTCTTTCACTTTGTCCGTGACATAGATCGTTGATATGAAACTGTGCCCCACATGTTCCAAGTGCTTGACCACCACGACCAGATACTTGCCACCGAACAGGTCCTGGTAGAAGCGATAGTACAAGTCCACCCTCGTATCAGATACGCTCTTTTTCACGAGTTCTGGAGTCGCCAACGTCTCCGCCACCCGGTCGAAAAAGCGCCTGACTTCGGGATGCTTGACAAACACTACATTCCGAACTTTGGCGGTCAAGCCGACGAGGCGACCGAAAAGATCCTGATACTGATGCTCAAGGTCTTGGATTCATTGTGGACCGACCTGCACCTATCACACATCAAAATAGAGCGCCATCTCGTAAGGATGGGGCCGGTCCCGGACCTGGAGGTGCTCCTGGTTCATCTTGTAATCGATCCAGTCCTCGACGAATTCTTTGTCCATGACGTCGCCGGCCAGCAAAAAGTCGTGGTCGTCGGCCAGCGCCTCCAGGGCCTCGCCCAGCGTCGTGGGCAAGGCCTCGATCTTGGCCCGCTCCTCGGCACTCCAGGTGAAAATGTTGCTGTCGAAGGGGCCAAAGCCCGCCTCGCTCGGATCGATCTCGTTCAGGATTCCGTCCAGGCCGGCCATCAGTTGGGCCGCCATCGAGAGGTAGACGTTGCCGGTGGCGTCGGGCGGCCGGAACTCGATGCGCTGGTCGTCGGGATTGTTGGCATAGAGGGGAATGCGCACCGCCGCGCTGCGGTTGCCCACCGAGAAAAAGAGGTTCACCGGCGCCTCGTAGCCGGGCACCAGCCGCCGGAAGGAGTTGGTGCTGGGATTCGTAAAGGCCAGCAGCGCCGGCCCGTGGCTCAAGAGCCCGCCGATGTAGTGGAGGGCCGTCTGGCTCAACCCGGCATAGCCTTCCGCGTCGTAAAAGAGCGAACCGTTGTCTTTGACCAGCATCTGGTGAAAGTGCATGCCGTTGCCGGCCTCGCCAAAGATGGGCTTGGGCATAAAGGTGACGGTCTGGCCGTGCCGTGTCGCCGTCATCTTGGTCGTATACTTGACCACCATCGTCGCGTCGGCGCCTTCGAGCAGGCCCATCAGCGGCGTCTCGATCTCGACCTGGCCCGGCCCACCCACCTCGTGGTGGTGATACTTGATGGGCACGCCCATCTCTTCCAGGTGCAGGCACATCTCACTCCGCAGATTATAGAGCGAGTCGCGGGGCGGGTGGGCGTGATAGCCCCCGTGCATGGGGATATAGTGCCCCAGCCCCCCCTGCCGGCTGTTCCAGATCCCCTCGGCCGACTCCAGCCGGTAGCCGACCCGGTGGACCTCGTTCTCGAAGGCCACCGAGTCGAAAATGTAGAACTCGAATTCCGGCCCCCAGCGGCTTTCGTCGGCGATGCCCTGCTCGCGCAAGAATGCCTCGGCCCGGCGGGCGATGTTGCGCGGATCGCGCGGAAAGTCGAGCCGGGTGTCGGCCTCCTTGGCCGAACAGATGAAACTCAGCGTCGACGCCTCCCAGAAGGGGTCCAAAAAGCCGGTGGAGAGGTCAGGCACGACGACCATGTCCCCGGCCTTGAGCGGCTTGAGCCCCACGCTGGAGGCGTCAAAACCTACCCCTTCCTCGATGAGGGAAGGCATAAACTGAATGGCCGGCACCGTGACGTGGTGCCAGCGCCCCCACAAGTCGCTGTATTTCAGATCCACCATCTTGACGTCGTTGTCGGCGATAAAGTGCCTGGCTTGGTCAAAGTTGTCAAACATCTCTGTCGCTCTCCCTTGGCGCATCGCGGAGCAATCCGCGCATGATGCCGGCTACCACGCCTCGTTATGGACACACTCGGGATCGTACTGGGTCCGCGATTTTTTCTTCTCCGCCGGCTGGCCCACAGCCAGCACACACAACACGCCGACGTGGTCGGGAATATCGAGCACGTTGCGGGCAAACTTCTGATACTTCTTTTTGGGATAGAGGCTGATCCAGACGCCGCCCAGGCCCAGGGCCGTCGCCGCCAGGAGCAGGTTCTGCGTCGCGGCGCAGGTGTCCTCCACCCAGTGCTTCTTGGACACTTCCTGGTCGCCACAGACGACGATGGCCAGGGGGGCCTGCTCCAGCATGTAGGCGTACTTGTGCACCTCGGCCAATTCGTCCAGCACCTGGCGGTTGCGGACGACGATAAAGTGCCACGGCTTTAAGTTCTGCGCCGAAGGCGCGGCCATCGCCGCCTTGAGCATCGCCTCCACCTGCTCGTCGTCCACGGGCTCGTCGGTATATTCGCGAATGCTCCGCCGCTCATACATCAGGTCCAATAGTTCTTCCATCGCTCCCTCCTCCTTGATTTCACGCCACGGTCTATTATACCGAATCCAGGCCCAAAGCCCAAACCCGGTTCTCACGCCCACCCAGCCCACCTGTCGCCCGACGCGCCTCGCTTGCCAGGTCGTCGGGGGTCGAGTATAATAGGCGACGTTGTGCAGTTACTGGATGCGCACGACCAGCCGCGCATCCTTCCACAACTCTTCCAGATTGTAGTAGGCGCGGAGTTCAGGATCAAAGATATGGACGACGACCGAGCCATAGTCGAGAAGGACCCAGCCGGAACTGGCCTCTCCTTCGACGTGCACGCGACGTTCCCCGGTCGCCTTGACCTGGTCCTGCACCTCGTCAATGATGGCGTTGAACTGAGGCCGGCTCTCGGCGTTGCACAGGACAAAGTAGTCGGCCAGCAGGGACACGCCTTCCATATCCAACATGACGATGTCAGAGCCGAGCCGTTCGCTGATGGCATCTACGATCACGTGAGCCAGTTCTTTTGGTTCCAGTTTGTTACCTCCTTTGTTGGGCAAATTGACGATTTGCCTTACATCAGTCTTGGAGTTGCTCCAAGAATCGGTCCATCCGCTGCCGGTGGCCGCCGCGCCAGTAGACGCGCTGGCAGGCCGGACAGGACTTGAACTCGTCGTGCGTCCGGGCCACGTAGGCCGGCACCCGCTTGCGAGCTGCCTGGCCGTCCAGGGCTTCCAGCGGCCCGTTGCAGACCGGACAGCGCGAGAACGACCGGTCGGGCGACAGGCCCAGGTCGTCCAATACCTGGCGGATCTGCTCGTCCAGGTCCTCGCTCTCGATCAGGAGGACGCGCAGGCCGGGCCGCCGGGCCAGTTCCCGGTCGCGGGTCAGCAGGATACGATCCTCGGCGCGAGCCTGGCGCACCAGTTGGTGATCGTCCAGCGCCGGATCAAAGCGAGCATCGTAGCCCAGAATCCGCAGCCACTTGGCCAAGGTGCCGAGCATCGCATCAACGACAAATGAAGAATTCACAATGAACAATGCTCAATTCACAATTCTCAATTCACAATTCGCCATTCTGGCCTTGCTCCTGCCCATTGGCCTGATCCTCATTGCCGGCGCAGGGTTGCGCGGACGCCGTCCGGCCAAATCGGCCGTCGCCGGGCTGGGCGCCCTGGCCCTGGCCGCCATCAGCTACTGGGCCTGTGGCTTTGCCTTCCACCTGGGCGGCGCCGGCCTGGCCCCCGCGGCTGCGAACGTGCCCGGCCTGGAGGGCCTGGTCTGGGAATGGGCCTCGCCCGTCAACCTGGACTGGGGCGTCGTGGGCCTGCGCGGCTTCCTCCTGCTGGACGAGGCCGCGACCCCCGCTGCCCTGGCCCTCTACCTGGCAACCCTGCCGGCCGTGGCCGTCGCCACACTCCTGCCCCTGCTCTCACTCCGGGAGCGGATGCCCGGCTGGATGGCGGCCCTGGGCGGCCTGCTGGTTGCCGCCCTCGTCTACCCCGTCGCCGGCAACTGGTTCTCGGGCGGCGGCTGGCTCATGCACGTCGGCGAGACGCTGGGCCTGGGCCACGGCTACGTCGACCAGACCGGCGTGAGCACGGCGGCCGTCGTCGGCGGGCTGGCCGCCCTGCTGGGCATCGTCTTTTTTGGGCGCCGGCTGCCCCCCCTGCCCAAAGATGAATTGCCCCGCCTGCCCCCCGTCCATCTGCCGGTGCTGGCCGTCGCCGGCGCCGTGCTGGCCGTCGCCGGCGGCGCGGCCCTGGCCGGGGCCAATCCCCTGCACGTCGAGGCCGGGCTGGCGACGCCGCGCGCAGCCGTGAACCTGGCCCTGGCTGCGGCGGGCGGCGCTTTTCTGCCCTATCTCTACACCTGGTTCACCACCGGCGCCGCCGATTCGCTCATGGCGGCCCGGGGTGCGGCCGCCGGCGTGCTGAGCATCGCCGCCGGGCTGGCCTTTGTGCCGCCCTGGGCGGCATTGGCCCTCGGGGCAGCGGCGGGCCTGCTGGTGCCGCTGCTCGCCTTTGTCGTGCGCTACCTGTTGCGTGTCGAGGACCCCACCGGCGCCATCCCGGTCGGATTGCTGGGCGGCGTGCTGGGTGTCTTGGCCCCGGGCTTTTTTGCCGACGGCCTGGCGGGCCAGGGCTGGAACGGCGTCGGCGCCGAGGCCTACCTGGGGATCACCGGCCAGGGCGTGACCGGCTTTTTCCCCGCCCCCGGCCTCGCCCCCGACTGGCCGGGCCAGATCAACGCCCAACTCCTCGGTCTGGGCGCCATCGCCGGCTTGACAGTGGCTTTTGTCGGCGTCCTATTCCTTCTTTTTAGAGTGCTGTTGCTCTTCTGGAAAAACGTTCCTGCGCCAGAAGAGCGTGATGCGTGAAGCGTAGCTACCTGGCGCAAAAACGATCCTTACCTATCACGCATCACGCATCACGTCTCGCGTTTCACCGGCGGCAGATTCCCATCCCGCCGGAGCGTGCGAAAGATCCAGCCCACACTCTGCTGGGTGTGGATGCGCCAGATGGCCTGGGCCAGGATGCGAGCAGCGGACAGGATCGAGACCTTGTCGCCGACCGACTCGATGGCCGTGGCCGTCGTATCGGACAGGACCAGGGTGGCGAGTGACGACGCCCGCAGATCGGCCAGGGCCCCGGGCGTAAAATCGGCGTGGACGGCGGCCGCGTGTACGCCGGTGACCCCCTTTTCCAGCAAACGCTCCACAACCTGGAGCAAAGTCCCGCCTGATTGGATCATATCGTCGTAGATGACGGCCGGCCGGCCCTCGACGTCGCCGACGAGGTCGATGATCGTCGGCTGATCCTTGCCGGTACGCCGCTTGAAGGCAATGGCCATTTCGTCCCGGGCAATGTCTTCGGGCAAGTCTTGCTTCAGGTGGTTGCGAAACTCGGTGGCCCGGGCCACGCCGCCAGCGTCGGGCGAGACAACCACGGCCTCTTCCAGCCTGAGCACCTGGCGAAAGTGGGCCCCCATCAGCAGGGCCATGCGCATGTGGTCCACCGGGATGTCAAAAAAGCCCTCGATGGCCGGCGTGTGCAGGTCCACGGTCAAGAGCCGGTCGGCGCCGGCCGTGGTGATCAGGTTGGCCACCAGCTTGGCCGTGATCGGCTCGTGGCCCTTTTTCTTCTTCTCCTGCTTGGCGTAGGCCATGTAGGGCACCACGGCCGTGATCCGTCCCGCCGAGGCCCGCCGCGCCGCGTCGATCATGACCAGCAGCTCCACCAAGTTGTCGTTGACCGACTGGTAGGTGCAGGTCTCGCCCCACGCTTCTCCCCACAGGCAGGGCCGGACCAGGCGGCTGTTGTGGGTCTGGCAGATGGGCTGGACGATGAACACGTCGGTGCCGCGAACCACGCAGTCGAGGTCTACCTCGACCTCGCCGTCCTCAAAGCGGCCCACCTGGGCATCCTCCAGGGGCTGTTGCAGCTCCCGGGCAAGGGCTTCGGCCAGGGGCCGGTTGGCATTGCCGCTGATTAACTTGAGCTCGCCGAAATGCCGCCTACGATTCGCCACGTTCTCCCTCCTGTGCCAGAGCCAAGGCCATCTCGACAGCCGCCACCGGGTCCTCGGCCCGGACGACGACCTCGACCGGCCGGCCGTCTCGGTCAAATTTCCAGGTCGCCAGCCCGACGACCGGCTTTCCCATCTTGACTGCCAGCCCAATTTCGGACAGGGTGCCGTATCCACCGCTGACGGCGATCACGGCGTCGGCGCAACGCACCACGACGGCGTTGCGCGCCTCGCCCAGGCCGGTGACGATGGGCACGTCCACGTAGGGATTGGCCTCGGCGCGGTCGGTGCCGGGCAGGATGCCGACGGTGAGCCCGCCCACCGCCTTGGCACCCCGGCAAGCGGCCTCCATCACCCCGCCGCGCCCGCCACAAACCAGCACCGCGTCCCGCCGGGCAATCTCGCGACCTACTGCCTGGGCCAGGGCGGCCGTTTCCTCGTCACAAGCCGCCGAGCCGATCACGGCGATGAACACGCCTACCTCTCTCCCAGCCTCGCCTCGGCCAGCGTGGTATAGACCGCGCCGCTGGGCCTCAGGTCGCTCTTGATGTAGGCCAGCCCGGTGACGTCCATCTCGTCGATGGCGCCCAGGGCGCTGGTCGCGACGAGCTCGCCGATCTCGCGCACCTCCGACTTGGAGGCGCGACGGTGCACGCGGCCCAGGGTCAGATGGGGGTGGAAGCGGCGCCGCTCGGTGGGAAAGCCCAGCGGGGCCATCTGCGCCTCGACGGCGTCCCGCAGGCGTCTCAACGCCCCCGTCACCTCTTGCAGGCCAACCCAGATCACCCGCGGCCGGCGGGTATTGGGAAAGCAGCCCAGGCCGGCCACGGTGAAAGTGAAGGGCCCCACCTCGGCGGCAGCCCGGGCCACGGCTTCTTTGACGTCCTCAACCTGCTCCTCCGGGGTATCGCCCAGGAACTTGAGAGTGAGGTGGATGCCCTCGGGCCGCACCCAGCGCACGCTGCGAGGCGGCAGTTGCTCGCGCAGTTGCTTCTGCAAGCGGCCCAGGTTCTCCCTGAGCTCCTCGTCCAGCTCGATGGCGATAAAGGTCCGCAAGGTTGCCATAGGTTTATCGCTCCTCTCCCAGCTTGAGCACGCGCCAGGCGTTGCCGCCCAGCATCCGCCGCAGGGTGGCCGTCGGCATCCGTGCCGACCGCATCCGCCCGATGAAGCGCTTGGGCGGGATGAGCGGATAGTCGGTGGCAAAGAGCACCTTGCCCGGCGCCCAGCGGGCAGCCAGGCTGAAAATGTCGTCCTGATAGAGATAGGGCGAGGCGGCGGTATCGTAGTAGACGTTGCGCATGACGCGGGCCACCTCGGGCATCAGCTCGTAAAAGATGGTGCCGCCGCCCCAGTGGGCGCAGACCAGCGTCACTTCGGGAAAGAGCCGGGCGAAGCGGATCACCTCGTCGGGCGTGACGGTGCCCTTGCCGGGGTAAAAGTGGCCCACCGGCTCGCTGCAATGGGTCAGGAGGACGAGGTCGTGCTCGGTGGCCACTTCGACGATGGCACCCATCGTCTTTTCGTCGTCCAGGCGGTAGCCCTGGCCGTCGGGCATCAACTCGCCGATGCCGACCAGGCCGCCGGCCGCGCAGCGCTCGATCTCGCGCACGGCCTCGGCGCCGGTGGCGGGGTTGACGATGCCAAAGCCGATGAGGCGCTCCGGGTAGCGGGCGACGGCCTCCATGACGTAATCGTTGTCCCGGCGGCAGAGGTCCATCTCGCGCCAGCCAAAGCCAAAGACGACCGACTGGTCTACGCCAGCCTCGTCCATGGCCGCGATCAGGTCCTCGACCACGCTGAGGCGGGCCTTGGGATTGGCATAGAGGTCGCGGAACCAGGCATCGCGGACGAGATAGTCGTCCCGCCGGGCGATGATCTCGGGTGACGTGATGTGTGTGTGAAAATCGATAATCAAAACGCGCCTCCGGTCGGGATTATAACACAATCGAAGGGAAACGCAAAGGGAGGCGGTTGGGAA
>CAYLZO010000079.1:0-19949 GCA_964387775.1 uncultured Anaerolineaceae bacterium
GGCCACCGCCAGCGTGGACCCCTTCACCGAGGCGCAAATTCAGGAAGCCACGGACATGATTCTGGCGTCCAGCACGTCGATCCTGATCGCCCATCGGCTCTCAACCGTGCGTGCCGTGGATCGTATCATCGTGTTGGACCAGGGCCGCATCATCGAGGAGGGCGACCATGACGCGCTCATGGCCTTGGGCGGGCACTACGCCGAGCTGTACGACACCTACTTCCGCCACCAGTCGCCCGACTATCGGCCGCAACCGGAGTTGGAGCCAGCGTAGTTCGCGCGATCTACGCCGGTTGCCAAATCCAGGCCCAGACGGGGATCTGACGATCCCCTTAGAGCAGAATTTGGATCTACTGATACTCAATACAGCTTCCGCGCTTCTTCGCACCATCCGGCGAGTAATGATATAATTTGGGGGTAACAGGTTTGCCAACTCAGGACAGACGCTTAGTGAAGTTGAGTTGAGAAGTTGGGTTGAAAGGAAGAGGAGTGTGGCGAAAAATCAACAGAGCGATCTTTTTGGTGCCCGCGCGACGCTGGACACGGCCAGTGGCCCCGTCGCGATGTACCGTTTGGAACAACTCGAGAAAGAGGGCGTTGGCGAGGTCGCACGCCTGCCGTTTTCGATCAAGGTCTTGTTGGAAGCTGCACTGCGCAAGCACGACGGCTTCGAGATCACCGAGGGTGACGTTGTCGGGCTGGCCAACTGGGAAGCCAAGAACGTCGAGCAGCGTGAGGTGCCCTTCAAGCCGGCACGCGTCATCATGCAGGATCTCACCGGCGTGCCGGCTGTCGTCGACCTGGCGGCCTTGCGCTCGGCCATGGACCGCCTGGACGGCGATCCCAAGCGCATCAACCCGATGATCCCCGTCGACCTCGTCATCGATCACTCGGTGCAGGTCGACCAGTTCGGCTCGCAGTTCGCGCTGTTCTTCAACGCCGAGCGCGAGTTCGAGCGTAACCGCGAGCGCTACGAGTTCCTGCGCTGGGGGGCCGACGCCTTCGACAACTTCAGCGTGGTGCCGCCGGCCACGGGTATCGTGCACCAGGTCAACCTGGAGTTTCTGGGCAAGGTCGTGCAGACGGATACCGAAAACGGCGAGCGTGTCGCTTTCCCCGACTCCCTCGTCGGCACCGACTCCCACACGACGATGATCAACGGCCTGGGCATCGTCGGCTGGGGCGTGGGCGGCATCGAGGCCGAGGCCGTCATGCTCGGCGAGCCGATCACCATGCTGCCGCCCGAGGTCGTCGGCTTTGAGCTGCGGGGCGAGCTGGCCGAGGGCGCCACGGCCACCGACCTGGTGCTGGTCGTGACCCAGATGCTGCGCCAGCGGGGCGTCGTCGGCAAGTTTGTCGAGTTCTACGGCCCCGGCGTGGGCCGCCTCAGCCTGCCCGACCGGGCGACCCTCGCCAACATGTCGCCCGAGTACGGGGCGACGATGGGCTTTTTCCCGGTGGACGCCGAGACGTTGCGCTACCTGCGCCGCACGGCCCGCCCCGCTGAGCTCGTCGACCTGGTGGAGCGCTACACCCGGGCCCAGGGCCTTTTCCGCACCGACGACGCGCCGGTTCCCGCCTTTTCCGACAGCCTGTCGCTCGACCTGGGCAGCGTCGAGCCGAGCCTGGCCGGTCCCAAGCGGCCCCAGGACCGCATCCCGCTGCCCGAGGCCAAGGCGGCCTTCGAGGCGGCGCTGGCGGCGCCCGTCGGGCCGCGTGGCTTTGCCCTGGATGACGATGAAATCACACGGACGGCGGTAGTAGGACAAAATGCCATTTTGTCCCACGGCGCCGTCGTCATCGCCGCCATCACCAGTTGCACCAACACCTCGAACCCGACGGTCATGATCGGCGCCGGGCTGCTGGCCAAAAAGGCCGTGGAGCGCGGCCTGCGCGTCCCGCCCTACGTCAAGACCAGCCTGGCCCCCGGCTCGACGGTCGTCACCCGCTACCTGGAGGCCGCCGGCCTGACGCCCTACCTCGACCAACTGGGCTTTAACCTGGTCGGCTACGGCTGCACGACGTGCATCGGCAACAGCGGCCCGCTGCCGGAGGAGGTGGCGCGGACCATCGAGGAGCACGATCTCGTCGCGGCAGCCGTGTTATCGGGCAACCGCAATTTCGAGGGGCGCATCAACCCCCACGTCCAGGCCAACTATCTCGCCTCGCCGCCGCTGGTCGTGGCCTACGCCCTGGCGGGCAGCGTGGACGTGGACCTGCTCCGCGAGCCGCTGGGCCGGAACGCCGAGGGCCAGCCCGTCTACCTGCGCGACGTCTGGCCCAGCCAGGCCGAGATCCAGCAGGCCGTGGCCGACGCCCTCCAGCCCGAGATGTTTGCCGAGCAGTACGCCGGCGTCTATACCGGGAACGAGACCTGGAACCAGATTCCGGCGCCATCCGCTGCTGCGGCGCTATACGACTGGGACCCTGACTCGACCTACATCCAGGAGCCGCCCTTCTTTATCGGGCTGGTGCCCGAGGTGCCGCCGGTCGAGGACATCCACGGGGCACGGGTGCTGGTCCTGCTGGGCGACTCGGTGACGACCGACCACATCTCGCCGGCGGGCAGCATCGCCCTCGACAGCCCGGCGGGCCGCTACCTGGTCGAGCGCGGCGTCGAGCGCCGCGATTTCAACTCCTACGGTTCGCGGCGGGGCAACCACGAGGTCATGATGCGCGGCACTTTTGCCAACATCCGGCTCAAGAATCAGTTGGTGCCCGGCAGCGAGGGCAACGTCACCGAACACCTGCCGACCGGGGAGCAAATGAGCATCTACGACGCGGCCATGCGCTACCAGGAAGAGGACACACCGCTCATCGTGCTGGCCGGCAAGGAGTACGGCACCGGCAGCTCCCGCGACTGGGCGGCCAAGGGCGTGCAATTGCAGGGCGTGCGGGCCGTCATCGCCCAGAGCTACGAGCGCATCCACCGCAGCAACCTCATCGGCATGGGCGTGCTGCCCTTGCAGTTCCGCGACGGGGAGGGCGTCGAGGAGTTGGGCCTGACCGGCCGCGAGGCATTCGACATAACCGGCATCGCCGGCGAGCTGGCGCCGGGCCAGGCGGTCACGGTCCGCGCCCGGCGCGGCGACGGCAGCGAGACGACCTTCGAGGCCGTCGTCCGGCTGGACACCCCGGTCGAGGTCGAGTATTATCGCAACGGCGGGGTGCTGCACACCATCCTGCGGCGGATGGCGCAATCGGACGCTGCCTGAACCACGTTTGCTTTGGCCTTGCCCCTCACCCGCCAGCCGGGTGGGGGGCGTTTTGCTTTGCCCTCCCACCTGTGGTACAATCCACCCCAGAGACGCGAGCGGCTAGGCGGAGGTGGAGAGATGGATGTGCAGACGCTGACCATGGAACTAAGCAATACGCTGGCGATACCCGAGTCCGAGGTGGTGCGGAAGGGGCTGCTGGCTTTTATCGACAAAGAGATCCGACTGGCGGAATGGGAGATTGCTCAGATCCGCGAGCGGTATGAGGTATTGTCCCCAGAAGCCCTGTACCAGGCGATCCAGGAGGGCCAGGTTGCCGGCCATCCTGCCTGGGAAGACTATATTGTCTGGAAAAACAAAAAAGCGCACATGGCCCGATTGCGCCAGATGGTGGAAGAATAATCGATGCTAGACGTATACCAAACGCTGGCGCACTTGGCGCTGAACGAGTTTGCCGATATCGTCGCAGACACCGCCTTCATTGGTGGAACTCCCGCCAGCCCCAACAAGCTGCGACTGCGGCTAGCCGATGGGTCGTTTCTCGACGTGTGGCTCTCGATGGATGGCGACTACGCGTTTCACTGGGAGCGCCGTCGCCAGCACGGGACCCTCTATCGCTGGGACAATGCGCCGCACCATCCGCATGTGCACACCGCTCCAAACCACTTTCACGATGGTGACGAGCAGAATATCGTTGAGAGTGATTTGAGCGACGAGCCCGAAGCCGCGTTGCGTCAGATCCTCGGCTTTGTGCGCAGTCGTATCCTATAGGTTCGGCGAGGAGAGGAAACAGATGCGCCTGATGCCAGTCTTGTTGTTGCTGAGCGTAAGCCTGGTTTCATCCCCGCCTCCAATTGACCCAGATTCTCCGACCATCTTGGTCTCGACCACGACGATCACCCTCCCCACCTACCCCTACGCCGCCTTCCTGGAGACCCGCCACTCGGACGCCTACAACGTGGACTATCCCTGGCTGAACTGGCCCGCCTACAACGCCGCTGGACCGCACGTACCCACGCCGCAAAACTATACGGCGCTGGTCGTCGAGAACCCTTATCTGCAACTGACCTTCCTGCCCGAGCTGGGCGGCCGGCTCTACGGCGTGGAGGTCAAGGCCACGGGCGAGCAACTGCTCTACCAGAACCCGGTGGTCAAGCCGACGCACTGGGGGCCGCCGGAGCAGGGCTGGTGGCTGGCCGCCGGCGGCGTCGAGTGGGGCCTGCCCGTCGACGAGCACGGCTACGAGTGGGGCGTCCCCTGGAGCTACGACGTACTGACGGCGACCCAAGGCGTGACCGTCACTCTCTGGGATACCGAGGCCAGCGACCGGGTCCGCGCCCGTGTCGCCGTCTTTTTGCCCGCCGACCAGGCGGCCTTTGAGATTACGCCCCGCCTGGAGAATCCCACCGGCGCGCCGCTGAGCTTTAAATTCTGGGAGAACGCCATGCTGGCCCCCGGTGCGGCCAACACCGTCGGCCCGGCGCTGCGCTTTGCCCTGCCCATCGACCAGGTGACGGTCCACAGTCGCGGCGACGACTACCTGCCCGGCCCCGGCGAGGCGATGGACTGGCCGGTCCACGGCGGCATCGACTACTCGCGGCTGGGCAACTGGAACCAGTGGCTGGGCGTCTTTGCCCGGCCCCAGGCGGCCGAGGGCTGGGCCGGCGCCTACGACGAGGCGGCGCAGCGCGGCCTGGCCCGCGCCTTTCCCCGGCAAGTGGCCGCCGGCGTCAAGGTCTTTGGCTTTGGCTGGAACGCGCCCATCCCGCCCGATACCTGGACCGACGACGGCTCGTTCTACGTCGAGCTGCACGGCGGCCCGGCGCCCACGTTCTGGGACACGATCACGCTCGCGCCCGGCGCGTCGCTGGCCTGGACCGAGACCTGGCTGCCCCTCCGCGATCTGCCGGCGCTGAGCCTGGCGACGGACGAGGTGGCCCTCGGCGTGGGGGCGGACGGCGCCGACCTGCACCTGGGCTTCCTGGCAGCCGGCCCGCACGACAGCGTGGACGTGCGGCTGTGGCGCCGGCCCGGCTGCGCGCTGCTGTGGAGCGTGGACGACGTGAGCCTGGCGCCGGGGCAAGCCTTCGGCCACCAACTCGTTAACCTGGGCCTGGACGCCGACCAGGTCATCCTCGGCCTTTTCGAGGAGGACGAGCTGTTGGCCGTCACGGACGACCAGAACTGCTGGCCACCCGAGACTCTGCGGCTTTACTACCTGCCGCTAACTCTCAAATAGCCACCCACCGCTGTCGGCTGATAGCTGACGGCTGACCGCTGATAGCTGACAAAGGAGCAGAATCCATGGACAAAAACACCATCGCCATCGTCTCCGGCCTGCCCCGCTCTGGCACTTCGATGATGATGAAGATGCTGGAGGCCGGCGGCCTGCCGGTGCTCGCCGACCACGTCCGCACTGCCGACGTGGACAACCCCGAGGGCTACTACGAGTTCGAGCGGGTCAAACAGATCGAGCACGACAAGGGCTGGCTGCCCGAGGCCCGGGGCAGGGTCGTCAAGATGATCGCCGCCCTGCTCAAGCACCTGCCGCCCGACTATCAGTACAAAGTCGTCTTTATGTGGCGCCAGATCGACGAGGTGCTGGCCTCGCAGCGCGAGATGCTCGTCCACCGGGGCGAGCCGGCCGGCAAGATCCCCGACGAGCAGATGGCCGCCCTCTTTGAAAAGCACGTGGGCCGCGTCGCGGCCTGGCTGGATCAGCAGCCGAACATCGACGTGCTCTACGTGGACTATGGCGACGTGCTGGCCCAGCCCGAGGACGAGGCGCGGCGGATCAACCGCTTCCTGGGCGGCGACCTCGACGTGGCGGCGATGGCTGGCGTCGTGGATCCCAGCCTCTATCGGCAGAGGGCCTAATCGGCTGAAAGACCCTAAATGCGCTCGCAGCAGCCCACCCGCTTGCAGCGCGACGAGGTGCTCGCCTGGTTCGACGGGCTGCCGGGCTTTGAGGCGGCCCATCGCCGGGCGGTGAACGTGGTGGACATCGCGCCGCTGGTCGCGGACGATTTCGACTAGACCAACCCTTAGCGTCTCTTGGTTACGATTCGGCCATGAACGGATAGCGGTAGTCGGTCGGCGGGCAGAAATTCTCCTTGATCGTGCGTGGACTGACCCAGCGTTCCAGGTTCAGCGGGCTGCCGGCCTTGTCGTTGGTGCCCGAGGCCCGCGCCCCGCCGAAGGGTTGCAGGCCCACCACGGCGCCCGTCGGCTTGTCGTTGATGTAAAAGTTGCCGGCCGCGTGACGCAGCACGTTGGCCGCCTCGTGGGCCGCCCGCCGGTCCTGGGCAAAGACGGCGCCGGTCAAGCCGTAGGGCGTGGTCGTGTCGCACAGGTGCAGCGTCTCGGTGTACTCGTCGTCGGGATAGACATAGACGGTCAGCACCGGGCCGAAAATCTCCTCCTCCATCAGCCGGTGGCGCGGGTTCTGGGTCTGGACGACTGTCGGCTCGATAAAGTAGCCGGTCGTGTCGTCGTACGCGCCGCCCGTCAGGAGCTCGGTCTCGGACGAGTCGCGGGCCAGCTCGATGTACCGGACGATGCGGTCGTAGGCCCCCTGGTCGATGACGGCCCCCAGGAAGTTGCCGAAATCGCGCACGTCGCCGACCTGGACCGTGCTGAGCTCGGCCAGCAGGCCGTCGCGCACGTCGGCCCACAGGCTCTCGGGCACGTAGGCCCGGCTGGCGGCCGAGCATTTCTGCCCCTGGTACTCGAAGGCGCCGCGCAGCAGGGCCGTGATCAGCGCCGGCACGTCGGCCGAGGCGTGGGCCACGATGAAATCCTTGCCGCCCGTCTCGCCCACCAGGCGCGGGTAGGAGCAATAGTCGGCGACGTGGGCCCCCACCGTGCGCCAGATGTGGCGGAAGGTGCCCGTGCTGCCGGTAAAGTGCACGCCGGCCAGGTCGGGGTGGCTCAGCACCGGGTCGCCCACGGCCGCGCCGTCGCCCGGCAAAAAGTTGATGACGCCCGGCGGCAGCCCGGCGTCCTGAAAGATGCGCATGATGTGATGGGCCACGTACACCGTCGACGAGGCCGGCTTCCAGAGCACGACGTTGCCCATCATGGCCGGGGCGGCGGGCAGGTTGCCGGCGATGCTGGCAAAGTTGAACGGCGTGACGGCAAAGACGAACCCCTCCAGCGGCCGCTGCTCGGTCATGTTCCACACGCTGGGCACGTTCTCCGGCTGGGGCTGGTAGATCTGCATCATATAGTAGGGGTTGTAGCGCCAGAAATCGGCCAGCTCGGCGACGACGTCGATCTCGGCCTGGTGGACGGTCTTGCTCTGGTCGAGCATCGACGCGGCGTTCAGCTCGGCGCGGCGGCGGCAGGTCAGGATGTCGGCGGCCTTGAGAAAGATGGCCGCCCGCGCCTCCCACGGCATGCGGCTCCAGTCCTGCCAGGCTTCGTTCGCCGCCGCGATGGCCCGCCGGACTTGGGCCTCGCCGGCCTTGTGGTAGGTGGCCAGCACTTGACCGTGGTCGTGGGGCATGACGGCTCGGTCGGTGTTCCCCGTGCGGACCTCCTCCCCGCCGATGATCAGCGGGATCTCGATCTGGCGCGAGGCTTGTTTTTGCAGTTCGTTTTTCAGTTGTGCCCGCTCGGCGCTGCCGGGGGCATAGTCGTACACCGGTTCGTTCTCGGGAACCGGAACCTGATAGATTGCGTTTGACATAACTCACTTTCCTTTCATCTAGGCTTGCTCGTATGCCTGCTTGAGCCAGGCAACCACCTCTTCGGCTAGGCTCAGGGCAGGCTCCGGGAGCGAAGAATCTCGGCTCTGTCTCAGTTGGTTTCTCACGCCAGAGGGGAGATTCTTCGCCTTCGCTGCGCTCGGCCCAGAATGACAGGAAATACCGACGGACTTCCGTGGTGTACCAGGGTCACGAGTTGCGGACGACCAGCGGCAGGAAGACCTTGAAAGGCTTGGCTACCAGCACGTTGAAAGAAGCTCCCTCGGGCATGGCGACGCCGTCCTGGTTAAAGATGGCCCACTGGTCAGGGCCGGTGTCGTACCACACGCCGATGGCGTGGGCGTTATAGACGCCACCTAACCCGCCGCCCGGGTTCCAGTTCTGGGTGATCAATAGCCGGGCGTAGGGCTTGTTGTTGAGCAGCGGATGGTCGAGGTAGGTCGAGTTGCCGCTCGAATTCCCCGCCGTCGCCTCGTGGACAAAGACGTTGGTATCGGAGATGGGCACGAACATGTTAAAATCTGCGCCCAAAGGCATGTCTGCGTTGTCTTGGTTGAAAACCGCCCACTGCTTGTTGAGGTCATTGTACCACACACCCACCGGATGGTCGTTGTAGACACCGCCCGTGCCGCCGGGGTTCCAGTTCTGCGTGACGAACACGATGGCGTCGGGGTCGTTGTCGGTCAGCGGATGCTCAAAGAAGGTCGAGTTGTTGCTCGAGTTCGCCATCGTCGCCTTGTGGACAAAGACGCCGGCGTCCATGTTGGGAACCAGGACGTTAAAGTCGGCGCCCGGGGGCATATTGGCCCCATCCTGGTTAAAGACGAGCCACTGACCCTGGATCCCGCTGTACCAGACCCCAACAGGGTGGTTGTTGTAGATGCCGCCCACGCCGCCGGGGTTCCAGTTCTGCGTGATAAAGGCTACCGCGTTGGGCTCGTCGTTGAGGAGGGGTTGGTCGAGGAAGGTCGAGTTGCCGTCGATGTTCCCGGCCGTCGCCGTGTGGGTGATAAAGGGTTCTTTTGTGTGGACGACGAGCACGTTGAACGCCGCGCCCTCGGTCATATCCACCGTCATGCCCGGCTCCAGGTTGCCGATGGCCCACCGGTCGTAGAGCGGGTTGTAGCTGGAGGTGATGCTGTAGGGGTTATAGACCCCGCCGGTGCCGCCGGGATTCCAGTTCTGCGTCACAAAGAGCAGGGCGTGGGTATCGCCGTTGGTCGGCTCATAGTCCACGAGGGTTGACGTGCTGACGATGTTGTCTGACGTGGCATAATGGACAAAGGCTTCGGCGTCGGCATCGGCATCGGCGATGAGCACGTTGAAGGACGCGTCCTCGGGCACGTTGGCCCCGTCCTGGTTAAAGATCGCCCACTTGTTCAGGGCTGGAGCATAGAACACACCGACCGGATGGTCGTTGTAGGTGCCCCCCACGCCGCCGGGGTTCCAGTTCTGGGTGATAAACACCAGCGCGTCCGGGTTATCGTTCGTCAGGGGGTGATCGAAGTAGGTCCAGTTGTCTGTCGTATTGGCCACCGTCGCCGTGTGGACGAACACGCCCGTGGCTGTGTCGGGGATGAGCACGTTATAGTCAGAGCCGACGGGCAGGTCGGCGCCGTCCTGGTTAAAGATTGACCACCTGCCCGCCAGGCCATCGTACCACACGCCGATCTCGTGCTCGTTGATGGTCCCGCTAAAGCTGCCGCCGGCGTTGGTGTTCTGCGTGACGAACAGGATCGCGTTGGGATCGCCGTTGAGAAGCGGGTGGTTGAGGTAAGTCACGTTGGTGGTGGTATTATCCATGGTGGACACGTGCAGGTAGCGGATGCCGGGCAGGCCGTCGGTGGCGCTGAGTGGCTCTGCTATTTCCCGGGCATGCGCGCCAATGGCCGGTTGGTCGCCAGCAAAGACGACCAGGGCTACAATCAAACATACCACAGTAGTGAAACGCGTGAGAATTCTGTGTGTCATGTCTATTCCTTTTCGGTGAGATTTTTCGTCGGTCTGGTCCGGTATCAAAAAGGACGCCAGAATTGGCGTCCCCTTTGACTGTTCCGCCACGGCTACTTGTTGCAGATGGCGGAACACACGATCCTCACGAGCCCGGTCGCGAGCCCTGTGACGCTGCGCGCGCTGGAGGCGTGAGTATGAATGCGCGTGCGCGCAAGCTAGCTACGCGCCGCTTGGTAGTTGTCGGCGACGTTGTCCCAGTTGACGATGTTGAAGAAATTCTTGACGTACTCGCCCCGGCGGTTCTGGTACTTCAGATAGTAGGCGTGCTCCCAAACGTCGAGCACGAGCAGGGGCACGACGCCCCACTGGGTCAGGTTCTGGTGCTTTTCGGCGGTCAGGACGACCAACGAGTCGTCTACGGAGCGGTAGGCCAGGATGCCCCAGCCACTGCCTTCGACGGCGCCCGAGGCGGCGATGAACTGGGCCTTGAAGGCGTCAAAGCTGCCAAAATCGCGCGCGATGGCGTCGGCCAGGGCGCCGCTGGGCTCGGCCTTGGCCTCGGACGCGGCGATCATGTTCGGCCAAAAGATGCTGTGCAGCAAGTGGCCCGACCCGTGGAATGCGGCCTCGCGGGACCAGTGCTTGACCAACGAAAAATCGCCGGCCTCGCGTGCTTCGGCCAGCTTCTGTTCCGCGTTATTCAGTCCCTTGACATATCCGTTATGGTGAATGTCGTGATGCAAGCGCATCGTCTGCTCGTCAATGTAGGGCTCCAGTGCGTCATAGTCGTACGGAAGGGGTGAAAGTTCGTGTGCCATTTCTTATCTATCCTCCTAGTGTGATTTTAAGTGATTCGTTAGATGCAACGGGCTTGTTCCCATCACACGTCCAGTATACACGAAGGAGGGTGATTTGTCAAGTTAAAACTACGTAAATTGTAAAAAGCTGGTGCTTTGGCGATCTCGTCCCGCTCGTTTCAATCGCTCACGGCCAGGGGAAGATAGGCCTGCCACGGTTGGGTGATCCGGTAGATGGCTCCGTTGGGCGCCGGATTGTACCTGGCGACCCAGACACTCCCGGCCTCGTCCTGGCCAAAGGTGGTGATGCGAAAGTCGGTGTCCAGGAGCAGGGCGGTCTGCCACGAGCTGCCGTCGTGGCGCAGGCCCCAGATCTTGCCGCTGCAATAGTCGGCGTAGAAATAGAGGCCCTGGAGCAGCAGCGAATGGGGGCCGCGATAGACGTGCCCGCCGGTCACCGAGCAGTCCCGCTGGTCGCCTTCGTCGACGTGCTCGTACTCGGCCACCGGCAGGGTGAGGCCGGTCGTGTCGCAGGTGGCGGCCTCGTAGCAGTGGGTGCCTTCCATGATGTCCCAGCCATAGTTCTCGCCGCCGGGGCTGGTCGCCGGCTGGTAGTCCACCTCCTCCCACTCGTTCTGCCCCACGTCGCCGATGTAGAGATCGCCCGTGGCCGGGTCGAAGGAAAGGCGCCAGGGGTTGCGCAGGCCCAGCGCCCAGATCTCGGGGCGGTAGCCGGCGGTCTGGGTGTAGGGGTTGGTCGCCGGGATGGTGTAGGTCAGGGGATCGCCACTCTCGACGTCGAGGCGCAGCAGCTTGCCCAGGAGCACGTCGGGGTTCTGGGCGTTGTCGTCGGGGTCGCCGCCGCTGCCACCGTCGCCCATGCCCACGTAGAGGTAGCCGTCGTTCGGCCCGAAGGCCAGCTGGCCGCCGTTGTGGTTGGGATAGGGTTGGTCCACGGTGAGCACCATCTCTTCGCTGCCGGGATCGGCCACGTTGGGATCGCGTGTCAGGTCCATGATAGCCGGTCCGCCAGCGGTTGTCAAATTGCCCTTTGCCCCCGAGCTTTCATCCTTTGTCACCATCCTGCCCCAAACCAGCTTGACGCGCCGGGGGAACTCTGCTAAGATGGACGGCGAGACCCTGGAGGGGGGAGCCATGTCAGCTCGCATCCTGGTAGTAGACGACGAGCCGCCCATCGTGGATGTGCTCGTCTACAACCTGAAACGTTACAACTACGAGGTGCTGGTCGCCCGCAACGGCGAGGAGGCGCTGGCCCAGGCCCGGACGGGGCAGCCCGACCTGATCATCCTCGACCTGATGCTGCCTCGCCTGGACGGGCTGGAGGTCTGTCGCGCGCTGCGCCGCGAGCGCGACGTGCCGATCATCATGCTCACCGCCCGCGGCGAGGAGGTGGACCGCGTCGTCGGCCTGGAGCTGGGCGCCGACGATTACGTGGTCAAGCCCTTCAGCGTCCGCGAGCTGATGGCCCGCGTCAAAAACGTGCTCCGCCGGGCTGCGCCCCGGCCGGCCGATGTGGCGTCGGACGCGGTGCGGGCCGGTGACCTGTGGATCGATCCTGCCCGCCACAAAGCCCGCTGGCGCGACGTCGCTCTGGACCTCACCGCCCTGGAGTTCGACCTGCTGCACACCCTGGCAGTGCACGCCGGCCAGGTGCTCAGCCGCGAGCAACTGGTCGAGCAGGTGTGGGGCTACGACTACTATGGCGATTTGCGCGTGGTCGATGCCGCCATCAAGCGCCTGCGCGCCAAGCTGCGTGACGCGGCGCCGGGGGCGGAAATCGTGGTCACCGTGCGCGGCGTGGGCTACAAGCTGCAAGTTGCAAGTGACAAGTGACAAGGCACAATGCCCATGTTTTCCAGCATTCGCACTCGTCTAACCCTGAGCCACCTGGCCGTCATCGTCGTGGCCATGGGGCTCTCTGGCTTGCTCCTGCTCTCGCTGCTGGAGGGTTACTTTCTGGACGCGATGGAGGACAGCCTGCGGGCCCAGGCAGAGCTCACTGCCCAGGCCCTCATTCCCGGCGCCGTGGCCGAGGCGCCCCCGGACCCGATGCAGAACGCGGCGGCCAACACCGTCCAGCAGCGGCAGTTGGGCAACATTTCGGTCGAGGCCCAGAACGCCGCGCCGCCGCCCGAACCATCGACGCCCCTCACGGCCAGCCTCGACCTGAGCTACCTGTCCGATGCCTCGCTGCAACTCAGCGCCCAGCTCGACACCCGCGTCCGCGTTCTCGACGCCGCCGGCGGGGTGCTCGTCGACTCGGCCCAGGCCGACCTGGGCGCCGACCTGGGCGCCGATCCGCTGGTGGCCCAGGCGCTGGCCGGGCAGTACGCCAGCCGCGCCGACACGGGCGGCCGGGCGCCGGCCATGCACCTGGCCCTGCCGCTGCGGGTCGAGGGTGACCTGGTCGGCGCCGTCTACCTCAGCCAACCCCTGACCGACGCGCTGGAGGTCATCCGCGACCTGCGCAACCTGTGGCTGGTCACGACGCTGGCGGCGCTGCTCTTCTCCGGCCTGGTCGGGCTGCTGCTCTCGCGGGCGGTGGCCCGGCCCGTGCGCCGCCTGACCGAGGCCGCCGGGTCGGTGGCCGCCGGCAACCTCGACGAGCAGGTGCCGGCCGGCAGCCGCGACGAGCTGGGCCGCCTGAGCCGCGCCTTCAACGATATGACCGCCCGCCTGCGCGCCGCCCGCCAGGCCCAGACCGATTTCGTGGCCAACGTCTCCCACGAGCTGCGCACGCCGCTCACGGCCGTCAAGGGCACCATCGAGACGCTGCGCGACGGCGCCGTGGACGACCCCGAGGTCCGCGACCGCTTCCTGGCGACCGTCGAGGCCGAGACCGACCGCCTCATCCGCCTGGTCAACGACCTGCTGGTCCTCTCCCGCGCCGACTCGGCGGCGCTCAACCTGCGCCGCGCGCCGCTGGACCTGGCCGCGCTGGCCCGCGCCACGGTGGGCAAGCTGGCCCCCCGGGCCTCGGCCCGGGACGTGTCTCTGGTGGTCGAGGCCGGCCCCGGCCTGCCGCCGGCCCTGGCCGACGCCGACCGCGTCGAGCAGGTGCTGGTCAACTTGCTCGACAACGCCGTCAAGTACTCGCGGCCCGGCGGCCGGGTGACGGTCCGCATCGACGGCGGGCCGGCGGGCACGGTCCAGGTCCAGGTGCGGGACGAGGGCCTCGGCATCCCGGCCGACGAGATGCCCCGCATCGGCGAGCGCTTTTACCGCGCCGACCGCGCGCGCTCAAGGGCGGAGGGGGGCAGCGGACTGGGTCTGGCCATCGCCCGCGCCCTGGTCGAGGCCCACGGCGGGCGGCTGTGGCTGGAGAGTGAGGAAGGGCGGGGGACGGTGGCGATCTTTGTGCTGCCCGGCGGCTAGCCTGCGCTTTCACGATTTGTGGATGGATTTGCTTGCTATTTGGAGAAAGGAGTGGAAAAATATGAAAGAGGCTAACAAACGATGGAAAGCGCTCGCCCTCGGGCCGGGTCTGGCGCTGCTGCTGCTTTGTGGGCTCCTTCTTGCCCTCTCGTCAGCGCGGGCTTTTGACGAGGAGGACATCGAATACTTTGACCCCCTCGACTATTCGCCCATCGCCTCGCGCCCCACCTACAGCCCAACGGTGAGCAGCATTCACTTTGACCTGGTTGGCGCCCTGGCCATCGCCGCCGGCTTTTCGGTGACCGACGCGGCCACCATCCAGGCCTACTCGCAGGGTACCGACTCGGGGCAGTTGCCGGCCGTGGACCCGGTCTATACCTTTGATGCCGATCCCGATCTCTATCCGGTCGCGCCGCCCATCACCTCCGTCGTGACCAGCACCCATTGCCCCTCGCCCACCACGACGGCGCCCACGGTGACTATCGGCTCCACCAACATGATGACCGACTGCATCAGTTGCTTCACCTCGCGTTTCGGCCCCTACGGCGTCTTTTTCCACCTGCCCCACGACCGGCCCGACGAGCTGGTCGCCATCCGCGACTGGGCGCTGGGTCAAACCGACGTGCTGACCGGTATGGTCGTCTTTGGCTACAGCAGCACGGCCCAGTCGATGT
Source organism: uncultured Anaerolineaceae bacterium (assembly GCA_964387775.1). Classification (GTDB taxonomy): domain Bacteria; phylum Chloroflexota; class Anaerolineae; order JAAYZQ01; family JAAYZQ01; genus CAYLZO01. Next base: position 14,745 of record CAYLZO010000079.1, read on the forward strand.
GGGAGGGCATTGCCAACATTTATGAATCGACGCCATGTTTTGTCACCGAGACGGTCCGCGTGGACACCGGCAGCATTCAGCCGGGCAGCCTGGAGGCATTTGGCATCTATCTGCACGCCCTGGGCGATCACTGGTCGCACCAGGCCTGCATCGAGGCCGCCGACGCCGAAGGCTTGCCTTTCGCCGCCCACGTCCTGCCCTCCGGCCCAAGCGATCCGCTGTGGCCCTGCCGCTGGACGTCCCACCAGTTCGAGTTCGGCGATCCGGCCGAGTTTCCCGACAGCAACCGTACGTTCACTGCGACCCTGGTGACCTACGAGGCGCTCACGGCCTTTGCCGCGCAGAGTGACCGTCCTCTCTATCGCTCGATCCCCCTCACTGCCGAGGGCAACCACCTCTACGATGCCCTGTACGAGTTTGTGCACACGGCGACGGCAACCGAGCCGATGGTCCGGCGCTATCTGGCCGACGATCTGCGCAACTGGTCTCTGGCGACGCGGGCCGCCAACCCAGCCTATTGGAAGTATCGTACCTATTTACCCCTGATCGTCAGACGCGAGTAGCCGTCCGCACGAGTTGCTCTGCCGGGCGGTTCGTTTTCCGGCATCGTAGCGAATTGGGCACTTGGCCTGCTCTCGCTCTTGCCGGACCCGCCGTCACGGCATCGGGGACAGTCCGGCGGCTTGGCACGGACTGTGATCCGTGCTGAGCGCTGATAGTCAGAGGCTCCGTGTTGCGGCTTTGCCTTGCGTCTATCCCCTCGCTGTCACAAACCTGCCCCATGTGCCTGCTACACTGGGGGCCAACTCACGAATCGAGGAGGACGACAAGATGAAGCAGAAACTCACGAGTTTGGCCGGGTTCGCCGGCTTGGCCCTGGCCCTGGTCCTGACCCTTTCGGCTTGGACGGAAGAGGCGCAGTTGGTTCCGCTGGAGACACGGCGCATCACCGTTAGCGGCGAGGCCGAGGTGCGTATCGTGCCCGACGAGGTGATCCTCACCCTGGGCGTCGAGACCTGGGACAAAAAGATGGACCGGGCCACGGATCAGAACGCCGAGATCGTGGCCGCCGTGCTGGCCCTCGCCGCCGAGCACGGCGTCCCGTCGCAGCACGTCCAGACCGACTATGTCGGCATCGAACCCCGCTACCGCAACGGCTACTACGAGGACCGCGATTTCATCGGCTATTTCGTCCACAAGACGGTCGTCATCACCCTGCGCGACCTGTCCGAGTTTGAGGGGCTGCTGGCCGACGCCCTGGAGGCGGGCGTCAACTATGTCCACGGCATCGAGTTCCGTACCACCGAGCTGCGCCAGCACCGCGACGAGGCCCGCGCCCTGGCCGTCCGCGCCGCGAAGGAAAAGGCCGAGGCCCTGGCCGGCGAGCTGGGCCAGCAGATCGGCGCCCCGCTCACTGTCCAGGAGGTGGGGAGCGGTTGGTGGTCGGGCTACAACGCCTGGTGGGGCGCCCGCTGGGGCGGCGGCATGAGCCAGAACGTCATCCAGGAGGCCGGCGGCGCCTCGGCCCTGGCCGACGGTAGCGTGGCCCCCGGCCAGATCAAGGTCAATGCCCGCGTCAGCGTGACCTTTGAGTTGACCGACTAGCGAGGCTTCGCCTCAAGCCACCAGGGTCAGCCTCCGCCTTATTCTCGCTGAACCAGCGAAGCTCTGCAGGGTCAGGTGCGCCGAACCCGTGGTGAGCACGGCGCCGCCCCCCTCGTCAAAGATGTCTCCTGCGGACGTCTGGCCGTTCTGCAGGCGCAGGTTCGAGATCACGACCGTGGACCCCACCCGGAACACGCGGCCTGCTGCACCGGCGTCGACGATGGTGTTCTCCATCCCGGCGCCGTTGAGGGTGAGCTCGTCATAGACTTCGATGTCGTGCTCGTTGTAGGTCCCGGCCGCGATCTCGACGGTATCGCCGGACGCCGCTTTGCCCACCGCCGCGCCGATGGTGGCACACGCCGTGCCCGGTGTCAGGCAGTCGTCGTTGTCGTCGCCGGTGGCGGCGTCCACGTACCAGGTCGTGGCCGCCGGGGCTGCCTGGGAAATCGAAGTGCCGGCGACCCAGAGCAGGGCCAAGAGCAGCGCCATAATCAGTGCGCTGACGAGAATTCGCGTCCTTTTCATCATTTACCTCCTAGAGTCATCATTTGGTTACGAGCGGCAGATAGACCCGGTACTGGCTGGCTGCCGGGCCGCTATGCCAAAAACCGCCGCCCAGGGCATAGTCCCCGCCGGTCGACGACCCGGCATCGGCCTGGCCGATGGTGTCGCTCAGGCTATATCCCCCGCCACTCGACGTTCCACCGCCGCCATCTACCGTCCACCAGGTGAGATCGTAGTTGGGGCTTTGGGCCTGGAGCGATGCATTGGCCGCTACGCCCGCCAATATCAGCCCCAAGACGAGCACCAGATTGAACCACATCTTGTGTTTCACTTTGGTTTCTCCTTCCCGGTGACGGGCTTTAGCGTCGCCGCAGATGGGGCTGGCAGGTCAGGTCAGAGCAGTGGACAACCCGCAGTTCGGCGGCATTATCGTCATAGTAGGCAAAGATGGGCAGGCCATCCGCGCCAATCGTCAGGGACGACTCCCGGGGGGCGCCGGTCTTGACCGCGCTGTCGTTGAGGGAGGTATCGGTGCAGCCGAAATCCTCGCAGTGGGCAAAGTAGATCCGGCTGCCGGTGTCCCAACCGAGGGTGACGTAGCCCAACCCGTGCGGCCCCAGTGTGGTAGAGAGGCCCCAGAAGTTGATGCCGGAGCCGGAGATGATGGTTTCAATCGTGACAGCGGAACAAGTTAGGCTTGTGCAGTGGGCCACACGCACAGAGGCAGAGGTTGCGCCGGGCTGGTTGGCTTTGACGTAGGCGATAATGGGGAGGCTATCTACCCCGGTGGTGATGGAGGTCCAGAGACCGACGTCTTCCTCTTCGCCATTGACCACGTCCGTGCCGTCTAGCGTGTTGATGGTCGGGCTGCTGCAACTCATGTTCACGCAACGCGCAATCTTGAGGTTGCCGTTGGTGGCATCGTAGTAGCTGATGTAGCCATAGTCCCGGATGGTGCGCACTATGGACGTGTACTGTCCCACGTCACCGCCGCTGTCCACCGTCCAGATGCTTTTGCCGGAGCAGGACGCGTTGTTGCAGGACACGGCCTTGAGGTCGCCAGTGCTTACGGCGTAGTAGCTGATAAAGGCGTACCCCTGTTCGTTGGCGGTGATGGACGTCCACTGGCCCACGTCCCCCGTGCTATCCACGGTTTCGGTGCTGGCGCTGGTGCAGGCCACGTTCTGGCAGTGGGCCAGCTTCAGGTCGCCGTTGGTGCGGTCGTAGTAGCTGATCAGCCCGTAGCCATCCTGTCCGATGGTGATGGACGTGTATTCGCCCACGATGCCGGTAGAATCCAGCGTCGTCTTGGTGCCGCTGGAGCACATCAAGTCGTTGCAATGGTAGACCATCAGGTCGCCGTTGCTGGCGTTATAGTAGCTGATGAGGGGCAGGCCATCCCAGCCGATGATGATGGCCGGGTAGCGGCCGGTGCTGCCGGCAGAGTCCAAAGTGGTGTTGGCGTAGCCGCCCATCGGCAGGGTGGCCACCCGGAACTGGTTGCCACTCAGGGCCAGGCCCTCGCCGGCGGAGTAGGTTGTGTCGTCGTCGGTGCCGTCGGCAAAACCACTGGGCACGCCATTCAGATTGTCCCAGTGGACCTGCCCGCCGCCGCCGCTGGTGTTCAGTTCCGTTTCCGTGTAGTAGCGGTCGTCGTGGTCGTGGTCGCTGCGCGCCACCGTGGCGGCGCTCCCGGTGCCGGCAAAGTTCACCGTCAGGGTGACGGCGCCACTGACGCCGCCTCCGTCCAGGCCCTCCCCGGCATAGACGGCGGTGATGTCGCCGCCCCCGCCGCCCGCACCCACGTCGTCCTCGCCGCAGACCCAGGCCGAGCCGTTCCACTCGGCGATCTGGCTGCTGGTGCAGTTCAGGCTGCTCAGGGTGTCGTCGTCCAAGTTGTCGGCAAAGCCGGCCGGGAGGCCACTGAGGCCACTCCACGGTGCGGCCGCGCTGTACTGGGCGTAGGGCGTGGCCGTCAGCGCCCGCCGGGGGCTGAGAGTGGTGTACGTGCCCGTGTCGCTGCCCGGCCGGACGCCCACCTCCAGCCAGAGGTCGGTGCCGTCAAAGACGCTTCCGAAATCGAGTTGGACGGTGAATTGGCCATCGGTCACGGTGACGTCGTCCAGGGTCAGCGTGCTGCCCACCTGGCTGCCGTCGGTGGCCGCGTCGTAGAGTTTGAACTCAAAATCGTAGTCGCCGTTGGCCGGGCTGCCCCCGTCGACCAGGCTGCCCTGGTAGGTAAAGCTGGTGCTCACGTTGGCCGCATCGGGAGCCTGGGCGGCGCGTTCCTCCGTTGTCACCAATTCCTGGGCCCAACTCGACCCCATGGCCAGGGCCAGGAGCAGCCCCAGAATCAACAAACTTGCCAGAATTCTCGTGCCTTTCATCAAATACCTCCTCGTAGGCCCGGCGAAGGTTCCGAGACCTCCGCCGGGCCATGGACTCTATCGGATTAACAAAGTGGGTTGCCCGCTCGAGACTTGGGGCAGGTAGACGCGATACAAGGTCGGCGCCGTGTCCCGGGCCGTGTTCTTGGTCACGATGGGCAGGAACCGGCGGAACTGGGGACCGGGCGCGTCGTGGATGACCGTCAGGCCGGCCGTGTCGCCGGCCTGGGCGCTGCTGCTGCTGGCCGACGCCTCGACCTGGTAGGTCCCGCCGCCCTGAACCCGGATGGTCACGGGCAGGCGCACGGCGGTGCGGGGCGGGATGGGCAGGCTGTCGGCGCCCAGCGACGCGGTGCCACCCGGCGTGACGCCGGCGGCCAGTTGGAAGGTGGCGTTTTCGTTGCCGGTGTTGGTCACGACCAGGGTAAAGGCCGCCTCCAGCGTGCCGCTCACCGTCCGGACGGTGGGTTGCAGGGCCACCTCGACGCCCTCGACAGCCGCGATCTCGACGGCGAAGGGGTCCTCGTCGTGGATGGCGCTCTCGGTCTGCGACCGGGCGTCCACGCCGAGGAAGGTGTCGCCGGGCAGGAAGGCGGTCAAGTCGCTGGCCGTCACCTGAACCGTCTGCGACTGGCCCGCGCCGAGGCTCACCGTCGCCGGGTCCACCGTGGCAAAGGGCGCCAGCGGCCCGAAGGCGCCCAGGTCGTAG
>CAYLZO010000080.1:0-19835 GCA_964387775.1 uncultured Anaerolineaceae bacterium
TTTCTGTACAGATAGATCTGCGGAGTTTTCTGGCTAAAAACTGTAGAACTGACTGAATGGACAAACTGGTCGAGTAGCCAACCCCCGCTACCTGCCACTGCACCTGAAACTGTATCGATGGCCATAGAGCCCGGATCAAGAAAGCCATTGGCACGAGCCCGCTGCAGCCAGCGAGTGTCATCCCATCCTTGTCCCTCCAAGAAGGTAATTGACTCATCCCAGCCCGCTGACACCAATCGCCCTGTCTGTCCTCCTAGGAGTCCGCCTGCGGCGCCAGTCGCAAGGTAGCCCCAGAAACTTGTCGGCCCTACCACTGCAAACGTACCACCCATGACCGCTCCACTTGCCGCCGCACCCGCCATTTTGCCCTCATTGATGTTCTTGTGATAACCTGCATCCCAAAAGGACAGTCCGCGATTCATGTTATCGTCAACCTGATCGATGTAGTTTACAATCAAACCGACTCCTGCTCCAATCGCTATTGTTTCGAGAATGCACGCATCCCAAATACAATGACCGCTTGGATCCGTGTACCGGCATGGATTGTTGCGCACGTATGAGTACCGATTGAACGCCTGCGGATTCCCCGGCTCCGGCACAATCGTATCCGCCGAGAGCCAGCGGGCCAGCGCGGGGTCGTAGAAGCGCGCCCCCATGTGATACAGTCCCAGGTGCGATTCCTCACGCTGCCCCGTGAAGCGATAGTCCGTTGGTAACGTGCCATCTGCGGGCCAGGTCCAGCGCTCCACCCCGTAGGGGAAGTAGCGGCTTTCGGCCACTTTGGCCCCGTTGGCGTCGAGCACCAGGCTGGTGCTGTTCAGGTGGTCGCCCAGGAGGTATTGTACCACATTGTCCTTGCGCATGGCAACCCGCTGGCCGTTGAAAAAGTAATACTTGGTCACCACCTCGCTGCCGCTCAGCAGGAGCATGCCGGCCTGAGGGCCGGCGGCGACGACCGCCGTTTCAAGAGTGGAGACCGGGCCGGCGGTGAGGTCATGGACTGGCCGCCGGCCCTACCGCTTGAAGGACACCCCACCCCCCGCCGTGCAGCCAGGGCAGCGGGACCACACCCCACCGGAGGGTGGGCAGGCAGGGAAAATGGCCCGCCTGGCGCTGAACGCCGGTCAGGAGACTGGCGAGACCGGAGGACGGATAGAAAATGGCCGGGTGTGGAAACGCGGCCTACGGACTAACGTATCCAGAAGATAGATTCTCCAATTCGGACCTCGCCGTGTTTAATTACTATTTGGTGTTCTCCTCTCTCAAACGGACCATCCCCTGGTGTTAGGCAAGCCCCACCCACCTGCCAACCGTTGCCAAGGTCCTCCATTAGGATAGGGCTTTCTAGGGTTGCTTCCTCTTCTCCATAAAACCAACTGGCAGTCACAGCCAACCGCGCGCCTTCGTTGCCAGAATTCACTATTTCAAGTATATCAGCCCCAAGTTTTATTCGGACGAAGACACATACTGACTCATTTTCTCCGAACACTTGGGTTATTTCTGACGGACCACCAACTTCCAACTTCCTGCTCGTGATGATCTCTATATCTGTGAACATGGGATCTCGAACTGAGCGGATTATTGTCCAGAGGCAAGCAGCCAGAACCAGAACGACACAAACAGCAGCAGCAGCCTTGATCCCAACTTTACGCCCTCTGAATACGGCAAGCGTCTTTCTCATTTTCACCTTCCTTTACGATATCCGTCAAAGACATCACTATCTAATCTTCCTCAGCCGGGTGCCACTCTAGCGGCTCGCCTTGCTCGACATCCCAAACCAAGTAGCGCCACTCTTGATCCAACGTAAACCACTCGACGTAGTTAAGCTCATCGCCAGTTTGTACCCATACGTCATACTGGGAAATCAACTTTCCATCTTCGCCATAGTGTGTGTACTGCAGAAGGTAACCTTCATACTCCGCCATCAACTGCACTGTTTTTATGTACCTTCGTTCAATGGCTACCAGATTGATCCTGTCCAGGCTCTCAAGTCCTGCGTCGAATGAAAGCGACCAAAACGGCAACCAATCTGTTTCAAACTGCTTCGGTGGGCCAATCTCCTGGGCAACAAAACCGGTAGGGGAGTCCAAACGCCTGACGACAGTAGTTGGAGATAGTTGGATTGGACAACACGGCTGAGGCGTCGGCGTAGGCCCTGGCGTCCGAGATTGTGTTGGTGATGCGGGGGATGGAGGAGAATTGTACGGTGTTGGAGATTGGGAAGGGACTGGCGTAGTTGCCGATGGTGCTGTTGGTACAGGCTGCGGCTCAGGTGCCACTGTCAGTGGTGATGATTGCGGAGCCGGGCCACGACCGTTTCGAAAGTGTCCCGTCGGATCCACAAACAGCAGGGGATTTCCCGTGACGTAGGAGTATCTATTGAATTCCTGCGGATTCCCCGGCTCCGGCACAATCGTATCCGCCGAGAGCCACCGTCCCAGCGCGGGGTCGTAGAAGCGCGCCCCCATGTGGTACAATCCCAGGTGCGATTGCTCACGCTGCCCCGTGAAGCGGTAGTCGGTTAGTAACGTGCCATCTTCGGGCCAGGTCCAGCGGGTCTCGCCGTAGGGCAGGCCCACTCCGCTTGAGTTTGTCGTAGCCGTAGATCACCGTCTGGAACGGCTCCAGTGGTCCATGGAGAATATCCGCCTCCTCAATGATTGCCAGAAACCGGTCGATGAGCACATCAGCCATGAGAAACATGTGCTCGAAGCCAAAGTTAGTCAGCAGTTCTTTGCGCAAGATCCCCCGCAGGTTCTTGTTGCACGCGGGACCATAGACCTGTTTCTGGGACAGCCGTCGGGCCGCTGGACGGTTCATGGCGCCCCCCTTTTTTCAGAGAGAGGTAGGAGCCCTTCTTGAAAGAAGTGGAGTCGCTTGGCCAGCGGCTCGGCAAAGACCGAATCGGCGGCCAGGTCCTGATAGAGAGCGAGGTACTCTTCCACCAAGCCCCGGCTCAGTTGAGTGAGGCGACAGATGGCCCCCAGGGCTTTGCCCTCACTGTACAGACAGGCAATGCGAAAGAAGGGCTCGATGTAGTTCTCGACGCTCTCCAGGGCGTGACCCGTTCGTCTGGCGACCTCGGAGGGTGGGAGACCCAAGAGGTACATCTGGAGAATGGGTCGTTTGTGACTGACACCGCGCCCTTGGTCGGTGACGTCCCCTCGGGTAACCACCTCGCTGCCCTGAGCCTTCAGCTCAGCGATATCCCGGATGATGGTGCTGCGGTGGCAGCCTAGCAGTGCCGCCAGGTCCTCTTGGGTAGCTGGCGCACCCTGGGCCAGGGCCTCGTCGCAGATGCGTTTGAGTTTGCGCTGCCGTAGAGCCTTGGGACTGTGCTCGGCCACACGTCGTTAGCGCCTTTGGCGAGAATTCGGCATCATCGGCCGCGTACAAGGTCAGGCGCACGGCGACGTACTCGCAGTCCTTCAGCGGCTTGCCCGCTGGCTCAGTGGCCCTGGGAAAGTAGCGGATGATCTGGCCGTCCTCTCTGGCGGTCGGATCTAGTAAGGTACGGACGAAAACGGCGTCCTGGAAGATGGCTTCGGTCATCGCCGGGTTGTAGTTATATCGTTCGCGGAAATGGTTGGTCAGGAGAGCCTGGGCTGACTTGTCATCCAGTCTCTCTGAAAAAGAACGAGTTTTCATGTCGCAAATGCCTCCTTATCGGTATACGTTGAGATTCTATTTTACCGTAATCTGGAGTATGTTGCAATTGCGACAACAGGTGATGCGTGATGCGTGACGAAATACGCAATACGCAATACGCTACAGGTCAATCCAGCGAATCTCTCGCCCCTCAAACGTGGCGATGGCCCGAAAGCCGGCCTCTCGCGCCAATTCCAGGGCTCTGGGGATGCCGGCGCCCAGGTCGTCGACGTGGTGGGCGTCGGAGCCGACGGTCAGGATCTCGCCGCCGAGCGCGCGGTACCAGCGCAGCACGGTCAGGCCGGGATAGGGCTCGCCCGGCGCCTGGCGAAGGCCCGAGGTGTTGATCTCGAGGCCGACGCCACGGTCCACCGCCGCCCGCAAGACGGCCCGGATCTCGGCTTCGTACTTGGCAGGCTCGAAGGGGTCATAGTGGGTCACGCCATAACGTTTGACCAGGTCCAGGTGGCCCAACACGTCGCCCAGGCCGCTCTGCGCTGCGCGAAGCAGCTCCTCAAAATAGGGGACGTAGGACTGCCGCTCGTCGTGGTCGGCAAAGTAGGCCTTGATTGCGCGTTCCTCGGAGACCATCGCCCAGCGGGGCGGCTCGTACTCGACCAGGTGGACCGAGGCGACGACGTAATCCCAGGCGTGCTCGGCCAGCCAGGTGCGGATCTCGCCCTCCAGCTTGGCCTGGTAGGTGATCTCGGCGCCCTGCCGGAAGCGGACGCCGGGCATCGCCTGCCGGGCGGCCGCGATCTCGGCACTGTAGCGCGCCGGGTCGAGAAAGAGGTAGCTCCGGTCGCGGGGGTCGAAATCCATGTGCTCGCAGAAGCCGACCTCGGCCAGGCCCAGGTCGGCGGCGCGGCGGGCGTGCTGGGCGATGGACGAGGCGCCGTCGCCCGAGCAGGTGGAGTGGACGTGCAGGTCCACGAAAGCGGGGCGGGCCGTCATTATCACACTCTCAACTGGGGGATGATGAACAGAAACAGGGCGGCCAGGTCGAGGGGGACCAGGAGCAGGTAGGGCGCGGCCTGGACGAGGGGGTTCCAGCGGCCGGGCAGGAAGCGGCGGATGGCCAGGGCGACACCGGTCGCGAGGAGCATCAGCAGCGGCCAGTTGTCCAGCCGCCCGGCCAGCCGGAGCAGGATGGTGCACAAAAAGGCAGAGATGGCGAGCCACAAGGCCCACTCGCGCCGCAGCGCCTCGCGCCAGCCCAGGGCCACACCCAGGCTGATGGGCACCAGGGCAGGAAAGAGGTAGCGACCCTGGTGCTGGACGAAAGTGGTGTTGTACCAAAGGTAGCTCGACAGGGTCAGGAATCCTGACAGGGCCAGCAGGCCCCCGGCAGCCCGCTGCCACGGAGCGACCCTCTCCCAGCGGCGGTAGGCGCACACCAGCCAGAGGCCAAACCCGGCCAGGGCCAGCGCCGAGAGGACCGCCAGGGCCTGGTAGAGGCGCTGGTCGAGCAAGACGCCCATCCAGCCGAACTGGCCCCAGAAGCTGCGGAAGGACGTTGCGGCGAAATCGCCGACCAGTCGGGCGGTACCATTCTGGGCGATGAACTCGGCGGTGCGGAGCTGGCCGACGACGACCTGGTCGTGGCGGCCCAGGCCCAGGAGGTCGAGGCCGCCATAGACGGCGACGTTACGCAGCCACCAGGGGAGGGCCAAAGCTGTAGCGGGTAGGAGATAGGTTATAGCGGCTTTCGTGAGCTTGACGGCCGAAATCTCGTAGGTGAGCCAGAGGTAGCGGGCGGCGATGGCGGCCAGGACGAGGGGCAATGCCACGTAGGCCGAGGTTTTGGTCACGAGGCCCAGGCCGGTGGTGATGCCCAGGAGGACGAGCAGGCGAGAATGCTCCCTCCCCCTCGGGGGGGAGGGCTGGGGTGGGGGGGAAGGCTGTGCCTCGGGTACCGGTTTCGCTTTCAAGTAGCGGACCGTCAAAAGCAGGACCGTCGCCAGGAGCAACTCGGCCAGGGTATCGTTGTTGGCGGCGGTGGTCATGGCCAGGTGCATGGGCAAGAACGCGACAAAGGCCATCACCCCGATGGCCAGTGCGGGCCGGTCGGGCGTCACTTCCTCCACGGCCCAGTAGACGACGAGCAGGAGCAGCGCGCCCAGGAGCACGGAGAGCAGGCGCAGGGGCAGCAGCGAACCGTCGAAAAGCTGGTAAACGGGCACCGCCAGCAGGTAATAGAGGGGGGGCTGGTGAAACTCGTAGCGGATCGGCTCGATGCTCATCTCGGGGGGGAAGCGGGCAGCCTTGATCTCCTCCAGGTAGGCGACAGGGTAGTCGCCCGGCTTCAAGATCGGAAAGCGACGCCGCTCGGCCAGGTGGCGGATGTAATTGTAGTGCGCCGGCTCGTCGGGCGCCTGCCAGTCCGGAGTATAGACGGCGTACAGGGTCGCCAGGACCAGGTAGAGCAGCACGATAGCCAACAGCAGCCATCGAATGAGCCGGTTTCCCGAGGGTGGCGCCATCAAACCTCCTGCGGTTATTCTACCCCACGTGGCAGAAAACAACAAGAAAGCCCCGACTGCGCGTCGGGGCTGGTCTCGTGCGGGGGCCGGGTTACTTGCCCAGGACCGTTTGCAGGTCGCGGGCGTGCTCCTCTTCGACGATGAGGATGTCCTCCAGGACGCGGCGCAGGCCGTATTCTTGCAGCTTTTCCGCCTGGCCGATGCGCTCCTTGTAGCGGCGGATGGCGTCCATCTCGCCCTCCAGATCATGCTCCAGCATCGTCTTGCTGTTTTCGGAGGTCTTGATCTCCTCGACGTCCACCGCCGGCACACCGCCCAGGAAGTCGATCTGCTCCGAGAGCTGGATGGCGTGCTGCTTTTCCTCGTCGGCGTGCAGGAGAAGCTCCGCGATGACCGACTCGTACTCGGCCCCGGTAATGACCGAGGCATGCTGGATGTACTGGATCATGGCCGCGTATTCCCAGGCCAGGTCGTAGTTCAGCTTGTCCAGCAGTTGTTCTTTTGTAACCTCCATCGAATTTCTCCTCTCTGTCCGGCATCCTTGCCGGGCTGAATGATGGTTGGGCCTTGGCCCAAGGCCCATCTTATCATATTTCTGTGAAGGTTGCAAAGTCGCAGGGGAAGTTGCGCAGGGTTGGCCTCTGGCGTATAATCGGATCAAAGGATTGGGAGGTGGGTTGATGAGTTTGCTGCGAAAGGTGCGGGTTCTGGTGGGGGCGCTGGTTCATAAGCCCTTTACGCCTCGGCCTGAGAAGGTAGACCTGGAGGAGGACGAGTCTCGGCAGGCCGAAGCATCCCTGGCGAAAAAGGAGCCGGAGGTGGCAGATTCAGAGCGGGTTGCCGACCTGATCGCCGAGGGGCGCCGGGCCAAGGCCGATCAGGACTGAGCGCCCAGGGCGCGGTACAAGGCCAGCGTATCGGCCGCGATCTTTTCCCAGCGGAACTCCCTGGCGAGCTCCTGGGCGCCGCGACCGAGACGGCGCCGCAGGTCTGCGTCGCCGGCCAGGTGGGCAATGGCCTCGGCCAGGGCCCGGGGCGCCTGCGGGGGGACGAGGTAGACGTTCTCGCCGTGGCGCAGCTCGGGCAGGGGGACGCGGGGCCGGGTGGTGACGATGGGCACGCCGTGGGCCAGGGCGGCGTGAAAGGTGCCGTGCAGGAACGAGACGCCATCGCGGTAGGGCAAGACACAGAGGTCGGCCGCCCAGAAACTGGCCGAGACCTCGTCCAGCGGCAGGTAGCCGGTCCAGCGAATCCGGTCCTCGAGTCCCAGCTCGGCGATGAGGGCCTCGATGTGGGCCAGGTAAGCGACGTTGGTTGGGTCGCTGGCGCCGGTCCGGCCGCCGATGAAGAGCAACAATGGCCCTTCGACATGGCGGCCCAAAGGCCGCACATCAGGACGCTTAGCGGAATCCAACGGATCAGAAGCGAGGGCGTGGAGCAGGGTGTCCACGCCTTTTCTGTCGTTGATAAAGCCGAAAAAGCAGAGGAGCAGGTCGTCGGGACCGGCGCCCCAGCGGGCGCGCCAGGCAGATCGCCCCGCCCCTTGCGGGGGGGCGGCCGGCGGGGCGATGTTGGAGCCGATGGGGATGAGGGCCGGGGGGCGGCCCAGTGCCTGCTGAAGGGCCTCGAAATCTTCCTGGTTGGTCGTGATGGCCGCGTCGCTGCTGCGGGCCAGCTCGGTGACGATCCAGCGCCGCAGCGGCCCGGCCTTGGGAAAGAGGTAGGGGACCTTCAGGTCGTGGAAGGTGACGGCGGTCCGGGGCCGGTCGTCGCCCAGCCATCGCAAGCGTCGCGGGAAAAGGTTGATGGCCGGGTGCAGGGCGTAGGCCGCAGCCTGGTATTGGACGTGGACCACGTCGGGCCGCTGCGCGCGCACCAGGTCGAGGAGGATGCGCCAGCAGCCCCAGCCCCACCGCTCTACGACCGGGTGGATGCGGAGGCCCGCCACAGGGCCGGCCTGGGCCGACGTGGCAACGTGGACGTCGCAGCCCAGGTCGCGCAGGGCCAGGCCGATCTCGCGGGTGTAATCGCCCACGCCGCCCTGCATGGGTGGGAATTCGCCGGTGACGAACAGGACTTTCATTCTGGCCGCCTTTGTGCTATAATGCTCTTGGAATTTGCATCCGATTTCCGCAACTTGGACGCAGCGATCCATCGTCTTCAAATATCGGTCGAGGCCATGATTGACCTGTGTGCCCATTTTGTGGCCCGTTTGCGGCTGAAAGCACCGGCTGATTCCGCCGAGTTGGTAAGAACTCTGGTGGAAGCCAATCTTCTACCTGAAGCGCATGGTCGGACATAGATCAGGATGGTCAGGTTCCGCAACCGCGTAGTTCACTTCTACCAGGAAGTAGACGAGCGAGAAGTGTACCGTATCGTGCAAGAGCATCTGGACGATTTTCGGATGTTCATCGGTGATGCTTACCAGATTGTTCAGGCGATGTCCTCAGACCGGACTTGAGCACCTGGCGATAGGCCCGCAGCCGCTCGGCGCGCAGCGGGCGCTTGTGGCCGAGCAGCCACTTGATCCCCTCCCGCAGCCACTGGTAGACGTAGGTGAGCAACAGGAACCAGCGCAGGGCCTCGGCCTGGAACGGGCCGTGGTGCTTGCGAAAATAGCGCACCTTGCTGCTCTGAAAGTGAATGTGCCGGGCCGGCACCACCTGCTCGCTGCTCTTTCCTTCGTGGTGGACGACGGTGGCGGTGGGCAGATAGACCACTTGCCACCCGGTTCGACCGAGCTCACCGCGAGGTGCCTCCTTGATTCGTTTGCACCAATCCAGCTCTTCTGAGTACATGAAAAAGCCCTCGTCCAGCCCGCCAATCTGTTCGTAGACCTCGCGGCGGACGAGGAGACAGGCGCCGACCAGCCAGTCCACCGGCTGAACTCTGTCGGGGGGGACATCGGCCAGGTAGTAGCGATGCAGGATGGCGTTGTCGCGCCACCACTCCTGGACGACGGTGCTCTCGACCAGGGCCGTGGCAAAGGTGGGGAAGCGGCGGCGCGACGGCTGGAGGCTGCCGTCTGGATAGCGGAGCTGGGGTCCCAGGGCGCCGACCTCGGGGTGGGCGTCGGCGTAGGCCACCATCGTCGCCAGGGCGTCGCCCACGACCTCGGTGTCGGGGTTGAGCAGGAGCAGGTGGCGGCCCCGGGCCACGGCCAGCCCCTGGTTGTTGGCCGCCGTAAAGCCCCGGTTCTCCCGGTTGGCGATCAGGTGGACGGTGGGGAACTCGGCGCGGACCATCTCGGCGCTGCCGTCGGGGCTGGCATTGTCCACGACGATTACTTGGATATTGGGTATTGGATATTGGGTATTGGGCCTTGGGGCGGGCATGTCCAATCTCCAATCTCCAATATCTAATATCGAATGTAGACAGCGGCGGAGGAGATGGCGGACGTTCCAACTGACGATGACGATGCTCAGGTCGGCGCTGTCCCCCATCGCCGGAGGTTACTTTCGACGGGAGATGGTATAGTTGGCCAGGGCGAGCATGGTGTCGCGCGTCTCGGTCTCTGGCAGAAAATCGAGGGCTGCCTTGCTCTGGGCAATGAACTGCCCGGCCCGCTCGACGGCCCGGTCTACCGCGCCCGACTCGCGGACGTCGCCGACGACGGCGCGGACCAGGTCGTCGTCGCCGCTGCTGCGCACCACGGCCGCGACCCGCTCGTCGCCGGGATGCTCGCGTAGGAAATAAAGCACGGGCAGGGTGACGATTCCCTCCCGCAGGTCGCTGCCCACGGGCTTGCCCAGCACCGCCTCGTCCCCCCGAAAGTCGAGCACGTCGTCGATGATCTGAAAGCCCATGCCCAAAGCCAGCCCATAGTCGTGCAGGGCCTGCACTTGCTCTTCCGGGGCGGCGCCCAAGACGCCGGTGGCCTCGGTCGCTGCCGCAAAGAGGGAGGCGGTCTTGGCCACAATGCGCCGGTCGTACTGAGCCAGGGCGTCTTGCCAGTCCTGCTCGGTGCCCAGGTCCGGCAGGTTGCGGCGGTCAAAGATCTGCCGCAGCTCGCCGCTGCAAATGGTCATCAGCGTCTCGGCAAAGATGGACATGACCCGCACGTGGCCGGTCTCGGCGGCGAGGGAGGCAGCCCGGGCAAAGAGGTAGTCGCCGGTGAGGACCGTGGCGCCCATGCTCCAGTCGGCGTTGAGGGTCGGGTTTCCCCGGCGCATCAGCGCCCCGTCGATGAGGTCGTCGTGGACCAGCGTCGCCGTGTGCAGCATCTCGACGGCGGCGGCCAGGGAGACGAGTTTCTCCTGGTCGATCTGCTCGGCGTAATAGCCACCGGCCAGGAGGGCCAGGGCCGGGCGAAGCCGCTTGCCCCCGCTATCCAGCAGGCTGTGCAGCACCGCCGTCAACTGGGGATAGTCGAGGTGGACCGGCTCGCGCAGTTTCTGCTCCACCAACTCCAGATCCGGCGCCAAGGGTTCGAGCAAAGAAATTGTCTTCAAACTACTTCCTCTTCCGGTTCGGTATTTGATGTTCGAGGTTCGAGGTTCGGCGTCCGACCCGCGAAACGGATCGTCGAACCTCGAACTGAAACAAACGTTGGGCGTTGGCCGTCGTCACCTCGGCCAATGCGTTGAATGAGACCCCCTTCAGGTCGGCGATGGCCTCGGCCACCAGGCGGACGTAGGCCGGCTCGTTGCGCTTGCCCCGGTGCGGATGGGGCGTCAGGAAGGGAGAATCGGTCTCGACCAGGAGCCGCTCCAGGGGCAGCGCCCGTACGACCTCGGGCAACTGGCGGGCGTTCTTGTAGGTCACCGGTCCCGAGATAGAGATGTAGAAGCCCAGTTCGATGGCCCGCTTGGCCATGGCCTGGTCGCCGGAAAAGGTGTGGAGCACGCCCAGCCGCCCGGCCAGTGGCGAGTGTCTCAGGTCCGAGGCCCACTCGGCCAACACGTCCAGGATCTCGTCGTGGGCGTCGCGGTCGTGGATGACGACCGGCTTGCCCAGCTTGGCCGCCCAGGCCAGTTGGGCCCGGAAGGCCCGGCGCTGCTGCTCGGGCGGCGAGAGGTTCCGGTAGAAATCGAGGCCGATCTCACCCACGGCCACGACTTTGGGCTGCCGGGCCAGCTCGCGCAGTTCCGCCAGGGCTGCGCCGTCGAGTCTTTTGGCATCGTGCGGGTGCATGCCCACAGCGGCGTAGACCACGTCGTACTCGCCGGCCAACCGCACGGCCGCCCGGCTCGATTTCAGGTCGGTGCCGACGTTGACGATGGCGGCCACGCCGGCCTGCCTGGCCCGCTGGACCACGGCCTGCCGGTCGTTGTCGAATTTGTTAAAGTCGAGGTGGGCGTGGGTGTCAATCAACACTGTGACACTCCAGGCAACTCTGCTGATAGGAGGACCACGGCATCGGGATTATTGGACAACCGCCTGAGGACTTGGGTTTCAACGCTCTGTAGCGTACCAAAGCCAATGATATGGGTGCAGTTGCTCTTATCTACCACCGCCAGACCAGCTCCACCTATGTGCCAGGAATCTGCCGGTTTCGAGGGAAATCTGCAACTTCCCTCGGACGGAACCGGATTGGAATCAGCCCGTTTCTCTCGCTTTACGGGTCCGGGAGATAGGAGCAACTGCACCCCAATGATATAGACGTTGGTGTCCAGTACGATTCGGTCCACGTGGTGTTCTATCTCCCAGACCATTCCTGTGCTTGGTCCCTCTTGACTTCACGGACCAGTTGAACGATCTCGTCTTCCGTATCGTAACCAGCGGTTTGAAGTGCTTCACGGAACTCGCGCATGGCCTCATTGAGTGCTTGTTCGTCCCAGTGGGGTACCCGGCGGGCAACAATCTGGTCGGGCGGTAGCCACCAGATCTGGAGTTCATCGCCAGCCTCAAAGCCGCCAGCGGTCCGTAGCCATTCTGGCAGCAACACGGAGCCATCCTCTTCGATAATTGCTTTCTCTTGTTGAGCAACCCAAGGCATTTTTTCGCTCCTTGCCAATCAGGGCTCCAAGCCCGCAATCCGCAGGCCATCCTCCAGGATCGCCTGGACCCGATCCCCGTGGGTCGTCTCGGTGTAGACGCGGATGACGGGCTCGGTGCCGGAGAAGCGGATGAGGAGCCAGCCGCCGTCGGCCAGCTTGAATTTGAAGCCGTCGGTGGTATCGAGGCCCGTGACCTCCAGCCCGCCGATGGTCTCGGGGTCGGCGTTTTCGATCCGCGCCCGGGTGGCGTCGCGCCGCTCTGCCGGGAAGCGGCGGTCGATGCGGTCGTAGTAGTGGGCGCCCACTTGGTCGTAGAGGTGCTCGATGAGCTGCGACGGCGTTTTGCCCAGGCGCACCATCAGGTCGAGCACGTAGAGCCCGGCCAGGATGCCGTCGCGCTCGGGCACGTGTCCGTGGAAGGCGTAGCCGCCGCTCTCCTCGCCGCCGATGAGGGCGTCGGTCTCGAGCATCTTGGGCGCCACGTACTTGAAGCCCACGCCGGTCTGGTGGACGGGCACGTCGTAAATCTCGCCCAGCTTTTCCAGCATGGAGGTCGTCGAGATGGTCTTGACGATGGGGCCGCGCTCGCCGCGCACCTCCAAGAAGTACATGGCCAGCAGGGCATAGACCTGGAGCTGGTTGACGAATCGGCCGTGCTCGTCGCCCACGCCCACCCGGTCGGCGTCGCCGTCGTTGATGATGGCTACGTCGGCGCCGATCTCGGTCACTTTGGCCAGGCCGGCGTCGATGTTGGGCGGGATCGGCTCGGGGCGGGTCATCTCGGGAAAGACCGGGTTGCGCTCGGCGTGGATCTCGATGATCTGGGTCTTGCCGCCGCCGAGGATGCGGGGGAACCAGCCGGCGCCGTTGCCCCACATGGCGTCCACGACGACGGTGAGCCCGGCGTCCTTAATGGGCTGCACGTCGATGAGGCGCTCGATCTGTTCCAAATAGTCCGGCGCCGGGTCAAAGTAGGCCACGGTCCCCTCGTCGAGGGCCTCGTCCAGGGACACACGTTTGACGTCCTCGATGGCCGGGATGCGGGCTTCGATCTCTTTCAGGTCGTCGGGGGCGATGGCCCCGCCCTGCTCGTCGCGGACCTTGAAGCCGTTGTCGGGATAGGGGTTGTGGCTGGCCGTGATGTTGACGCCGGCCACAGCCCCCTGGGCCACCACCGAGTAAGAGATCACGGGCGTCGGCGCCGCGCCCTCGGTGACGAGGACGCGAAAGCCATTGGCGGCCAGCACCTCGGCCACGGCCCGGGCGAAAAACTCTGACGCAAAACGTTTGTCGTAGCCGACGACGACGGTCTCGCCCTCCTTGTCCTCCTCCAGCAGGTAGGTGGCAAAGCCCTGGGCGCAGCGGCGCACGTTGTCGTAGGTGTACTCTTCGCCGATGCGGGCTCGCCAGCCATCGGTGCCGAATTTGATCTGGGTCGTCATAGGTCGTTTCCTCCTCGCGTTACAGGTTGTGGATTGACTTCAAGTGTTCCAGGTCGGCGTCGACCATCATTTGGATCAATTCTCCGAACGAAACCTCGGGCTCCCAGCCCAGGGCTTCCCGCGCCTTGGCCGGGTCGCTGACGAGCAGGTCCACCTCGGCGGGGCGGTAGAACTGGGGGTCCACGATGACGTATTCCTGCCAGTCAAGGTCCAGGTGGCGGAAGGCCACTTCGCACAGCTCGCGGACGGCGTGGGTCTCGCCGGTGCCGACGACGTAATCGTCGGGCGCGTCCTGCTGGAGCATGAGCCACATGGCCTTGACGTAATCCCCGGCGTAGCCCCAATCGCGGCGGGCCTCCAGGTTGCCCAGGCACAGCTCGTGGGCCAGGCCCAGCTTGATCTGCGCCGCGCCGTAGGTCACCTTGCGCGTGACGAACTCCAACCCGCGACGCGGGCTCTCGTGGTTGAAGAGGATGCCCGAGCAGGCAAAGAGGTCGTAGCTCTCGCGGTAGTTGACCGTGATCCAGTGGCCGTAGACCTTGGCCACGCCGTAGGGGCTGCGTGGATAGAAGGGCGTTCCTTCGTTTTGGGGCACCTCGCGCACCTTGCCAAACATCTCGCTGGACGAGGCCTGGTAGAAGCGGGCCTCCGGCGCGGCGTTACGCATCGCCTCCAGCATGCGGGTGACGCCCAGGGCCGTGAACTCGCCGGTCAGCACCGGCTGCTTCCACGAAACGGGCACAAAGCTCTGGGCAGCCAGGTTATAGATCTCGTCTGGCTGGTGGGTGGCCATGATGTCGATGAGCGAGGTCTGGTCCAGCAGGTCGCCGTGGACCAGCGTCACCCGGTTTTGGATGTGCTCGATGCGTCCGAAGTTGACGGTGCTCGAACGGCGGACCATGCCGACGACCTCGTAGCCCTGGTCCAACAAGAATTCGGCCAGGTAGGAACCATCCTGGCCTGTGATGCCGGTGATCAATGCTCTTTTTGTCATTCAACTCGTCCTTGGGCGCGTACTGGCTGGCTCAGGTTCGGGCTGATTGCGCATTTCCTCGCGCCAGTACGCCAGAATGTCTCGGATGCTTTGTTCAAACGAAATCGTCGTCTGCCAGCCGGTGTGCTCTTGGATGCGCGTCGCGTCGCAGATCACCTCGGGCACGTCCGACGGCCGCATGCGCTCGGGGTCCTGCCGGACCTCGATCTCGGCCCGGCTCAGGGCCAGCAACTGGTCCAGCAGCTCCTGGATGGCGTGCGATTCGCCGGCGCCGATGTTGTACACTTTGCCCGGCTGGCCCCGGTCGACGAGCAGCCCGTAGGCCCGCACCACGTCGCGCACGTCGCTGAAATCGCGCCGAGCCTCCAGGTTGCCGACCTCGATGACGGGGGGCTGGCGGCCGGCCTCCACCGCTGCGATCTGGCTGGCAAAGTCGGGCGCCACAAAGCCCTTGCGCTGGCGGGGGCCGATGTGGTTAAAGGGCCGCACGCGGATGACGTGCAAGCCGTGGGTCAGGTAGTATTGCAGGCCCATCAGGTCCTGGGCCACCTTGCTGAGGGCGTAGGCGTTCAGGGGGCGCAGGGGCGTCTCCTCGTCCAGGGGCTGGTCTTCCGGGGCAACCAGGCCATACTCCTCGCTGGAGCCGACGATCAACACCCGGCACGCGGGGCAGATGCGGGCCACGCCCTCCAGCACGTTCAGGTTCATGCGGACGTTGGTTTCCAGCGTGCCCCAGGGATCGCGTTGCGCGGTCGAGACCAGCGGCTGGGCGGCCAGGTGAAAGATCGCGTCGGGCCGGGACTGTTCGAGGATGAAGGTCATCACGTCGAGGCGGGAGAGCTCGGCGGGATAGATCTCCAGCCGGCTGCCCAGGTCGGCGATGTTGCCGTATGGGCCAAAGACCGTGCCGGCCACCTCCCAATCGGTGGCTTCCAGCAGGTATTCGGCCAGGTGACTGCCCACAAATCCAGATATGCCCGTGATGAGAGCTTTCAAGGTGACCTCCCGTGACCGGGGTCTGTGCCCCTGCGACTCGCGCAGTATTATACCCTACTTTGGAGCGCATCGCAAAGGCAAGCGGCCAGGCGGCCCGGCGGTCTTGATTACGCCAGGTGGCCAAAGACATTGCGAGCCTGGGGGATTGATGCTATAATAGGGCGGCTAGAAAGGGGAGTGGCAGTGGTGCAGGCGCCGGTGACAATCCAGGGGATCGTCACTGACCGTTTCACCACTGCCGGGAGCGTTATGAGCAAAACGGCGAGTGACAGGCCCCCTCTGCGTCAGTTCCGAGGGGGAACCGACGGGGAAAGCCAGGCCCGGATTCACGTCGAGGCGAGCCAGGTTTTGGCCCGCCGGGGCGACGTTGCCCACGCGCGGCGTCTGTTGCAGGCGGCGGTGCAGGCCGATCCCGCGTACGCCGAGGCCTGGCTGCGGCTGGCCTGGCTGACGGGCGACCTCCGCGAGCGGAAGGTGCTCTTGCGCCGGGTGTTGGCCCTGGAACCGGGCCAGGCCCAGGCCCGCGCCGAGCTCGCGGGGCTGGAGGGTAGCCCAGCGCTGCAAGAGGCGGACCGGGATAGCAGCGGCCCAGGCCGGGCTCGCGCCTGGCTGTGGGGTCTCGCCCTCGTGGTCGCCGCTGTCCTCTTGGGGGCGACCCTGGTCTGGGGGCCGGTGGACAGCAGCCTGGCCTGGCTGGTCGCCACGCCGACGCCGATGCCCACACCGCTCCCCACGGCGGCGCCGGCCCAGGTCGCGGCCCGCTTTGTGCCCCAGTTGGAGGAAGCCCTGGCCGGCGAACAGTGGGAGCGGGCCCTGGAGCTGGTGGCCATCATGCAGGGCGTGGACCCCGCCGGGTCGGAGGTCCAGGGCTGGGCCTGGACGGCCCACGTGGCGTACGGCCAGGCCCTGGTCGCAGGCGGACAGGTGGACGCGGCAGAGGTTCAATTCGAGGCGGCCGTGGCGCTGGCGCCCGACGACGCGGAGGCCCAGCGCTGGCTGCAAGCCACCCGGGCCTACCGGTCGGGGCAAAAGGCACTGGCGGCCGGGGAGTGGCCGGCGGCCATTGAAGCCTTTACCCAGGTCCAGGGGCTGATGCCCGACTATGGCGACGTGTTGGGCCGCCTGGTGGCCGCCTACCGGGGCCAGGGAGAGACGGCGCTGGGGGCCGAGGATTGGGAGGTGGCCATCACCTCGCTGGGGCAGGCTCACTACCGGATGCGTGCCGACGCCGAGATCGTGGCGCTGTTATCGCGGGCCTATCGCGGCGCAGGCCAGGCGGCCATCGCGGCCAAGGAATGGGCCGCCGCCCTGGAGACGCTGACCGAGGGCCACGAGCAGTTGCCGGGCGACGCGGGCATCACCGACCTGCTGGTCACGGCCTACCGCGAGCGGGGCATCATCCACTGGGAAAAGGGCAATCTCAAAAAGGCCCGGGCCGACCTGGAAGCGGCGCTGGACCTGGACCCGGAGGACAAACGGGCGGAGAAGTACCTGGGCAAGGTCATGTACGAGCTTTTCCCGCCCAAGCGGATCGAAGTGGACATCTCCCGGCAGCGCTTCTACGCCTGGGAGGGGGACGTGTTGGTCTACAATTTCCCCACCTCCACCGGCCTGCCGGGGCGGGACACGGCCACGGGCCACTTCCGGGTGCTGGACAAGATACCCAGCGCTTATTCGAGCGTGTGGCGATTGACGATGCCCTATTGGCTGGGCATCTATTACGTGGGCAACATCGAGAACGGCATCCACGCCCTGCCCATCCGGCCCGACGGCACCGTGATGTGGGGTGGATTGCTCGGCCAGCGAGCCTCCTACGGCTGCATCATTCTGAGCACCCAGGCGGCCCGCACGATTTACAATTGGGCCGAGGTCGGCACGCCCGTGGACATTCATTATTGAGCGGGGGTTTTGCTGGCGGTCGAGGCGCAACAGCGCGCTGAAGCACGCACTACAAACGAGCTACGAGGTAGTTGCCAGGGGGACGATCATGGTTCGAAGAGTCTTTGAAGAGCAGATCCGCGAATTGACAGAAGACCTCTTGGAGATGGGCGAAATGGTATCCAATTCCATTGATCGCTCGATCCAGGCGCTGGCCCAGCAGGACGAGGCGCTGGCCCAGCAGGTCGTCGATTTCGACGACGAGATCAACGCCGCGCAGCACGACATTGACGAAAAGTGCCTGGTGCTCATCGCCACGCAACAGCCGATGGCCAGCGACCTGCGCACCATCCTGGCCGTGTCGAACATCGCCTCCGAGCTGGAGCGGATCGGGGACTATACCGAGGGCATCGCCAAGCTGGCCCGCAAACTGGCCGGCAAGCCCTTGCTCAAGCCCCTGATCGACATCCCGCGCATGGCCAATGAGGGACGCCGCATGATGATGACGGCGCTGGAGGCCTTTGTGCGCGAGGACGTGGCGGCCGCCCGGGAGGTGGGCCGGGCCGACGATACGGTGGATGCCCTCTACGACCAGGTCTATCGGGAGCTCCTGGTCTATATGATGGAGGATCCCCGGACCATCACCCAGGCCACCTACCTGCTGTGGGTAGCCCACAACCTGGAGCGCATCGCCGACCGGACGACCAACATCGCCGAGCGCGTCGTTTTTATTGACAGCGGCCAAATCGTCGATCTGAATCGCTAGGATTTCAGGTTGTAGGTTGTAGCTACAACCTACGGCCTACAACCTGTCACACAGGAGAGTGTAGCCCATGAGCATGGACGTAAACCAACTCGCACAGATGACGACCTGGCTGGACGAGGAGCACCGCCGCGACAAGGCAGAGCTCATCCGGCTCCAGCAGCGGCTCGAAAGCCAGATGGCGGAGCTGGAAGACCAGGCGCGCGTCATCAAGGACCTGGAGGGGCGAGTTGCCAACCTCCAGGCCCAGTTGCTCAAGTTCACCCAGATGGAGACGGCCCTCCAGCAATTGAAGGAAGAGGTGGTGCAGATGTTTGCCCAGGCCGACGAGCGCCGCCAGCAGGAGGCCCGGGAACTCGAGCGGGTGCGGGCCATCGAGCGGGACAACACGGCCAAGGCCCTGAACGAGATCCGCCGCGACTTGCAGCGCCTGCCCCGCATGGAGGAGGAGGTCGGCCTGCGCAAGGCGGAACAGCGCCGCGTGGGCGAATCGGTGCTCAACCTCCAGCAGGAGGTAAACGCCGTCAAACAAGAGACGGAGAACAAGCTGCGGGGCCTGCCCTTCTTAGAAGACGGCCGCCAGCAGGACGCCAAGCGCATTGCCCGGTTGCAGCAGGATTCGCTGGAAGCGATGAAGCGCCTCGAGCAGCACGACTCGCGCCTGCAACGGATCGAGGACGTGATGCAGCGCCAGGAGCGGGACACGGGCGAGTTGAAGAGCCTCATCGGCCAGCTCCGCACCTCGCAGCGCGAGTTCGTCGAGAGCCAGTTGCTGGAAGCGGAGCAGGTCAAGCGCCACGTCGCCGAGTGGGCCGAGACGCTGGAGGTGCAGGTCAAGAAAATGGATGACTTTTCGATGCGGATGCAGGCGTTCGCCGAAAAGTTCCGCGAGGACCGGCAGGTGATCGAGGGCATCGAGCGCTTCCAGGAATCGATCCGGCGGGAGCAGACCCAGGTGTCCGAGCTGCAACGCCTGGCCGAGGAGCGCCAGAAGCGCCAACTGGAGCAGTGGCAGGACGAGAACGAAAAGCGCTGGCGCAAGGAGCTGCTGCGCTGGGACCACCAGTGGGCCGAGCAGGGCAAACGCAACGCCCAGGTCTCGGAGCGCTTCGAAGGGGCGGAAGGGCGCCTGGCCCAGCACCGGCTCGAGATCGACGCCGCCTGGAAGTTCCTGGAGTCGCAGATCAACTACGAGACGCAAGAGTCGCGCCGCCGGCTGGGCGAGATGACGCGGCTGCTGGAAGAACGCCCGAAGAAAGAATAAGGTTGGTAGGTTGGTAGATTGGTAGATTGGGAAGCCGTCCCCCAATCTACCAATTTCCCAGTTCCCGAAGGAGAAAGTGTGCGCGTAATTGGAACGGCTGGCCACGTGGATCACGGCAAATCGCGGCTGGTGCACGCCCTGACCGGCATCGACCCCGACCGGCTCCGGGAGGAAAAAGAGCGGGAGATGACCATCGACCTGGGCTTTGCCTGGTTCACGCTGCCCAGCGGCGAGCGGGTGGGCATTGTGGACGTGCCGGGGCACAAGGATTTCATCAAGAACATGCTGGCCGGGGTGGGCGGCATCGACGCCGCGCTCTTTGTCGTGGCCGCCGACGAGGGCGTCATGCCCCAGACCCGCGAGCACCTGGCCATCCTCGACCTGTTGCAGGTGCCGGGCGGCGTGGTGGCCCTGACCAAGGTGGACGC
>CAYLZO010000081.1:0-4725 GCA_964387775.1 uncultured Anaerolineaceae bacterium
GCCTGGTGGCTCGAAGCGAGGTTGACGAGCAGCACGCGGGCCAGGGGCAGCGCCGCGCCGGGCGCGCCGGTGACGGTCGCCTCGCCCAGGCCATCGGGCGGGCCGACGGTGATGTGGGCGGCGACCGGCGGGTCGTAGGGGATGGGGTGGACATAGCCGGTGTTGAGGGCCAGGTCGGCCGCCAGGTCGGCGGCGTTCAGAGCGAAGGGCTGGGTCGTATCGTAGTAGCCGGTCGGTGGGTCGTGGGCGGTGAGGTAGTAGACGTCGGGCGGGAGGACGGCCCGCTGGCGCTGGGTCCCTTCGTCCCAGTCGAGCTGGTACCACCAGCCACCGGCCAGCGGATCGGCCAGGGGCTGGACTTCCAGGCCGAGGGGTTCAAGGAGGGGCGCGCCGCCGGCCGTGACCGCCACGTCGAGCAGGAAGCCGGCGGTCAGCGTAAAATTCTGGGTGAAATCGGCGATGACGTCGCCGCGCCAGCGGTTGATCTGGGTCAGCCGGGTGGCGACCTCGGGGCGGACGTGGAACCAGACCTCGCCCCCGGTCTGGAGGGCGACGCTGTAGCCGCCGCCGGCGTTCGTCGTCGTCTCCTGCCAGTCCTGGGGCGAGCCGACGCCGATCCAGACGTCGGGCACGGGGTTGCCCTGGTGGGTGACGGCGCCGGAGATGGTGATGGTGGATTGGGGATTGGTAGATTGGTAGATTGGTTGAGCTTGGGCTGGCCAGGTGGTCGTCAGCAAGGCCAGCAAGAGCAGCAGTGGGAAGGTACGACGGCGGGACATGGGTTTGTCTCCTCTCATTTCTCGTAAGGCAGGGTCAGGAGGAAGGCGATCAGGTCCTGGATTTTGGCCTCGGTGAGGTGGGCGCGGACGTCGTG
Organism: uncultured Anaerolineaceae bacterium; assembly: GCA_964387775.1. GTDB lineage: Bacteria > Chloroflexota > Anaerolineae > JAAYZQ01 > JAAYZQ01 > CAYLZO01. The sequence continues at coordinate 875 of CAYLZO010000081.1, forward strand.
CTCGCTGCCCGGTGATGGATAGGTCACTGTCTCGTAAAGCGTGGCGGCGCTGCCGTCGTGAAAGTAGGGCGCCGAGTCGTAGAGGCCGCGCAGGGTGGGCGTGTCGTACGCGGGGCCGATCTTTTCGTTGGGCGTGGCGGTGCCGACGTCGTGCGCCTGGTGGTCGGTGTAGAGGGGCGGCGAGTGGCAGTCGACGCAGCCCAGGGCCGGATCGAGGAAGAGGGCCCGGCCGCGTAGCTCGGCCTCGGCCAGCGGCTGGCCGGCGGCGTGGGCCGGGCTGAGGGGCATCGCCAGCGAGTCGAGGAAGAGCGCCAGGGCGTCGAGGTCGTAGGCGCGGCCCTGGTTGGGCGGCTGGTGGACGCAGTCGGGCGGCGCGATGGCGCAGTTCATGGTCTCGACCAGGCCGCTGCCAAAGTTCTCCTTGCGGTTGGCAAACTCGGCGTCGGCGCTCTCGTCCCACTCACCCGACCAGCGCAGGGGATAGGTCTGGATCATGCCCAAGAGGCTCGTGGTGTTGCGCGGCCCGGCAAAGGCGAACTGCCAGGTCCGGCCGTCGTGCTCGCCCTCGAAATGGCACGAATTGCAGGCGATCCACTGGTTCTTGGCCAGGCGCGGATCGTCGCTGGTGTGGAACAGGCGCTTGCCCCGGAGCAGGATCGGCGGCAGGGGCAGGTCGGTGACGGTGATGACGCCGGTCACGGTGTAGGCGGCGGTATCGACCACCGACACGGTGCCCGCCAGGGTGTTGTTGACGTAGGCCGTCGCCCCGTCGGGCGCGAGGACGATGCCGCGCGGGTTGTCGCCGACCTCGACGTGGGCGACGAGTTGGCGGCTGGCCAGGTCGAGGACGGACAGGTCGTTGCTGGCGGCGTTGACGACCCACAACTCGCCGCCGTCGGGGCCTGCCCTGCCTGTCCTGAGCCTCGTCGAAGGAAGCGAAGTCGAAGGGGTGAGCGCCGCGTCAAAGGGCAGGCCGACGCCCGGCGGGTCGAGGGTGCCCAGGTCGAACTGCTGGCCGACCAGGTGCTGGCCGGTCACCGTGTCGACCAGGGAGACGAGGGGGATGACGGTCGTATCAAAGTTGAGATTGGGGTTGCTCGTATTGGAGCGGGTGTGGGGCACGTAGGCGCGGCCCCCGTCGGGGGAGAGGACGATGGACTGGACGAGGTTGCTGTCGGGGAAGAGCTGGATATTGGATATTGGGGATTGGATATTGGGGATTGGATGGCCAAGACTGACAGGGATGTTTTGTGCCTTGTGCCTTATGCCTTGTGCATTCTTGAGGATGAGGGGCAGGTAGAGGGTCTGGACGTCGGTGGGGAGCGCGGTGAGGGCGTTGCTCAGCAGGTGGGTGACGTAGAGGGTTTCGGCACCTGAACTGAGGGCCAGGCCGCTGGGGCGGTCGGCGACAGGGAGGGCGCGGACGAGGGCCAGCGTGGCCGTGTCGAGGACGGCGACCCGATCGGCGCCCTGGACGGCGACGTAGAGGCGGCCCCCGCCGGGCGAGACGACGACGCCGTAGGGCCGGTAGCCGACGGCCACCTCGGCGACGACGGCCCGGGCCGCCAGGTCCACGACGGAGACGGTGCCCGAGCCCCGGTTGGCGACGTAGGCGCGGAGCCCGGCGTCGTCCACGGCCACGGTGCGCGGGTCCACACCGACAGAGATCTCGGCGACGACCTGGGGCTCGGTCAGGAGACCGGCCCCAGCGCTCGTATCCACCAGCGTGAGCGAGTTGGAGTCGGGGTTGACGACGAGCAGGGTCGCGCCGTCGGCCGTCAGCGTGATGGCGCTGCTGGAACGCCTGGGTGGCACGTCGCCGGTGCCGGCCGTCGACGACGGCGCTCCGACACCCAGGAGCAGAAAAGTGAGTATAACGGCAGAAACAAGTCTGAAACGCACGGCTACCTCTCTTTCGCACCTCAGTCGGTTGTCTGGCCCAGAGGGCCTTCAAGCCAGCTTGACATCCGGCCTCGCCTCCGGTACAATGGCCTCGTCCAGTCTCGAAACGAGGGGAGTTGTTGGGAGAGCCAGATGCAACGATTCTGCCGGAAGGGGGTCACGTGACAAGCAAAACCATTCCCCCGGCCATCGCCGCCATCGCGCCCGATGGGCAGTTGTCCCCAGCGCAGCGGCGGCGCATCTTGATCGACATCGCCCGGCGGCGCATCCGCCCCGGCACCGGCAGCGGGCCGGAATTTCTGCGACGGAGGACGGCAATGAACCCCTGGCCTGACCTGCGACCCGTATTGGGCGATCTTCCGTGGGCCGTCGTCGGCGCCGTGGCGACGCGGGCCTACATGCCCGAGCGGATGACCAAAGATCTGGACATCTTGGTCCGCCACGCGGACGGCGACGAGGTGTGGGAACGGCTGCGAGCCGCCGGCTACCGCTACGGCTCCTCCCTGGCAGTCCCCGGCTTCCTGGTCCACTCGCCGGAGGGCGTGGAGGTGGACGTCATCCTGGGCGACTACCCCTGGCTGGAGGAGGCGCTGGCTCAGCCACGCCGCGACCCGGCCGGCTTCCCCGTGCTGGACCTGCCCTACCTGGTCATCATGAAGATGGAAGCAACACGAGGTCGCGATGTTGGCGATCTGACCACGATGCTCGGCTTGGCCTCGGAGGAGGACCTGGCGCGGGTGCGGGCCGCCGTCGCCCGCTACGCGCCGGACGCCGCCGACGACCTGGAATCGCTCATCTACCTGGGCAAAGTCGAGATGGACGAGATTACACCCCGCGAGTAAAGCCCCCCAAGCTGTCATCCCCCCGTTCACGGCGCCTGCGCCTGTCCCGAGTCGGGGTCGATCATGAGCGACGATTCGTCCACCGCCTCAAAGGCCGAGCCGGGCACCTGGTGCAGCTCGTGGAGGGCGTCGTTATCCCAGCGCTCGTCGGGCACGCCTGAAATGAACCAGGCCGAGCCGTTGTCGGCCAGGAACATGCCGTAGGTTTTGAGCGCCTGCAAGATGACCTGCACCTCGGGCGAAAATCCAGAGACGTCAAAATCAGCTTTGAGGCGGAAGCGCTGGCCCATGGGCGGATATTCTGACCCGGTCAGGTCCGAGGCGTAGTGGCGCGCCGGCCAGACGTAGGCCCGGCGGGTCTGGGGCGCGGTGAAGCGTATGGCGTGGCGGATCTCGCCGCTGGCGACCTCGTCGTAGCGCACCAGGCCGGGTAGGATGGGCAGGCCCGCCGCGTCGGCGCTGGTCCAGCCGGCGGGACGCAGGGCGTGGGAGCCCAGGTCAAAGACCGCGCCCGAGCCGGCGTCCCAACTGCCATCGGGCTGGGGCCAGGCGTAAAAGACCTCGTAGAGCACGCAGGCGTCGCGGTCGAGGACCAGCACGTGGCGGTCGCCGTCGCTGTCCGGCCCACCCTCGATAGGCGCGTCGGGCGGGATGGGATAGGGGCCGGGGTCGCTCTCGTCGTCGTAGTCGAAGGTGACGTCCACCAGGGGCTGGGTGCCCGGCACGTCGACGTAGGGGATGCCGATGGGGCCGCCCTCCCACTCGCCGGAGCCAAAGTCGGCGTGCATGGTTTCTTCGGCGCCGATGGTGGCCACGTAGGCGTCCGAGTTGGGGTCCAGCGGCAGGTCGTCGATGGGCGTGTTCCACACGTTGTCGGCGGGGAACACGTCGCAGCCGGCGATCTGGGGCGGCTGGAGGCCGGCGGGCGGCGTGACCGTCAGCGGCAGGTAGACGGTCTCGGTCAGCGCCCGCCACTCGTAGGCGCCGACGTCGGGCGCGGCGTCGCGGGGCAGGCCCTCGAAATCGACGGCGGGCGCGCCGCTGGGCGTGCCGGCGTCGATGGCCGGGCTGAAGGCCAGCAGGTGGGCGTCAAAGGCGTCGAGGCGC
>CAYLZO010000081.1:4735-19516 GCA_964387775.1 uncultured Anaerolineaceae bacterium
CCTGCAAACCGGGCGCGACGCCACACAGGCTGCCCGCCGGGCAGGGGTCGGGCGGGTTCTTGACGCCATCGACCAGGACGTGGTCCAGGACAAAGGGCTCGGTTGGCAGGTCGGACCAGGCCAGGCAGGTCGTGTCGCCGCCGCCGAACTCGGGGTGGCCGAGCAGGATCGAATTGCGCACCAGGACGGACTCGTCGCCGCTGCACGCCTCACCCTCGGCGCACTCGGCGATGAGCAGGCAATCGCCCTGGCCGGTGACGGTGGCATTGACGATGGTGATGGTATCGCCGGGGTGCAGGGTCAGGGCCAGGGCGCTGCCGCCGGCGCGGCAGTTGTCGACGTGGTAGGTGAAGGGTTGGCCCTCAAAAAAGCCGCAGTGGCTGACGGCCACGACGTTCTCGACGAGGGTCGGGCCGGTGACCTTGAGCTGATCGCCGGCGTTGGCCTGGGCGACGGTGCGGCGGAGAGTGATGCTGCCGCCCAGGCGGTGGTAGAGCAGGTCGAGGCCGTCGGAGGTGTTATAGCGGAAGGCCGAGTCCTCGATGATCCAGTCGCCGCCGGTGGGGCCGGTGCCCACGCCGTCGCCGTAGCCGCCGGCGGTCTGGGCCCAGCAGCCGGCCGGTTCGCCGCCGGGGTAGGTCTCGGCGCAGCCGTTCCACTCCACCAACCAATTTCGGAACCGAAGGGTTCCGAAATTGGCGTCGTCGCCGTCGATGTCGCCCTCCCAGCCGACCCAGCCGTTGGCGGCAATGCGCACGTCCTCGACGGTCCAGTCGGTCAGCCGCCCGGCGCGCACCCCGGCCGCGGCCAGGCCGTGGATGTCGAGGTGGCGCAGGGTGACGTCGGCCGCGTCGGCGGCGTAGAGGCCGTCGGCCGCCCAGTCGCCGTAGGGGTAGGCGTCGCGCTGGCAGGCCAACGCCGGGTCGGCGTGGAACTCGACGCAGCCCGAGTGGTCGGTGATCTCCAGACAGGCGACCTCGACGTGGCCGGCGCCGTCCAGGTTGAGGACCCGGTCGGCGCGCTCGGCGCCCCACAGCTCGGGGGGCGCCGGGCAGCCGGCGTCCCAGCCGGCGCCGAGCAAGCGGGTGGGGTGGGCCGCGTCGGGGCCGGCGGGCAGGGGCGCCAGGTAGCAGTCCCAGGGATAGTCGGACTCGCAGGCGCCGGCGCCGGGCGCGCCGTAGCCCATGCGATAGCTGCCGGCGGCGACGATCAACGTGTCGCCGCCGGCAATGCGCGGCGCCTCGCCCGGCGGCAGGGCGCGGAAGGGATGATCCCAGGCGCAGGGCAGGCCGCTGCCGCTGCCGGGATAGGGCGCGTCGGCCAGGCCGGTGCACTGTTCTGCAGAACCGCCGTCGGGGCGGACGTAGTAGGTGACCTGGGAACCAGGTAGCGGGGAATCGGGTATCGGGAAAGGGGATGGGCCGGGCGCAGCAGTGTCGTTGCCCGTTATCGGCGGGGCGCAGGCAGCCCAAAGCAAAGTCCAGATTAAAACCAGAGCCAGCGTGGCCCGCGTTCGCATGGGGTCCTCCCTTTACAGATTCGATGTAGCCATTTTCTGACGTTCAGCACGGACTGTGGTCCGCGCCTGGGCAAAAGCCGCACTTGAGCGCTTGCAAATCAACTACGGATTGCGAACGATCAGCGGCAGGAACACCGCGTGGGGGACGACGAGCCGGCCGTGGATATCCTGGAAGGACGTGCCATCACGGTCGTGTTCCCAGGCGACCAGGTAGTTGGTCGATCCACCAGCGACGACCGGTTCGGTGCGATCTGCCGCCGAGCTCGGATCGACGATGCGAAACTGGGGCGTCATTGTCTCATCCGGCCGGACGACGCGGCTCCAGATTCCGTATCGGCCACCCACGTACTCGGTCTGCCAGGCGATGAGGTACTGCCGTCCCGAGTGGCTGCACCCCACGTCCGCCTCCCGCTCCTGGCCGGTGGTGTCGTCGATCTGGTGGATGTTGCCCAGCGCGGCGTCGCCGTTCAGAAACCGGGCATAGATGGCATCATTGCCCGAGCCCTGGTCCGATTGCCAGGTCACCAGGAACTGATCGGCGCCTTCGCAAGCGGCCACTGCGGGATGAATCTCGACATCGGGCGACCAGCCGGCGATGCCAAATTCCCCGCCGAAATTGTGGCCGAGATCACCCGTCAACCGGATGCCAAAGATGTCCACGGTATTGTCATAGACCACCAGGTACTCGTTGCGGGCCAGGTTGTAGGTCACGTCGGGGTTGACACGGTTTTCCGTACCGTGGTTGATGGTCAGATCACTACTGCTGCCGGGAAAGCCGCCGTCGGAGGCCCTGATCCGGCGGCCGCTGATATAGACCGGCGGCGTGCCAGCCTGATATTCGTTGCTCCAGACGACCAGGAACTCTTCTACCGCCCGGCCATAAGCTACCTTGGGGTTCCACTGCTGGGTGCCCCAGGTGCAGATGGCAAACTCGCTCAGGCCGGCGCTAGGCCCCTGCCAGGGGATCAGGCGTCCGTACAGATCCCAATCACTGCCGTTGCCCGAGGCGTCAAAGATCCAGACCACGAGGTAGCGATCGTTGACGGGATCGTAAGCCACAGCGGGCTGGGCGCTGTCCTTCGTGGTGTGTTCGTACACGACGAAGGTATCCAACAACTGACCTGTGGCCGAGATCCTCGCCGCGCGGATGTCGCGGGTACCGATGGTCCATGTTGTATGCCAGACGACCAGGTACTCGCGGTGCTTCCAGTTGTAGGCCACCGAGGGCAGATACTCCTCGTTATCGAGGTCCGAGATCGTGATCTCGCTACTCAGACGCGGGTCGGCCGTTGCCGGAGTCGCGCTAGCGATGCCCACCGTCGCCAGCATACCGCCGATGACCAAGATGACGAGCCATCCTCTTTTGACAGACATTTTGTTAATGCACATCTTGTTTCTCCTTTACTTTGTAATTGTTACCAGCCCGTGACCTCTTTCAGGCGGGCCGCGTAGCGGCGCGACATGGGGATCTCGGTTCGGGCCGCGTCGGCCAAGCGGACCACGTAGGCGCCCGAGAACCAGGGCTCGACCTCGGCCACGTGGTCCAGATTGACCAGGTAGCCCTTGTGCACCCGGGCAAAGTTGTGCGCCTCCAGGCGGGATTCCAGTTCTTTGAGGGTGTGGCGCACCAGGAGCTTTTCGCCGGCCGTCGTGGTTATGTACACTTTTTTGTCCTCGGCCTCGATCCACAGGATCTCGGCATAGTCGGCCAGGACGCGGCTCTCGTTTTCGCGCTGGCCCCAGAGTTTGGCCAGGCCGCCGGCCGGCGCGGCCTGCTGCAAATAGCGGCGGATGGCCGATTGGCGCTGGGCCAGGGTCGCCCGCTCGTCCAACGCCTGGCCCACGCGGGCCATCGTCGCCGCCAGGCGGCGCTCGTCGAAGGGCTTGACCACGTAATCGAGGGCCGCCAGCTCAAAGGCGCGCAGGGCGTGCTCGTCGTAGGCCGTGGCAAAGACGATGAGGGGCGGGTCGGGCAGGTCGGCGATGGTCGCGGCGGCGGTCAGCCCGTCCATACCGGGCATGTTGATGTCGAGAAAGACGACCTCGACCGGCTCGGCCTCGATGACGTCCAGCGCCTCGCTGCCGGTGGCGGCCTCGTAGAAGGTGGCCTCGGGCACCAGGTCTTCCAGGATGAAGCGCAGTTCGCCCCGCGCCGGGGTCTCGTCGTCGGTGATGAGGATGTGCATGGTTCTGCCTCCGTTGGGCAACCCTTCGGTTTGCTCAGGATGATAATTGCCAACTTGCCCTACTGTGCGATTCTGATGAGAACGGTCGTCCCCTGCCCGACCGCCGATTCGATGACCAGCCCGTGGGCCGCACCGTAGAGCGCCCGCAGGCGGCCGTCCACGTTGCGCAGCCCGATGGACCGACCCGGCCAGGCGGGATCGAGCACCTCGGCCAGCCGCTCGGCGGCCATGCCCGGCCCATCGTCCGCCACCCGGAGCAGCAGGTCGCCGTCGGCCCGTCCCACCTGGACGCGCACCGTGCCCCCTTCCGGCTGCTGGGCGATGCCGTGCACCACGGCGTTCTCCACGATAGGCTGGAGGATGAGGGTCGGCACCGGCTGTTCGCCCAGCGGCGATTCGCGCAGCTCGGCGACCGGCGGCGACCATTCGACCCGCAGGCGCTGGTCGAGGCGGGCCTGCTCCAGCGCCAGGTAGGCTTCGACGTAACTCAGCTCGTCTTGCAGCGGCACAAACTCGCCGGAGCGCAGCGCCCGCTGAAAGACCTCCGACAGGCTGAGCAGCAAGCGGCGGGCGGCCTCAGGATCGGTGCGCACAAAGTAGCGGATGGTGTTGAGGGCGTTGAACAAAAAGTGGGGATTGATCTGGGCCCGCAGGGCGCGCAGCTCGGCCTGGGCGCGGGCCAGCTCGGCCGATTCGGCGCGGCGGCGGGCGGCGTCGGCCTGGACGCTGCGGGCGATCAGGGCCACGACCGAGACGGCCACGCCCGAGACGACCACGTTGGGGAGGAGGAACAGGAGGCCCGGCGGTCCGGCAGCGATGGCCATCATCGAGCCGGCCCCCAGATCGACGCCCAGGCCCAGGGCCAGGGCCGGCAGCGGCTGGAAGCGGCGCTCGCCCAGCAGCTCGGCGTAGAGGCCGGCGACGAGGCCGGCCCAGACCGCCGCCGAAGCCCACAGGTTGAAGAAGTAGTGGTCGAGCAGGATGGGCCAGAAGGGAAAGTGGCGGATCACGCCCCCCAGCCCCTCGGCGCCGTAGAGGAGTTGGGCCTCGGCCCACAGCCCCTCGCCCAGAAAGAGCGCCACCTGCAAACTGCCGCGCAGGACCAGGGCGACCAGGCCCAGGCCCAGGCCCAGCCGCCAGCCACCCAGCAGCCCGGCCGTGACCACCACCAGCAGGCCGATGGTCACCTGCGCCGGCTCGGCCGGCCCGAGCAGCAGGGGGCGGCCCAGCTCGTAGGCCACGACCAAAAGCTGGATCAGGGCCAACAGCCCGAAGAGCGGCCAGGAGAATCCGGCCTGGGGGGACGCGGCCAGGGCGCGGCGAAAGACGCGGGCGTTGCTGGCCAGATAGAGCAGCGCGGCAGGCACGACGATGCTCTGAAAGATGTAGCCGAGCATGTAGGGGTCGAACCCCAGCGTGCGCATCTCGTCCGAAAGGGGGATTTCGGGCAGTCGCTCACGGGCGATCCAGGCCAGGACCAGGAATGCCACCGTAACGAGCACGGCCGCGCCGGCCAGGGCGAGCCGGCGTCCAACCAACCTTCGACGAGTTCGTTTGCCGATCATGGCGCTCTCCTGCATCCTCTTCTGATTGACGGAAAGATCTCTCTGGACGCAGATGAAAAAGCGTATAGAATCTGCGGAAATCCGCGTTCATCTGGGTCCGGTGACGAGCTTGGACGACTACGGTCGAGTCTTGTCAGTCAAGCAGGCGTCCTCTCTATATGCGGGCGACGGTGCGCCCCTGGCCGGTGAAACTGGCCCGTTGGGGTGTCTTGCCCAGGCGATCCTATGATAACACAAAAGCGGAAGAATGGGAAGGGGCCAGTTGAACGGCCATAGGGGCAGAGGCGGTTGCCCCTGCCCCTATGGCGTCTCGGCCCGCTATTGAATCACTTCCGAGTGGGCGTCGTTGGCCGAGTTGCCGTCAAAGCTAGCGTGGACGGTGCACGTCATCTCGTAATAGTCGTACTGGTCGATGTCGATGACGATGCCGGTGTCAAAGGCCGCCGTTTGGCCAGGCTTCAGGCTGAGCTTGACCGCGATGGTGCGGCTGATGGCGGTCGGGCTGCCCCCCTGCCAGCCGGCGCCCTGGCAGCCGAGCTCCACCTTGGCGTTGTGGAGGGCGGCCGGCCCACGATTGGTGATGCGGGCAAAGAGCTTGCCGCCCCGCATCTTGGTGGGATAGAGGTCGGTCACGGCCACGTCTGCCGCGGCGGGCGCCGGCTTTGGCTTGGAGCCGGGCTTGGCGGCAATCGCCTCGGAGTGGCTGTTGTTGGCGGCGTTGGGGTCGCCAAAGCTCGCCCCACTCGACGGCGGGCTCACCGAGCAGGTGACGTTGTAGCTGTACTGGCTCGTGTCCACTGTCACCTTGGTTTTGAAGGTGGCCGTCTGGCCGGGCTGGAGGCTGATCGTGTGTTGCCAGGGCGACTCGACGTGTGACCACGGCTTCTGGCCGCCCAGCGGCTGGCCATGGGCGTTGCATTTCATCTCGATCTGGGCCTTCTTCAAGGTCGCCGGCCCATGGTTGGTGACGCGGACCCAGACCGCGCCCTGGGGCAGCTTGTCGGCGTAGAGGTCGGTGACGGCCAGGTCGGCCGAGGGCCGGCCCGGATTCTGAGGCGCCGGAGCGCCGCCGCCACCGCCGTTGACGTGGATGGTGACCTGGCGATCGGTGGAGCCGCCCTTGTGATCGACGTGCAGCACGTAGGTGCGGGTCTTGGCCGGGCAGACTTTTTTGGAGCTGTGGCCGACGACACCCTGGCCGTCGAGGTACACTTCCTTGGCGTGCTCCACGTCCCAGCGCAGCCGCGTGCACTGGCCGGCCTTGAGCTGCGTCCGGTCGGCGCGAAAGTCGATGAGCACGCCGGGCTGCGGCCCCTGTGGCGCCGGCTCTGGAGGAGGCGCCGGCTCGCCAGCCTGGCCGACGTGAACGACGATCTCGCGGAACTCGATGTCCGCGCCGGTGTCCACGGCCAATTCGTAGGGCCGGGTGTGGAACGGGCAGACCTTCTTTTTGCCTACGTGCTCGACGGGGATGCCGTTGAGCTCGACCAAAAAGCCGCCCTCCACGCGCCATTTCAGCTTGGTGCACTGGCCGGGCTGCAGGTGGGTGCGCGTGGCCCCGAACTCGATGTGGACCGGGGGCTCCTCGGCCAGCGCGGCCAAGGGGGTCAACAGAGCAAAGACGATAGCGATGGCGATCAACAGGGACATCCAGACTGCCTTTTTCTCGCTCATTTTTGCCTCCTTTTCCTCTCGTGAATCTCTTGGACTGTCCCCAGGATAGCACAAATCGCCGGCCGGCGAAATGGTTTCGTGACAACCGGTCGCCTGGGCCGACGACCGGCAGCGTACGAGCTCCAGGGGGCGCACAAAAGGGACAAGCGGCGCGAGGCCCAATGAGTTTGACACAAAACCCAAAGTTGTGTAGAATTTGCCCTGGAGGTAAGACGTCTGATGACTGACGATGCGGTCCAACCGTTGAGAACCAACCGGCTGTCCCTTTCGGTCCAGGCCCAGCGCTACCTGTTGAGCCTCATCGAGAATGGCACATACCAGCCGGGCGACCAGCTCCCTTCGGAGAACGAACTGGCGGCTCAACTGGGCATCTCCCGCCCCACCTTGCGCGAAGCCTTGCTCAACCTGGAACAGGACAGCCTGGTCGTGCGGCGGCACGGCGTCGGTACCTTTGTGGCGCCGGGCTACGACAGCCGGCTGGAGAGCGGGCTGGAGCGGCTGGAGAGCGTCCTCGACCTCGCCGCGCGCCAGGGTCTCCGGGTCCGATGCACGGCCTTGGAGGTTGACGAGATTCCGGCCGACCCGGAGTTGGCGGCCAAGCTGCGCATCCCCCCGGGCGCACCGGTGACCAGCGTCCAGCGCGTCATCCAGGTGGGCAAAAGCTCGGCAGCCTACATGCTGGATATCGTGCCCACGTCCATCCTCTCCCCGGCCGACGTGGACGACACCTTCAACGGTTCGGTCCTCGACCTGCTCCGGGACAAGCAGGATCTTGACGTGGCCCAGGCCGTGGCCGACATCGTGGCCCTCGACGCCGACTCCGCGCTGGCCGGAAAGCTCGGCCTGGAAGCCGGACAGGCCCTGTTGCTGCTGGAAGAGGTGCTCTACGACGAGGAAGGCACGCCCGTCGAATTCTCGCGCAATTACTTCCGGCCCGAGTGTTTCCGCTTTCACATCGTGCGTCGCTGACAATTTCTGAACAAGGGGGGCAAAGACAGCCATGGATCACGTTCTGGGTCTCAAATGTACCATCTGCGGCGCCGAGTATCACGTCGGCGAGGTCGAGTACGTCTGCCCCAAGCACGGCGACGACGGCATCCTCGACGTTGTGTACGATTACGGGCGTATCGCCCAGCGCATCAGCCCCGCCAAGCTGGCCGCTTCCCCTGTCCGCTCCATCTGGCGCTACCAACCGCTGCTGCCCGTGACCCCCGAGGCGACCGAGCCACTGGTGAGGGGGACCGTGCTGGGCCGCGTCGGCTGGACGCCGCTCTATCCCGCGCCGCGCCTGGCGGCCGGCCTGGGGCTCGACCACCTGTGGGTCAAGGACGACAGCCGGCAACCCACCGCTTCGTTCAAGGACCGCGCCTCGGCCATCGCCGTGGTCAAGACCCGCGAGCTGGGCTACGAGGTCGTCACCACGGCCAGCACGGGCAACGCGGCGGCGGCGCTGTCGGGGCTGTGCGCGGCCGTGGCGCAGCCGAACGTGATTTTCGTGCCCAAGACCGCCCCCCAGGCCAAGATCGCCCAACTGCTGGTCTATGGCGCGAGGGTGCTGCTGGTGGACGGCACCTACGACGACGCCTTTGAGTTGTGCCTGCGAGCCGCGCCCGAGTTTGGCTGGTACAACCGCAACACGGCCTACAATCCCTACATGAGTGAGGGCAAGAAAACCGTCGTTTATGAGATTTGTGAGCAACTAGGAAATTCGATATTGGATATTGGGTATTGGGGAGCGCCGGATGTTGTAGTCGTGCCGGTGGGCGATGGCTGCATCATCGGCGGGGTGCACAAGGGGTTCAAGGACCTGCTGGCGTTGGGCTGGATCGACCCGCTCCGCGTGCCGCGCATCGTCGGCGTGCAGGCAGCGGGCTCGTCGCCGCTGGTGGACGCCTGGGAGCGGGGGCTGGAGGGCTGGCAGATGGAACCGGTAGCCGCCCACTCGGTGGCTGACAGCATCGTCGCCGGGCTGCCCCGCGACCGCATCAAGGCCCTGCGCGCCGTGCGCGAGACCGGCGGCGCCTATATCCGCGTAAGCGACGAGGAGATCGTGGCCGCCATCCCGGCCCTGGCCCAGGGCGCCGGCGTCTTTGCCGAGCCGGCGGCGGCCGCCGCCTACGCCGGGCTGGTCAAGGCCGTGGCGCAGGGGCTGGTGGACGCCGACGAGCGGGTGGTCGTCCTGGCCACCGGCTCGGGCCTGAAAGACGTTGCCACAGCGATGAGATCGGGAGGAGAGCCGGCCGTGGTCGCGCCGGAGCTGGCCGACGTGCGGCGGGCATTGGGAAACCAGGTATCAGGTATCAGGTATCAGGGAACAGGTATCAGGGAACCGGGTACCTGATACCCGATACCCGATACCAATCATACACACGGAGAGAAAAAAGTGATAGACCTGACGATTAACCAAAAGAAACTGCAACGAGCCGTCGCGCGCGCCCGGGAGCGGAACATTCTCATCCCCACGTTCGCGCAGATGAAGGATCCGTCGCGGGTGCCCGACGCGGTCAAGGCCCGGCTGGCCGGCGTCGGCATGTGGGACGTGAACTCGCTCAACCTGTTCCGCATCACGTGGAAGAACGAGCCGGTGGCCCGGGGCGGTGGATTCGGCGGGGTGAACTACGTCGAGCTGCCCCCGGCGTTGACCGGCGTGCCGGCGCGCATCCTCTGCCTGGTGGGCAAGTGGTTCCCCACCGGCGCTCACAAGGTCGGCGCGACCTTTGGCTGCCTGGTGCCCAGGCTTGTTACCGGCCAGTTCGACCCGACGACGCAAAAGGCCGTCTGGCCCTCGACCGGCAACTACTGCCGGGGCGGCGCCTACGACGCTACACTGCTGGCCTGCGAGTCGGTCGCCATCCTGCCCGAGGAGATGAGCCGCGAGCGGTTCGAGTGGCTGGCGACGGTCTCGGGCGAGGTGATCGCCACGCCGGGCTGCGAGAGTAACGTCAAGGAGATATTCGACAAGTGCTGGGAACTGAAAGCCGAACGGGGCGATTATATTGTCATCTTTAACCAGTTCGACGAGTTTGGCAACCACCTGTGGCACTATGATGTGACCGGTCACGCCATGGCCGAGGTGCTGGAACAAGAGCTGGGGCCGCACGACGCCTATCGCGGCGTGGTCCTGACCACCGGCTCGGCGGGCACCATCGGCTGCGGCGACTATCTGAAAGAGCTCTTCCCCGCCAGCAAGGTGGCGGCCAGCGAGGCGCTGCAATGCCCGACGCTGATCCTCAACGGCTTTGGCGGGCACCGCATCGAGGGCATCGGCGACAAGCACGTGCCCTGGATCCACAACATGAAAAACACCGACATGGTGATGGCCATCGACGACGAGGCGTGCATGAGCCTGGTGCGGCTCTTTAACGAGCCGGCGGGCCGCGCCTATCTGGCCAAGCAGGGCGTGCCGGAGGCGCTGGTCGGCCAGCTCGACCTGCTGGGCATCTCTAGCGTCGCCAACGTGCTGTCGAGCATCAAGTTCGCCAAGTGGTACGAGCTGGGCGAGCACGACGTCGTGCTCACCGTCTGGACCGACTCGATGGAGCTGTACCAGAGCCGCCTGCGCGAGTTGCACGAGGAGCACGGTGCCTACACCGAGACCGACGCAGCAGCGGATTATCACCGCCACCTGCTGGGCTGCACGGTCGATTACGTCGAGGAACTGGGCTATTGGGACCAGAAGCGCATCCACAACCTGAAGTACTTTACCTGGGTCGAGCAGCAGGGCAAGACCTACGAGGAGATCCAGGCCCAGTGGTACCAGCCCGACTATTGGAGTGGAATTCATCGGCAGGTGGACGAGATCGACGAGTTGATTGGGCAGTTTAACGAGATGACAGGCTTGGTACGTTGGTAGGTTGGTAGGTTGGTAGGTTGGTAGATTGGTAGGTTGGTAGATTGGTAAATTGGGATGAGACTTGCCCAATATACCAATCCCCAATCTACCAATATACCAATCCCCAATCTACCAACATGCCAAGTCACCAACACACAAAAAGGAGACGAAAAATGAGAACCGACACATTCCGAGGACGAGACTTTATCACGCTGCTGGACTGGTCGAAGGAAGAGGTGGCGCAGATCCTCGACCTGGCCCTGGACCTGAAGCGGGACCGGGCCATCGGCCAGTACCACGACCACCTGCTGCGGGCCAAGACGCTGTTCATGATTTTCTACAACCAATCGCTGCGCACGCGCAACAGCTTTGAGGCCGGCATGCACCATCTGGGCGGCCACGCCCACTTTCTCGATCCGGGCAAGATCTATACCCCGGCGCTGCCCGGCAAGGAGGTGGCCTACAGCACCGAGCGCGTGTCCGACGTGGCCCGCGTGCTGGCCCGCATGGGCGAAGGCATCGCCATCCGCTGCTACGGCGACCCCGTGGACTGGGTGTACGGCGGGGCCAACGAGCTGATCCGCAACTTTGCCTACTGGGCCGACATCCCGGTGCTGAACATGGAGTGCGACAAGTACCACCCCTTCCAGGCCCTGGCCGACGTGCTGACGGTCAAGGAAAAGTTTGGCACGTTCGAGGGCTGTAAGTTCGTCATGAGCTGGGCCTACTCGCCCAGCGTGCACAAACCGCGCGCCGTGCCCCAGAGCGCCATCATCGCCGCGTCAATGATGGGCTGCGACACGGTGCTGGCCCATCCGCCCGAGATGGCCCTCGACCCCGAGGTCATCGCCGCCTGTGAAGGCTACGCGGCCATGAACGGCAGCAGGTTCGAGGTCAGCCACGACTTTGTGGGCGCCGCCGAGGGCGCGCACGTAGTCTATCCCAAGGCCTGGGCGGCGACGCCCATCTTTCAGCCGCCCGTCGGCGAGGACGACATCGACAAGACGCAGGCGATTTTTGACCGCTACAAGGACTGGAAGGCGACCCGTGAATACATGGACGTGACCGACAAAAACGCCATCTACATGCACTGCCTGCCCTGCGACCGCAATTGGGAGGTGGACGACGAGGTCGTGGACCACACCGATCCGGCAAGCGGCTGGCGCAGCGTGGTTTATGACGAGGCCGAGAATCGCCTGCACGTGCAAAAGGCGGTTATGAGTTTGGTGATGCGGTAGATTGGTAAATTGGTAGGTTGGGAAATTGGTAGACTGGGGATTGGGAGGGAGGGTTGGATGAGTGAGCGAGGGCAGCGCGGGTTTGAGGACCTGGAGTGTTATCGACTGGCGTTGACGGTGCTAAGGCAAGCCTATGGGCTGGCCAAGCGGCTGCCGGCGGTCGAGCGGTACAATCTGGCGGACCAGATGCGGCGCTCGGCGACGAGTGCCACGCTCAACATTGCCGAAGGGTATGGGCGCTACCACTACCTGGACAGCCTGCGCTTCTTCTATATCGCCCGAGGTTCATTGACGGAGACGTTGAGTGCTTTTGTCAGTTGCGAAGCCGTCGGCTACATCGACCCAGGTGAACTCGACCAACTGCGAGAACTCGCGCACAGTGCCTTGCGCTCCCTCAACGGCTACATCCGTTACGTCAGAAATCAGCAACGAGGAGCCAAGGAATACGGCAACCAACTCGTCCGCGAAATCCAGCCCATCTACCTCACCATCCCCGACCTGTCCCTGGACGACTAGCCCAACCTACCAACCTACCAATCTACCAATCTACCAATTCACCAACCCCGGAGGAAAGAATGGACCTATACGGCAAAGACTTTATCGTAACCCAGGAGTGGTCGCTGGCAGAGCTGCACGCGCTGCTCGACCTGGCGGCCAAGATGAAGCGCGACCGCTTCTCGCCGCGCTGGACCCGCATCCTGGAACACCAGACGTTCATGATGTTCTTTTACAACCCCTCGGTGCGGACGCGGATGTCGTTCGAGGCGGCGGCCACCGAGTTGGGCGGACACGCCCAGTTCATGACGCCCTCGGCCGGCCGCTTCAAGACGGAGAAGCAAGCCGGTGAGACCATCGAGGACGCGGCCCAGGTGATGGCCCGCTACGTGTGCGGCATCGGCATCCGCATCTTGGAGGATAAGGTGCCCTACTATGGCGCCGGCAACGAGATGCTGCGCGAGTACGCCCATTGGGCCGACGTGCCCATCCTCAACATGGCCGACGACAAGTTCCACCCCTGCCAGGGCATGGCCGATGTGATGGGTTGGGCCGAGTGGTACGGCGAAGGTCCGGGGCGGCCTGACTACGAGACCCTGAAGGGCAAGAACTTTTTGCTGACCTGGGGCTCGGGCGCGCTGGCCCGCTCCTGGTGTAGCGTGCAGGAGGCGCTGCTGGTCGCCAGCCGCTTTGGCATGAACGTCACGGTGGCGCGGCCCGACGGCTACGACCTCGACCCCGAGGTCTATGCCTGGACCCACGCCAACTGCGAGGCCAACGGCGCCGAGTTCTGCGTCGTGGACGACCCCGACAGCGGCTACGACGGCGCCCACGTCGTCTACAGCCGCAACTGGGTGACGGCCGACGCCTACCAGGACGGCGTGCTGCAAAAGCAAGCCGAAATCGAAAAGGCGATGGCCTACCAGGGTTGGACGGCCAACGCCGAGCGCATGGCCCGCACCGAGGACGCCATCTACACCCATCCCATGCCCATCGACCGGGGTAGCGAAGTGACCGACGAGGTCGCCAGCGGACCCCGCAGCGCCATTTACGACATCGCCGAGAACCGGCTACACGTGCAGAAGGCGGTGATGGCGCTGACAATGGGAAACTGGTAGATTGGTATTTGGGAAATTGGTAGATTGGTATTGGGTGGAATGGAAGATTGAGCGCAAGTCCCAATTTACCAATCTACCAAGCTACCAAGCTACCAAGCTACCAAGCACCAATGGTCAAAGGAGACTCGAATGGCTGACAAACGCAAGACCGCCGTCATCGCCATCGGCGGCAACTCGCTGATTCTCGACAAGGAGCACGAAGACGTCCAGTCGCAGTGGGGCGCGGTGCAGGAGACGGTGAAACACATCGCCGACATGATCGAGCGCGGCTGGGACCTGATCATCACCCACGGCAACGGGCCGCAGGTGGGCTTTATCCTGCGCCGCAACGAGCTGGCCGCCCACGAGGTGCACACCACGCCGCTGGACATCATCGGCGCCGATACGCAAGGCGCCATCGGCTACATGATCGTCCAGGCGCTGGGCAACGAGTTCCGGCGGCGCGGCATCCACAAGCCCATCGCCGCCGTCGTCACCCAGGTGCTGGTCGACCGCGACGACCCCGGCTTTCAGAACCCGACCAAGGGCATCGGCGGCTTTACCACCGAGGACAAGGCCCGCGCCTTTGAAAAGGACGGCTGGCAGGTGACCGAGGACGCCGGGCGGGGCTGGCGACGCATGATCGCCTCGCCCATCCCGCTGCGCATCGTCGAGCTGGACGCCATCCGCCACCTGGTGGAGGACGGCTTTATCGTCATCGCCGTGGGCGGCGGCGGCATCCCCGTCATCGAGGATGCCGACGGCAACCTGGTCGGCACGCGGGCCGTCATCGACAAGGACCGGGCCACGAGCCTGCTGGCCCAGGAGCTCAAGGTGGACCTGTTCCTGATCTCGACGGCTGTGCCCCAGGTGGCCACCAATTTCAACCAGCCCGACCAACAGTGGCTGGCCAAGATGACGGCCGACGAGGCGCGTGTCTACGCAGAGGAAGGCCACTTTGCCCCCGGCAGCATGGGACCCAAGATCGAGGCCGTGCTCTCCTTCCTCGACGCCCATCCCGAGGGCAAGGCCCTTATCACCGACCCGCCCAACATCGCCCGCGCGCTGGACGGCGAGACGGGGACGTGGATAAGTTGGTAGATTGGGGATTGGTAGATTGGTAGATTGGGGATTGGTAGATCGGGAAGTTGGGCAGCGCCCCAATCTACCAATCT
>CAYLZO010000082.1:0-9742 GCA_964387775.1 uncultured Anaerolineaceae bacterium
TTAGGTAGTGGTAACACGGTAAGTGACAAACGGATAGTCCTGCGGATAATGTGGGGGACGTCCCCCACATTATCACTTACTACATAACCACTACCCATCATTATACTTGAAAAGCAGAAGGACGGCAAGCGCAACCGGCCCAGCGGAAAATGCCAAACTCAGCGGCGCCCGACCATCAGCCCTGGCTGGCAGACGCGACAAAAGTTGGTCGTGCGGCGTGATTTGGTGACCTTGCTGATGGGGTTGCCGCAGCGGGGGCAGGGCTCGCCGGCGTGGCCGTGGACGGCCAAAAAGTCGCGCACTTCCACATCGATGGCCTGGCCCACTTGCCCCCGCAGGGTCTCGATGGCCTCGGCCAGCACGGCGCGCATAGCCTCGTAGAGGTCCACGACCTCGTCGTCGCTCAAACTGGGGCGGCGGCGGTAGGGATAGACGCCGGCCTGCCAGCAGATCTCGTCGGCATACGCGTTGCCGATACCGGCCACGAACGACTGACGGGTCAGCACGCCCTTGATCTCGCCCCGGCGCTGCTTCAGGCGCTGGCAAAAGACGTCAAGCGTCAGGGCCGGATCGAGGGCATCCGGCCCCAGCTCGGAAAAGGTCGGAACCTGGCTCAAGTCGTCGATCAAATAGATCTTGCCCATGTCCTTGGCGTCGTGGTAGCGCAGCTCGCGGCTGCGTGTCTCCTCGTCGGCCTCGCTCAAGGTGATGACCAACGCGTCCCGGACCCTGTCGCGGTCCAGGGGCTCGCCGTAGCGGAGACGTCCGGCGAGCATGGGGTTGATGACCAGCGTCGCCCCGCCGTCCAGGGGCAGGAGCAGAAACTTGCCCCGGCGGTCCACGCCCGCAAACCGCCGCCCGACGAGGTGCTCCGGCAGGTCACCGCCCAGCAGGTTGCGAACCAACAGCGGCCGCCGCACGTCGACCGCCGTGATGAGCGCACCGGCCAGGTGTGGTTTCAGGAATTCGCGGATGACTTCTAGATCGGGCAATTCGGGCATGGGTTCCCCCCTTCCTGTCGGCCTCCATTGTACGCCAGGGGAGCTGTTTTCACAAATTGCTTTTGTCTAGGCGACAACTGGTCGGTCAATCTGGTCAGGTCTTGCTTCCCGGTCTCATTTGCCAGGCGTGGGGGAACGTGGTATAATCGCCCGACATCGAGTCTTGTAACGAAACGGAGGCGTATCGTGTCTGGTATCTTGCCGTACATACAGATCATTCAGATTATTATTTCCATCGCGCTGATCGCCATCATCCTCGTCCAGGCCAAGGGACAGGGCGGCCTGGGGGGCATTTTCGGTGGCGAGGGCAGCGGTGTCTACCGCACCCGCCGGGGCGTTGAAAAGACCCTGTTCAACGTCACCGTTGGTCTGGCTGTGGTATTCTTTATCATTTCGATCATTAGCGTCTTGGTCGCCTGACAAGCCCCATCGTCTGACGACGGATCTGAGGGTGTTCCTCGGCCCACGCCGGCCCGGGAACACCCTTCGTCTCGCTAGAAGGATTTGGTGTGACCCGCTCCGTATTCTGGCAGGCGATCCTGGCCCTGCTGGGGATCGTCCTGGTCTTTCTCGTTCTATCCCAGCTCGTCACAGAGGTGGCGACAGTGGAGGTGCCGGCCCGGGGGGGCACCTACGTCGAAGGCGTCCTGGGCTATTCAGAGGTCATCAACCCGATCCTGGCGCCCCTCGTCGTGCAGGCCAACCCGGTCGATCAAGACCTGGGGGCGTTGGTCTTTGACGGTTTGACGACCCTGGATGCCACGGGCCAGATCTCGCCCTCGCTGGCCATAGATTGGGAGATCTCGGAGGACGGATCGGTTTACGAGTTCTATTTGCGGGAAGGGGTAGCCTGGCACGATGGCGCGCCCTTTACGGCTACCGACGTCGCCTTTACCATTCAGGCCATCCAGGACCCTAACTATCGCGGGGCGCCGGCCCTGCGCGAGCTGTGGCGCAACGTGACCGTCGAGCAACTCGACGATTACACCGTGCGCTTTGTCCTCGAAGAACCTTTTCCCTCCTTCATGTACTACACGACCATCGGCCTCTTGCCGGCCCACTTGCTCAGCAACGTCCCGGCGGCCGACCTGCCCGGCCACGAATTCTCCACCGAACGGCCCGTGGGCACCGGCATGTTCACGGTCGAGAGCATCTCCCCCGACCGGGTGGTGTTGGCGGCCAACCCCGACTATTGGGGGCCGGCGCCCTACCTGGAAAAGCTGGAGTTTTGGCTCTTTGGCGATTGGGACGGTCTGTTGACCGATTACCAGCGCGGGGTGATCCACGGCTTCCATCCTCCCAGCCCAGACACGCTCCCCACCCTGGCCGATCTCCCCTCGTTGCAGCTCTATTCCGCCCAATCGGTTGGCTACGGCATCGTCTACCTGAACCTGCAGCGGGAAGCCCTGCCCTTCTTCGATGAGGTTGAGGTTCGTCAGGCTTTGCTCTACGCCCTGGACCGACAAAGCCTGATCGACCGCGTTCTGGGCGGGCAAGGCCTGATCGCTGACAGCCCCGTCCTGCCGGTGAGCTGGGCCTACGATCCCGGCGTGCGCCAATATCGCTACGATCCCGAGCGGGCCATTGGGCTCTTGGATGCCAGCGGCTGGGTGGATAGCGACGCCGACCGCATCCGCGACAAGGATGGGCAGCCTTTGGTCTTTGCCCTCATCGTGGCCGACGATCCGACCATGGTGCAGATGGCGAATGCTCTCAGCGAGCAGTGGCGGGCGGTGGGCGTGGACGTCACCGTCCAGGCTGAGAATGGCTCCCGCATCCCCATCTATGTCCGGGACCGGGCCTTTGACGCAGTCCTCATCGAAATCGGCCTGACCGCGGATCCCGACCCCTACCCGCTGTGGCACTCCACCCAGGCCGAGGCGCCGGGCCAGAACTTTGCCGGATTCGCCGACGAGGAGGCCGACGTGGTGATGGAGGAGGGTCGGAGCACCATCGACCTGGAACGTCGCACTGAGCTGTATCATACCTTTCAGCAGATCTTTGCCGAGCAGGTCCCCTCGCTCCTGCTCTACTACCCCATCTACACCTATGCTGTGGATACCCAGGTACATGACGTCCAACTCTCGCCCCTTTTGCACACCAGCGATCGTTTTCGCAACGTGCACGAGTGGTACATCGAGATGGAAGAAGTGGCCGTTGATGAAAGTGAGCTTGACAATCGAGGCGAGTAGTGGTAGAGTATGGTTGCGTGCCGAAGTGGCGGAACAGGCAGACGCGCTGCGTTCAGGGCGCAGTGGGCTTTATGCCCATGTGGGTTCAACTCCCACCTTCGGCACCAAGTCCCGGCCCAAGAGGGCCGGGCTTTTTGTTTGTGAGTCGAAGCAAGGGATGGCGTGGGGGGACCCCCACGCCATCCCTTGTCTTTTTTCATCCATTTGACTTTCCGGTGGAGATGGGGTACACTGGGTAGCGGAGGCGCCCATGATTAATGCCAAAGCCCGTAGAAGGATACTCATCAACCAATTTCTACTCCTCCTCATGGGGATTGTGATCGTCTACCTCATGGCCGATTTCGCCCGCCAACTGGCCGTCCACTATCAGCGGCGCGAGGAGTTGCGACAACTCGATGCAGAAATCGAACTGGCTCTGCAGAAACAGCAAGACTTGGAGATGCGCCGGGCCTACGTCCAATCGCCCCAGGCTGCCGAGGAATGGGCGCGGGAGAACGGCTTGGCCAAGGAGGGTGAGCAGTCGGTCGTCATCGTTGCGCCCGAGTCGGCTGCTGCCCTCCCGAGCGAGGAGGACGCTGGCGCCGGCCCGGCGCCAGTCTCACCCCGGGATAGCTGGTGGGATCTCTTTTTCGGGCGGCGATGATGGTCCACGCCCAACGGTGATTTGACACCCGGGGGGGCGTGTGTTATACTCTCGCCGCGAAATTTGCAGAAAGGAACGAAAGGTGCACATGGCAATCGCAATTGGCTACATCCGCATCCGGCGCGAACCCGTTGGTGGGTTCGCCCTGCCTTGTCGTAGTGCGCCCTGACAAATATTAACATAACGTCAGCCGTGGGCCACCGCGACCGGAGCCCACGGCTTTTTTGATCCTCGTATCTCGCCGCGTCAAGCGGGCTGAAAGCTGTGGGCATCCAACGAACGCTCGCAGCTTTTTTGTTGAATCCTGGATCCGGTGATGAGAGAAGCTTTCCCTCGTCACCCGCCGACCATGACTCACGAGGTAGGAGGTGTCACCATGAGTCCGAGTTTATCACAAAATGAAACAGCCCTTTCGGTCCAGTCCGTGACCAAGGCCTTTGGCCGCGACGGCGGCCGCTCGATCCTGAGCCGGTTGCAGCACCGCCTGGGCAGAGAAAACGGCAAGGAACAAGCTGAGCCCAAACGCGTCGTCGCCGTCAACGACGTCAGCCTGGAGGTCCGCCGCAACGAGATCTTTGGCATCCTGGGTCCCAACGGCTCGGGCAAGAGCACGCTGATCCGCCTCGTCGCCACGCTGTTGGTGCCCGACGAGGGCGAGATTCAGGTCTTTGGCCTGGACGTGACCCGCGACGAGATGGCCGTCAAGCGGCTGATCAACCGGGTGTCGGTGGACGCGGCGTTCTTCAAAAAGCTGTCGGCGCTGGAGAACCTGATGTACGCCGGGCGGCTCTATGGCGTGTCGGGCAAGGACGTGCGCCAGCAAGCCTTCGAGATCCTGAACCGGCTGGGGCTCAAGGACAAAGAGATCCTGGGGCCGCTGGAGGACATGTCGCGGGGAATGCAGCAGAAGGTGGCCATCGCCCGCGCCTTCCTCTCGCAGCCGACGCTGCTGCTACTCGACGAGCCGACGACGGGCCTCGATCCCCGCTCCAAGCGGGAGGTACAGGCCTTCGTCGAGGAGCTGCGCGACACCCACGACGCCACGATCCTGCTGACGACCCACGACATGCACGAGGCCGAGGCCCTCTGCGGCCGCATCGCCATCCTGGACGAGGGCAAGGTCGTGGCCCTGGACACGCCGGCGGGCCTCAAAAAACTCGTTCCCGGCAGCAACGGCCACGAGCCGACGCTGGAGGATGTGTTCATGGCGCTGACGGGCAAGGAGTTGGTCAAAGAAGAGGATCGGGTGACGATCTAGTACACAAGGGCGCTCGCTCTCGCCCAAGCCAGCCTTCGCAAGGCTTTTTATTCCCCTTCGGCCAGGACGGCCTTCTGTTGGCCGGGCGGCGGGGTGGGTTTGGCCAGGCGGCCCAGAGCCTTGGCCAGCCCGCCGACCAAGCGCTCAGCGCCGGCCCTGAGCATCTCGTTGCGCGCCGGCTTGCCCTCCTCCGACCAGAGGTAGCCGCCCAGGGCCCGCAGCAGGGTGCCCGTGCGGAACTCGGGGTGGAGCCGGCCCGCCATGCCCGCCAGGTCCATGACCCGCACCAGGTCGAAACTGCCATTGTCGCCCAGGCCGGCGGCCAGTTGCTGCCGCGTCTCGGCCCCCTCCGGCGACATGAGGAAGGCGATCAACTTGTCGAGGATGGCGCGGCCCGAGAGCGACGAGTCGCTGGTCAGCAGCGGCCCCAGGGCGCCGATGCGGTCCCCGGCCGAATCGGGATCGCGCACCAGGTCGGCGACGAGCGCCCGGCGCAGGTCGGCCCCCTCGGGCGCCAGCAGCATGTCGAGCGCCGGCTCGGCCAGCCCTTCGGTCTCCAGGCGGAAGGCGGTGTCGTGGGCCGCCAGCTTGGCCAGGTCCTGGAGCCGCTGCCAGTCGAGCCCGCCCTCGTCGGTCAGCAGTTCGGCCAGGAGCCGCTGGCGCAGGGCCGGGTTGGGAATGGTCAGCATCATGCGCGCCGCGTAGGGCGCCGTCACGGCCCAGATGTCAAAGTCGGGGTCGAGCTGCAGGCTGATGCCCTCCAGGGTCATGATGGCCCGCACGATGAGGGCGAAATTGACCGGGATGCGGAACTCGAACTCGTAGAGCAGCGGCGCAAAGCTGTTGGTCACGTCCTGGAAGGTGTAGAGTTGCTCGGCGGCGCCAAAGAGGGACTGGAAGAGGTCGAGGGCCACGGGCAGCAGCTCCTCCCAGCGGGCATCGCTGCGCAAAAAGCCGAGGGCAAAGAGGTTCTCCTTGAGATTCTCGGGCCGCTTGTTGATGACGTCCACGAAAATCTCGACGATGCGCTGCTGCTCGTCGGGGCCGAGCACGCCCATCATGCCGAAATCGAGAAAGACGAGGGCACCGTCCTCGGGGCGGACCAGCAGGTTGCCGGGGTGTGGGTCGGCGTGAAAGAGGCCGTGCTCGAACAGGCTCTTGAGGTTGGAGCGCACGCCCTGGCTGAGCAGGGTGTGGACGTCCACCTCGGCGGCCTCCAGGGCCTCCTTGTCGGTGACCTTGAGGCCCCGGATGAACTCGGTGGTCAGCACGCGGCGGCTGCTGAATTGCCAGTAGACGCGGGGCGCCTCGACGCCGGGCACGTCCTGAAAGTTGGCCCGGAACTGTTCGGTCAGGTGCGCCTCGTGGACGTAATCCAGCTCCTCAAAGAGCTTGGTGCCGAACTCGTCCACCAGGTCGACCCAGGGCTGGCCCCGGCTCAGGCGCGGAAATCTCTCGATGAAGGAGGCGACGCGGCGCACCAGCGCCAGGTCGAGGCTGATGACGCGCACCAGGTCGGGTCGCTGGACCTTGACGGCCACCTCCTCGCCCTCGAACGTAACGGCGCGGTAGACCTGGCCCAGGCTGGCGGCGGCGTAGGGTTCGGGGTCAAACTCGGCAAAGAGGGTCTCGGGCAGCCAGCCCAGCTCCTCCTGGACAAAGCCGTAGGCGATCTCGTCGGGGAAGGAGGGCAGCTTGTCGTGGAGGGTGGCCAGGGTCTCGACGTAGACCAGGGGCAGCAGGTCGGGTCGCGTGCCCAGGGCCTGGCCGACCTTGACGAAAGCCGGCCCCAGCTCGACGATGCGGTCGCGCAGCCACGCGGCGCGGCGCCGCTGCCGATCCTCGACCGTCTCATCCGCTGCTCTCCGGCGATAGGTCCACTGCCAGCGGTCGATGGTTCGGTACACGAGTCCGACGAGGAGCACTCGGAGGATCTGCACGATGCGCCACAGGGTGCGCCAAAAGCCCGCTTCCTTACGCTGCGCCTCGACGAATTCGGGCGTGTAGGGTCGTTCCAACGGAATTTCGTTCATCATCGTCATTAGTATAGCACAAGTGCTGCGTTGAGTAAAATCGCCCCCCCTCTGTCCCCCCCCGCTGCGCTTCGCTTGCAGGGGGGGAGGGTCAGATCTCCCCCCATGGAACGGAGGGGGATTAAGGGGGGGCGCGGCGTCCGTGGGTTATACGCTTCGTACAGGGGAAGGTTGCGCCTAACCGAAAAACGCCCCTTCGACTTGAACAAAGTCGAAGGGGCGAAGGAGCTTTGCCCCTGGGGCTCGGCGTTGCTAGTGATCGTTCTGCAGTATCACCGGCAGATAGATGGTATTGGGCTCCGGGAGGCGGGGGAGGGCAGCCAAAGCCCAGCCAAATCGATCGCCGAGCTCGGGCGTTCCCTGAAGGCCGTTGTTGCCCTGGTACCAGAGCTGGTCGCCGGCAGCGGTGAGCCCGGAAGCCGAGCCATAGATGACATTCGTGGCGCCAGCTTGGTTTTCGGTTCCGACAGACTCGTATGGAACGCCGATGGCCAGGTCGGTATAGCCGTCGCCGTCAAAGTCGCCAGCAGCCACGGCATACCCGAACCGATCATCGGCTTCCTCCCCCCCCTCAATGCCTGTGACGTCCTGACGCCACAACTGATCTCCCACTGCGGAAAGACCGTCAGCCGTGCCGTACAAAACCTGCACGATGCCGGTGTCCGGATCGTTCCAGTGCTCGTAGGGCACTCCCACGGCCAGGTCGGTGTAGCCATCGCCGTCAAAGTCGCCAGCGGTAAGGGCGAACCCGAAGCGATCATCGTCCTCACAGAGGCTGCCGATGCCCGCACTGTCCTGGTGCCAGTAATCGCTGCCTGAACCGGTGATCCCGGTGTCCGAGCCGTACAGGACGTTCACCGCCCCGGCGTTCTCAACTGCCGGGCTGCTGACGTCTTCATAGGGCACACCTACGGCCAGGTCGGCATAGCCGTTGCCGTCGAAATCGCCCGCGGTCAGAGCTGACCCAAAGAGATCGCCCTCGTCAGCCGTGTCTGCAACGCCCGAACGGTCCTGGTGCCAGAAGTCATTGCTTACGCGAGTGGTGAGCCCGCCTGCGCTGCCCCAGTAGACCTCCACGGCGCCTGCGTTCGTTATGCTTCCCAGATCCTCCAAGGGTACCCCCACGGCCAGGTCATCGTGGCCGTCGCCGTCAAAGTCGCCGGCGGCCAGGGTTTTTCCGTACTGATCGCCGGTCTCGGCCGCGCCTTCCTGGTTCATGACCGTGCCCGCCGCGGTGAGCCCGCTGGCCGAGCCGTACATGACCATTACGCCGCCGGCGTCCACCACGGAACCGATGTCCTCGTCGGGGATGCCAATGGCCAGGTCGTCGTGGCCATCGCCGTTGAAATCGCCGGCAGCCAGGGCCCACCCAAAGTGATCGTCTTCCTCGGCGGCGCCGCCCATGCCCGATTCGTCCTGGTTCCAGTATTGGTTGCCAGCCACATCGAGGCCGCCGACACTGGTGCCATAGATGATGTTCACCGCACCGGCCTGATTCACACTGCCCACGTCCTCATGGGGCACACCGACGGCCAGGTCAAAATAGCCATCGCCGTCAAAGTCGCCCACGGCCAGGGCTCTGCCGAAATACTCGTAGGGTTCAGCATTGCTGCCGTCCAGGTAGTTCTGCTGCCAGTACTCGTCGGCTGTGCCGGTGAGCCCGCTGGACGTGCCGTAGATGACCGTTATGCCGCCGGCGTCTGTGGTGGACCCAACGTTTTCGTATGGCACGCCGACGGCCAGGTCACAGTAGCCGTCGCCGTCAAAGTCCTGGGGGCCGGCTGAGAGGGGGCTGGGTCCGGCGGCCAAGGCCCACAACAGGCCTAGAACCAATATACTGGCAGGAATCCATTGCTTTCTCATCTTGCAACTCCTTTCCCCTTGAATTGTAGAGTATCTAGGTTGAACGGCCATCATCTGTACATCACACACCTCCCTTGAGCTTGGTACACTCGTGGCGGATTCTGAATCCGCCTCCAGTCTAGCATATTGGCGTCTTTGGAGCATCCGAGTGGCGTCCGAACATCGTCCGATCACAGGATCGGCGAGACAGGTTTGCTGGACTGCGATGACTTGGGGCAACAGAAGTGTATCGGGCCCCAGTGGTAGGGCAGAGTGCAATGGATTTACAGAATCTCGACAAACGCCTGGAGCCGGGTACGCAGCGCTTCCAGGCTGGGTGTCTGCTCCATTTCGAGCAAGAGGTGTGGCACGCCGGCCCGGTCCAGCGCGGGCAGGACCCGGGTGTAGTCAAAGGCGTGGGGCTCGCAGAACTTTTCGGCGACGAACACCACGCCCTCGGCGCGGGCCTGGCGGACCTGGTCCAGGAGGTGTGCGCCGGGTTCGTGGGCGGGGTGGTACTTGGTGGGACAGGGCGGGCGCTCCAGATAATAGTCGGCCAGGGCGGCAAGGGGGTCGGCTTCGGCATGGCCGACAGAAGGCCGGTTCAGAAAGTGGCGGCTGCCGCTGCACAGGTCGTCGCCGGCCACCTGGGCGCCCAGGTCGTCCACCAGCCCCAGCAGGCGCGGCTCGTCGAGCACGGCGCCCACGAGGAAGAGGCGCGCTTGTCGGCGGGGCGCCGGGGGCGGCTCGGCCGCCAGATCGGCCAGCGACTC
>CAYLZO010000082.1:9752-19448 GCA_964387775.1 uncultured Anaerolineaceae bacterium
ACTCGGCCAGCAGCGAGTTGAACGTCTCGCGGGGCAGGACCTGGGCCGCGTCGAGGACGGCGAAAAAGTGGGCCGCGCCCAGACGGTCGCGCTGCCGCTGGAGCTCGCCCACCAGCCGCCGCGTCTCGTCGTAGAGGGCCAGGCTGGCCCGCAGGTCGTCGTCGGTGATGTCGGTCCCGGCAAAGGCCGCCAGCCGCTGCCGGAAGCGGTCCAGCTCGGCGATCAGGTAGGGGCGGGCGGCGGGGATGCCCAGGTGGGCCGGCTGCATGACGGTGTCTACAAAGTGGGCCGCCTCGGTGTTGATCCGCCATAGGTCGGCCTGGGCCTGCAGGGCGTCGCAGGTGTGGGCGAAAACCGTGCCTGCCAGGAAATCGAGCTCGCCGCCCAGGACCTGGTCGAGGGTGCTGCGGCACAGGGCGCAGGTGAAGGATTGGAGGTGGGCGTCGGCGTGGCGCAGGGGGGCGCTGTTGCCCCGCACCCGCACCGGCGTGAATCCGGCGGCGTGGACGATCTCCTCGGGGACGTAGCTGCACAGGTAGCCCATCGCCCGGCGGCCGGGATGGCGGGCCGGCCAGTCGCGCAGGGGCGCGCGGCTGGCGTCTAGCAAGGTGGTCAGGGCGTCGGTGTCAGGCATGGGCTCTCGGGGCGCCTTCACTCCAAGTCCAGGTCGCAGCCGAGGGCCGACAGTAGCAGCAGCAGCGTGCCGACCAGAAACGCCATCCTCTTCATCACAGCCTCTCTCTAGTCCTCTTCCGGCGAGGGCGGGCAGAGCCAGTCTACGTCCAGCGCCCGGTAGGGCTTGCGCCGGGCCTTGATCTCGGCCCGATTGGCCAGGAATCGCGGCCCGGTGGCCATCACCCACTCGATCACGTGCGTGCGCAGCCGCTCCGGCGTCCAGCGGTGATCGTCGGCCTCGGCCGGATCGAATTCGATCCGCACGCCGTCCTCCCCGTGCCGCACGGTCGCCTCGCGGGCGCAGATGGGACAGACGGCCCGCTCGCCGTCCAGCACAAAGGCGTCGCAGCGGCACACGGGGCAGACGTTGGCCGGAGCGGGCGCCGGTTCCAGCTCGCCGCGCCCCAGGCGGCGGCCCGCCTCGTGGATCCGCGCTATGAGCGCTTCGTCCAGCAGCACCTCGCCGGGACCGGGGGCCACGGCGATCAAGCTCTCGATGGACCGATAGCCAAAGGCGGCGACGAGGGCGTTGAGGTAGGGCAGCGTCACGCCGCGCCAGCCCTCCAGGCCGGCGGTGGCAAGGGTCAGGGCCGGTCGCGGCGGCGGAAACGCCTCCTCCACGCGCCCGGTCTCTATCAACAGGCGGTCGAGCACCAGCTTGATCACCGCCGCCGGTCCCAAAAAGTAGGTCGGCGCGGCCAGCACCAGCCCCTCGGCGGCCCGGATCGTCTCGGTCAGCCAGGCCATGTCGTCGTCCAGGGGGCAAGGCTTGCCGCCGATGACGCAGCGCAGGCAGCCGGTGCACGACTCCAGGTGCAGGTCCGTCAGGCGCACCATGTGCACCGCCGCCCCCTCGGCCTGGGCGCCCTGCAACGCCTGGCGCACCAGCAGGTCCGAGTTGCCCCAGGGCCGCGCCGAGCCGACGAGTCCCAGAATCCCGGCCATGATTGCCCCTATTCTTCTGCTTCTTTCTCTTCTTCAGGTGCTTCGGACAGCAGCATCTCCTCGGCCACGGGCGCATCGGGAATCTCCAGGTCGAGCGCTTCGGGCTCAGGCGGTGCCGCCACGTCGGGCTCCAGGCGGATCTCTTCCGGCGGCGCCGGCTCGGGCGGCGCGGCGAGGCGCTGGCCGAGGGCGTCCTCGATGCTCAGTCCCCGGTCGTACATCTCGGCCAGGACCGGCCCGAGGTTGCCCAGGTGCATCTCCCGGCGGGGGCGGAAGCGGCTGGTCTCGCGCAACTCCTCCAGGGCCTCCAGGTCCAGCTCGGTGGCCACGAAACTCTCGGCCCGGTCGCTGCCCGCCTCGAGGATAATGCCATCGCCCCGGAGCGTCAGCGAGATGGGCGCCAGCAGCGCCGACTTGCCGTAATAGTTCTCCCGGTTCTCCTGGCCCAGGACGTTCGGCCCCAGCAAAAAGCTGGCGGCGGCAAAGATCTGGTTTTCTTCGGCCCGGACGGAGAGCGCGTTGCGGATCGCGGCCGCCTGGGCCGCACCGGGACTGGCCACCAGGCCGATCAACAAGTCCGCGCCCTGGATCGCCAGCCCCCGGGCCAGCTCGGGATACATGGCGTCCTGGCTGATGAGGATGCCGATGCGCCCGTGGCCGGTGTCGATGACCGACAGGTTGCTGCCCGGCGTGGCCAGGTCGCGCTCGTCGGCGCCCAGGTTGAACTTGTCCTGATAGCCGAGGACCTCGCCATCCTCGGCAAAGACGTAGGCCCGGTGCCGCACCGACCCCGTCTCGGGGTCCTTCAGGTAGAGGCTGCCGCCCACGATGGCCGTGCCGAATTCCTGGGCCAGGCTGCTGAAGGTCTCGACGTAATAGTCGTGCAGGGCGGCGCTATTCTTTTGCAGGAGCCGGTTCAGGCTGCCCCGAAAGCCGCCACCCAACGCCCCGGCGGCCGCCCCCGAGACGCCGGCCAGCCGCTGGGCTACGAAACCGGCCTCGGCCCGTTTGCCCCGGGCCACCCGCTTGATGAGGCCCAACTTGACGTTGGAAATGAGCGGGGTGGTCAGCATGATGCCCGTAAACTCGGGGAAAATCGCCAGTTGGACCCCTTTGGCCTGGGCCTGGCGCAGGAAGCGGCGTGCTTCCCGCTCGAAATCCTCTCGGGCTTCCATAACGCTCATGCGCGGCTGGATGCAAGCAACTGTTACAGGTGTCATTGTCTCTTCCTCCCTGTCTGGTTTGTCGGGTATCGTCGGCGCTCGTAGACCATTATAGCATAGTTTCGCCCGTTCCGCTATTCCTTTTGGGCCGGCCCAGACCTTCAGGCGTGGATCGCCTGACCAAAGACGCCGTGGGCGGCTTCCATGATCGCCTCGCTCAGGGTGGGGTGGGCGTGGACCGCGCGGGCGATCTCGTCGGGCGTCAGCTCCCAGGTGCGGGCCAGCACCAGCTCGGGCAGCAGCTCGGTCACCTCCGGGCCGACCAGGTGGGCGCCCAGGATCTCGCCGCTGACCTCGTCGGCCACGATCTTGACAAAGCCGTCGCGCTCGCCGAGGCCCAACGCTTTTCCGTTGGCCAGGAAAAAGAACTTGCCGACCTGGACGCTGTGGCCGTGCTCCCGGGCTTTTGCTTCGGTCAGGCCAAAGCTGGCCACCTGCGGCTGGCAGTAGGTGCAGCGCGGCAGGGCTTCGTAGTTGAGGGGGCGGGGCTCGGCGCCGGCGATGGCCTCGACGGCGACGATGCCCTGGGCCGAGGCGACGTGGGCCAGGGGCAGCTTGCCCGTCACGTCGCCGATGGCATAGAGACCGGGCACGTTGGTCTCCATCTGCTCGTCCACCACGACGTGGCCTCGGTCCAACTCGACGCCCAGCGCCTCCAGGCCCAGGTCCTCGCTGTTGGGCTGCACGCCGATGGCGAGCAACACCCGCTCGGCCTCCAGCGTCTGCTCGCCCTTTTTTTCGCTGGAAACGCGGACCGTTACGCTGCCGTCCGTGGTCTCCACACCCTCGACCCGGGTCGAAGTCAACATCTTGACCTTGCGCCGCTTAAAAGCCCGGGCCACCACGGCGCTGACCTCCTCGTCCTCCAGGGGCACGACCCGAGGCAACATCTCGACGACGGTCACCTCGGCGCCGTAGGCCTGCCAGACGTGGGCAAACTCCATGCCAATGGGGCCGGCCCCGACGACGACGACCGAGGCGGGCAGTTCGCGCAGGACGATGGCCTCGCGGTAGGTGAATACCCGGTCGCCATCAGGCTCGATGCCGGGGATGGTCCGCGGCCGCCCGCCGGTGGCCAGGATGACGTTGCGCGCCGTGAGGGTCCGCGTGCCGCCGCCGTTCAACGCCACCTCGACGGTGTCGGCCGCCTTGAGCACGCCCCGGCCCTCGACGACCTCGACCTCGTTCTCGCGCATCAACACGCTGACGCCCTTGACCAGGCGCTCTGAGACCTTGCGGCTGCGGTCCACGGCCGCGCCGTAATCGGCCTCGAAACCGTCGAGGGAAAAGCCAAATTCCCGGCCCTGGCCCAGGAGCGAGATGACCTCAGCGTTGCGCAGCAGGGCCTTGGTCGGAATGCAGCCCCAGTTCAGGCACACGCCCCCGATCTCGGCCTGTTCGACCAGGGCGACCTTCAGGTCCAGTTGCGCGGCGCGGATGGCGGCCACGTAGCCGCCCGGCCCGCCGCCGATGACGACGACGTCGTAGGGTTGCTCGGTCATGTGTCGATCCTTTCTCTCATCAATGGGTTTACGAGGGCTTATTGTATCTCACCTGCGGTCCCTTGGCAAAAACGGGCGCGCTCCCAGTTACACGATCCAGGGCCAGGCACGCCGGTCGCGCGCGAGCAAGACGTACTCGCGCCGCTTCAGGGTCACGGCCAGGCGCGAGCCGTAGAGCCGCTGGGCGGGCCGGGCCTCGGCGTCGTAGCGGTGGCCGTGGGCGGCGAAGGGTAGGCTCAGCGTCACGGCCGCCGGCTCCGGGCCGAGGTGGTAGTGGAACGCGTAGCGATCGGTCACAATGCGATAGCCGGGCTGGGGCCGCTCCAGCCCCAGCACCTCGCGCCAGAAGGGAGCCAGGACCTCGTGGCGGGCATCCTCAAAGAGCACGGCGATGCCCTTCTGGGCCAGGTAGAGGTTCCCCCGCTGCTCCACCAATCCGCCGTAGACGAGTTCCGGTTCGGCATCGACCGCGTCGGCCAGCGCCGCCCCCACCCCCGGCGAGGTGACGACCCGGCCACCTTGCGCCAGAAATCCGCGCAGCGCCGCCAGATCACCCGCCGAAAAATGCTCGACCGAGGGCGACAGCGCGACCACGGTCCGCACGCCGTCCAGCGGCCAGCCATCCAGCGACTCGACCACGGCGGCACCGAGCCCCGCCTTGGCCAGGACCGCCAGGCGCTCGAAGGGCTGGACCGCCTCCAGGATGACGGCCGCCCGCTCGGCGCCGATGGCCTCGTGGGCGCGGGCCGGTGGGGCCAGGATCAGCACCTCGGGACGGCCCGGCGGCGCGGCCATCAGCCGCCGCAGCGTGGGCAGCGCCGCCGACACCTGCTCGAACATCGTCTCCACGTCGTAGGCCGTGTCGTGGGTACGCCCTGGGGGCGTGTACAGCCCCTGCCCTTTGACGTTGTAGTTCCAGTAGGCGATGCCCTGCAGGTCGCCGCCGCCCTGGCGCACCAGCAGGGCCAGCGCCAGCCCGTTGGCTACCGCGTCGGACACGGTGCCGGGGTCGGGGCTGGCCTGGCTCAAGCCCCAGCGATTAGCCGCCGCCCAGAGCCAGACCGGCTTGCCGTAACGCGCCGAGTAGAGTCCCAGCGAGCGGGCCAGCAAAAAGAGGCCCACCAGATCGCCGTCGCTCAGGGCCACGTCCGGCAGGCCATCGCGGGGATAGGCGTCAAAGGTGACGACGAAATTGTCCGGCGTGTCGCGGAACAATGCCTCGACGTCGGGCAGGGTGAAGGTCTGGCGGGCCTGGGCGCCGTCGAAGGACATGGTCACGGGCAGGCCGGGGTGGAGTTCGGCCCACAGCCCGGCGCTCCAGGCCGCGTACTCGACGACGTAGCGCGACTGGAAGGCGCCCAGGAGGCGCTGGCGGGCGGGATCAGCCTGTCCTGAGCCTGCCGAAGGGTCGCCTACGTCGGCAAAGCTCAAGCCGTGGCGTCGCCGGAACTCGGCCTCGGCGTGGGCCGAATAGTCGCCGCCCAGCGGCTCGTCGGCCAGGTTGAGCATGAGGATCACGTCGGCGTAGGGCCGGGCGAACTCGGTGTCGATCCAGCGGTAATAGGCTTCGACGTCGCGGCGGTAGCTGGGCGCGTAGAAGGAAGCGCTGACGCCCCCGCCGTAAATGTCCAACGGCCGGCCCTCGGCGTCGCGGCGCAGGTCATCGGGGTGGGCGTCGTTCCAGCGCCGGCCCATCTGGATCTGGTAGCCGACGGGCAGCACGGCGCGCACACCGGCCGCCCGGCAGGCGTCCAGCATCCGGTGCTGGGCTTCGACGATGGCGACCGCGTCGGCGTGGCGAGGATCGGCGGGGTCGGTGTAGGCCTCGTAGACGGCGTAGGACAGCCCCGGCTCGACCTTGCTCGCGTCCACCTCGCCGGGGTTGTTGTGGCCGATCCAGACCACGCTTCGACTACGCTCAGCGGAACCGTTCGCCCCGTTGTCGGCCAAGCGACGCACAATGGCCTCCATCTCGGCGGCCGTGGCTTCGGGGTAGGCTTCGACGGCCCAGCCGGCGTAATGGGGTGAGGCAGAGTCGGCTGAGGTCTCGCTTGCAAGGAAGAGGAAGGGGCAACAGAAGATGAGAACGGCGAGAATGGCCCTCGCCATCCGGACGGCGCTCATGCTAGCCGGTTGGCGTCCAGAGGCGGATGCCGGGCACTCGCCGAAAGTCGGGATCATTGGTCGCCAGGTCCACGATCTTTTCGCGGGCCATCACCGCCAGGATGATCGAGTCGTTGGTCAGCAGGCCATGGTCGTCGCGGAATTCTTTGCTGCTGTGGATCTCCTGGTAGGTGACGGGCAAGATGTCAAGGCGGGCCCGAGTAAACCAGCCGGGAACTTGTTTGTACTTTTCGAGTTGCTGGACCATAGCGGGGTGGGTTTTCAAGTAGCTGACGGCGGCACGTGACTGCAAACCAAAACGGACTATGGCTTCAGTCACCATGGCGCGATGGACGACATCGGCGGCCACACTGGCCGAAGTGTGAAGAGACACCTCTCGCCTGGCAGCTTTGCGAAAGAGGGGATCACACAGGTCATAGAAGGGCATAACCTGCAAAAAGTAATAGCTCATCACGTTGGCATCCACGAAAAGACGAGTGCCCGGGGGGATGTCAGCAAAGGTCATTCGTCGGTCTCCGGTGACTCCTCAGCATACAGGTAGGCATTGTAGATCGCTGCTTCCTCGCTCTCGGCTATCCAACGCCCCACTGCTGGGTCAGCAATCGGGAACAAGCCATGGAGTTCATCCAGGGCCGCCAGTGCCATCCTGTCCCCCTCCGGCGTTGGCGGAGGGGGCTCTGGTATCGGCACGGCGTAGGCCATCTTCCAGAACTCGGGAATTTCTTCCTCGGAATCGGGAACTGGCCTCTCGGCCGTTAACGCTCGATGGTATGGCCCGCCGGGCTGAGCAAACGCGCTGGCCAGGATGTCCGCGACCAGTTCGTCCAGCGGCAGTTGGCGATTTTGGGCCTCCGATTGCAATTCCGCGGCCAGCTTTTCGGGCAGTGTAACTGTGGTAGACGGCATCGGTATCACCTCCTCAAGCCTTTCGACGACATTGTAGCAGGGACTGTCACGCCTGTCAATCCGCTGCTGTCCAGGCCATCACCCCTCAATCCAACTCGCTGTGTACTCGGTCAGTTCGTCGGGCGGTTCGACGTCCGGCTGGTCGAGGGCCCAGCGCCCGGCCAGCCCCGCCTCGCGGGCCGTCAGCTCAAAATGGCAGAGGGCGATGCCCAGGTCCACCCGCTGCAAATCGGCCCGGACAAAGAGGCCGCCCAGGCCCTCCAGGTAGCCGGGCGTGCGGCGCAGGTAAAAGTGCCAGGCGCCGACGCCCCGGACGACGCGCCATGGCTGCTTGTTCGACGCCGACGGCCCCAGGCGCACCATCTCCAGCGGCTCGGCGTAGGCCCCGGCGGCCTGGCGGGAGAGGGGCCGGTCAAAGGATGCGTCGAAGAAAAGCCGCTCCCAGGGCAGCCGGCTGCGCGAGCCCGCGCCCCGGCGGATGAGGCGGTCCACCAGCCCCCGCTGTTCCGAAATGTAGCCCACCGAGACGACGCAGGGCATCAACTCGCCGTCGCGGAGCGCCATCCGGCGGGCAAAACTGCTCTGGGTAAAGGTCCCGCCCAGCCAGCAGGTGCCCAGGCCCAGGGCCGTGGCAAAGAGGATAGCTTCCTCCATCCGGTAGCCGAAATCCTCCAGGTTCTTGGGCCCCTCGCCCACCGCGCCGAGGATAAATCCGGCGGCGTCCCGGATAAAGCCGTAGGTGCCCAGGCCGCGCAGTGCCTCGGCGTCGCCCTCCGTCGCGGCGACGAGCTTGAAGCGGGGGGCTGCGCCAAAGGGGCCGGTGTCCAGCGACGACAAAAAGACCGCTAGCTCCTCCCGAGTCCGGGCCGCGACGGGCGTGTCCCGGTAGGTGCGGCAGGAGAAACGCTGTTCGATGATCTCGGTGATGGGTTTGCCTAGAAACATGGTGCCCTCCTCGTTATCAAGCCAATTGACGTTGATTATACACCATCTGGGCCTGGCAGCCAATCGACCGCCGAGGCGCGACCGGGACCCATGACGAAAGTCATAGGCCAAGAACTGACCGTTGGCACTACCGCCCGGACCCACTTTCTGTTAGGATGGAGCCATCACGATGGGAGGGAAACAACCGTGAAAAAGATTCTAAAAATCGGAGGCATCGTCTTTCTGGCCCTGGTGCTGGTCGGGGCCGGGATCGTCCTCGTCCAGCGCCAAAGCCGGTCGGCGGAGGCCCAGCCGGCCGCGCCCACGGCGACGGTGACCCGGGGCAGCATCGAAGAGACCGTCAGTGCCACGGGCAACGTCGTCGCCGAGCGGCAGGCCACGCTGGCTTTTGCCGCCAGCGGCGAGATGGTCGAGGTGTTGGTGGCCGAGGGGCAGCCGGTCGAGGCCGGCGCGGTCCTGGCCCGACTCGACACCACGACGCTGGAGTGGCAGGTCGCCTCGGCCCAGGCGGCGCTGAACACGGCCCAGGCCCAGTTGGCCCAGGCCCGGCAGCCGGCCGACGCGGAGGACCTGGCCTCGGCCCAGGCGGGCCTCGACAGCGCCCTGGCCAGCTACGAGCGGATCGAAGCCGGTCCCTCGGACGAGGACCTGGCCTCGGCCCGGGCGTCGCTGGAGAGCGCCGTGGCCAACTATGACAAGGTCGCCGCCGGCCCCACCGAGGAGGACCTGGCGGCGGCCCAGGCGCAACTGGACAGCGCCATCGCCTCGGTGCAGCAGGCCCAGGCGGCCTACGACCGCATCAAGGACCAGCCCGACGCGGCCATGCGCCAGGAGTCGCTGAATTTACAAAACGCCACCATCAACCTGGAGCAGGCCCAGGCCAACTATGACGCCGTGGCCAACCGGCCCACCACGAGCGAGCTGGCCGCCGCCGACGCCCAGGTCGCCCAGGCCGAGGCCCAATTGGCCGCCTTCCTGGAGCAGCCCACGGCGAGCGAGCTGGCTTCGGCCGCCGCCCAGGTGGCCCAGGCCGAGGCCCAACTCGCCACCCTGGAAGCCCAGCCCGACCCGGAGATGATCGCCGTCTACCAGGCCCAGGTGGAGCAGGCGGCCGTGTCGCTGGCCCAGGCCCAGGCGTCCCTCGATGATGCGGTCCTCACCGCGCCCTTTGCCGGGACGGTCCTGGCCGTGAACGTCAACGCCGGCGAGTGGGCCACGCCCGGCGGGCCGGCGGTCGTCCTGGCCGCCACCGATACCCTGGTCCTGGAAGTCAACGTGGACGAGGTGGACGTGGCGCTGCTGGCCGAGGGACAAACCGCCTACCTGAGCTTTGACGCTCTGAAGGACCAGGAGATCGGCGGCAAAGTGGATTACAT
>CAYLZO010000083.1:0-7001 GCA_964387775.1 uncultured Anaerolineaceae bacterium
CCGCCAAGGAGCCGAATTATATTTTGTGATAGGCGGGAAAAAGGGCAGTTTTCCCGCCGGGTAGTTCAAAGAAGCACAGCCCCAATGAGCCAGAAATCAACTGTAATCGCTATGTACGGCCAAGATACGGGGACCATTCGTCACATTCGTGTGTCCCAAGCGTGTAACGCTCTCGGCGCCAGACCTTTCGGGTTTCAGTCTTTCGAGAAAGCTCTATGGGACTG
Source organism: uncultured Anaerolineaceae bacterium (assembly GCA_964387775.1). GTDB lineage: Bacteria > Chloroflexota > Anaerolineae > JAAYZQ01 > JAAYZQ01 > CAYLZO01. Next base: position 225 of record CAYLZO010000083.1, read on the forward strand.
TAGCAGGCTATATCAGTCCCAAACAGCGGCCAAGAACAACAAACCCGAAAGGTCTAGGGCTCACGTAGCCGAGGAGCCGCCGGAGCGCCGCCTGCGCAGCCAGATGCCGCCGCCCAGGACGAGGAGCAAGGCCCCCGTCACGGCGCTGACGCCCAATCCGGCCCGCCACGTGCCCGGCCGAAAGGCCATCGTCACGCGATGCGTCCCGGCCGGGATTCGCACGGCGCGGAAAGCGTAATTCGCCGGCAGGAGCTCGGCCGGCTGGCCGTCCACCGCCGCCTGCCAGCCGGGATAGTGAGGATCGCTGAGAAAGAGATAGCCCTCGGCCGGGCTCTGGACCTCGATCTCGAGGGCGTCGGTCCCGTAGTGAATCACCGTAGCCGAAGCCGGTGCCTGGGGCTCGGCGTCCAGGGGCTGGCCGCCTTCGAGCACGACCGTCGTCGCCGGGTCAAAGTCGGGCTGGTGGATTCGGCGCCAGGCGTCCTCGGGGCCGGCGGCGACTGCGGCCCGATGCACGACAAAGGCCCGGGGCAGGGCCGTCTCGTTGCGATAGACGTTGACGGCCGGGTCGCCGTCGAAGGCGAGGCTGAACTTGGTCCAGTCGAGCACGACGCCCTTGCTGCCGATGACGTAGCGCGCGCCGAGGAGGTCGTAGAGGCGCGAGGACCGGCCGCCGGTCCCCTCCCAGTAGCGGGCCACGTCGGCGACGACCAGGGGGTTGTCCACCCCGCCGACGTCGTAGAGGCCCGCGAGGAGGGCCAGGTCGGGCTGCCAGACGTCGCCCACGTCGGTCCGCGAGTCGATCCGGAATAAGCCGGGCTGGTTCTGGAGGAACTCGACGACCTGGGGGTGGTCAAAGCCGGCCGTGGGCGGCCGGTGGCCCAGGTCGGCGTAGGCGCCCACCGAGGCCAGGTCGACAAAGACGAGACCCACGGCCAGCCAGGCCAGCGTGCCCCGCCGCAGCCGCCCCGAGCGCCGGGCAGCGAGCCAGGCCAGCCCGGCGGCCAGCAGCACCAGGGCCCAGATCACGCTGCTGCCCGCCATCGACACCCGCCAAAAGAGGGTTGGGTCGCGGTCCTGGCTCTGAAAGATGGCGAGGTAGGCCCAGGCGCCCCCCACGACGGCGGCCGCCCCGCCGAGCCAGAGCAGCCCGCGCCAGGCAGATTCAAACGTGCGCCGCGCCCGCCGCTCCAGGGGCGAGAGGAGCCGGTCGAGGCCCAGGGCGGCCAGGGCGGCCAGGGCAAAGTCGAGCAGGAGGACGACGCGGGCCGGGGCGCGCAGTTGGCGAAAGCCGGGCAGGACGAGGTAGGTCCAGCCGTGGACCACCGACTCGCCGCCGAGGGCCAGGAGAAAGGCGACGACGGCCAGGACGACGAACGCACCGACGCGCCGGCCGCGGCGCAGCAGAACGGCCAGTCCGGCCAGGATGAGGGGAAAGAGGCCCAGGTAGCCGGGCGCCACCCGGTCCCACACGCCCCAGTAGAGGCCCGGCTCGCGGCTGGCAAAGAGGCCGGGCACCACCATCTCGCCCAGGAGCGCCGGGACGAGGGAGTAACGCGCCGCATCGCGATAGGAGAGCCCGGCGCGAGGGCTGAGGCGCGTGTACTCGAGGGCCGGCAGGAGCACCAGGGCCGCGAGCCCGATAGCGACGAGGGCACTGACGGCGAGGGCCAGGAAGGGCCAGAGGCGAATTGCAAATTGTGAATTGTGAATTGTGAATTGTGGACGGCGAATGGCTTCCAGGGTGGCTAGCAGGGCCAGGGTGAGGCCGATGTAGAGGGTGATCTGGAGGTGGCCTTCCAGGGTGGCGAGGCCCAGGACGGCGCCGGCACCGATGGCCCAGGTCAGCCGCCGGGTGCGAAGCGCGTGCCAAAAGAGGAAAAAGACGAGGGGCAGCCAGGCTGCCACGGCGATGAGGTTGAGGTTGCCAAAGTGGACGGTGAACATGTCGGAGAACATAAAGGCAACGGCGCCCAGGAGCGCGGCGCCCCGCCGCAGGGGGCGGCCGGGCTCCAGGTAGCGCAGGCAAAAGTACGTGAACAGGCCGGCCAGGAAGACGTGGAAGGCGGCCAGCCACTCCATCGCCTTGTAGGAAAAGTTGGGGGCGAGGAGGAAGAGGAGCAGGTTGGGCGGATAGAAGAGCCCGGTCTGCATGTCGGCCAGGAAGGGGGCGCCGCCGTAGAGGTGGGGGTTCCACAGCGGGAGGCTCGTGGTGAGCGATGCCGAACCATCACCGGCTTGCAGGCTGGCCGCGGCAAAGCGGTAGGTGGGATAGAGGAAGGAGACCAGGTCGCCGCCGCCCGCCGGCTTCCAGGCGTCGGGCGTCAGGAGCACGCGCCAGAAAAAGCCGAGGGTCAGGAGCAAAAGAAGCACAGAAACAGAGATATCGCGAATCAGGTTCTGGCGTCTGGATTCATCCATGGCTCACTCCTCGTTGACGGCCAACCCGGTCGGCGTTCACGGCGCCACGACCTTGACGGTGCCCAGGAGGACGCGGTCGCCCAGGGGCTCGCCGGTGTCGGGGTCTCGCACGGGCAGGCGCTCCAGCGTGGGCAGGTAGTACATGCCCACTTCCAGGAGGTGGGGGCCGGGCCGGGCCGCCTGGGGCAGGGTCAGGGCGTAGTTGTCCTGCACCACCTGGCCGACGGTCCAGCGGTCGGTGGGCAGGCCGCCGCCCTGGGGCTCGCTGTCCATCTGGGCGACGACGTGCTGCTCCGTGTCCAGGAGGTGGGTAAAGACGGTGTAGCGTCTCTCCATCGGCGCCAGCGCCTGCCAGTAAAGGGTTAGAAGCAGCGTGTCACCCGGGGCAAGTCGCTCAGCGCTCAGGGCGTAGCCCAGGAGGCGGACCTGGCCGCCCAGGTCCGCGCGGAGGGGGTGCTGGACGTCGTCGGCCTCGGCGGCGGGCTGCATGACGTAGAGGGACAGGTCGGCGTCGAGCCACCCCTCGAAATAGGCCTTGCTGCCGTGCATGGCCAGCCAGCGGGTCAGGGTGCCGCCGGGGTCATACTCGGCCGGGTTGCCGAAACGCACCAGCCACAGGCGCGGATGCTCGGCGGCGATGGCCTCCAGGTCGGCGGCGGTGCGCGGGTCCTCCAGGGCATAGTCGTACCGGGGAAAAAAGTAGGCGTCGATGCCCGGCGGTTGGTAGTATTCATAAAGCGGGCGCTGGAGTTGGTTGGCCAGAATGAGTCCGTCGCCGGGCTGGGCGTGGGCCTCGACGTGGGCCATCATCTGGCCGTAGCGGCCCTTGACGTAGGCCTCGTCGGTGTAGTAGCCGTGCAGCCCGTAGGCGCTGCCGGCCAGGAGGAGCAGCGCCCCGCCGAAAGCCAGCGGCCGGCCCAGGCGGCCCAGGCTCAACACGCCCCGGGCGGCCAGCAGGTAGAAGGCGGGGACGATGATCAAGAGGTAGCGGGGGTAGAAAAAGGGCATGATGGGATGGACGATCCAGGCCAGAAAGGGCGGCAGGAGCAAATGGGCGGCGATCAGCCAGGCCCCGAGCCCACGCCGGCTGAGCAGAACAAAGAGCCCCGAGGCGACGATGGCCAGGAACACGCCAGAGATCACCCAGGCGGCCGTGGCCGGGACGGCCAGCCCGGCGCTCACGGCGCGGGCCGTCTCGCCGGCGATGCGCAGGGCCGTGGACAGATTCCACTCGCCAAAGCGGGCGCCGGCCCGGTCGCCGAGGAACCGGCTCTGGGCGACGATCCAGGGCGCGTACGCCAGCACCACGGCGGCCTGAAGGGCGATCCAGCGGCGCAAGGCCGGCCACCGGCGGCGCACGACGAAAAAGGGCAGCAGCACCAGGTTTTGAGCGGCGACCAGGGCCAGGGCGTAGTAGTGGGTGTAGACCAGGGCGATGGTGACGAGTAGATAGGCCGCGTACGGCCAGGGGCCACCGGGTCGATCTGGGATCCGCACCACCCAATAGAGCGAGGCAGCGGCCAGCAGGGTCACCAGGCCATACATGCGCGTCTCCTGGGAATAGTAGACCAGGACGGGCGAGAGGGCCATCAGGAGCGCGGCCAGTTGCCCCGAGGTTTGACCCAGGGTGCGGCGGCCCAGGGCGTAAACGACGGGGATGGTCAGTGTGCCAAAGAGGACGGAGAGGAAACGGATCGCCAGGGGCGACGATCCGGCCATCCGCAGCCAGGCGTGCAGGGAGAATAGGTAGAGGGGCGGATGGGTGTCGGCGCCGACGGCCACGATCTCGGACAGAGGCTGGCGGCCCATCCAGACGCTGAATGCTTCGTCGCCCCAGAGGTCCTGGCGGTCGATGGCATAGAGCCGCAGGCCAAAGGCCAGCAGGGTGATAAGGAGCAGCCAGAGATGCACACGTCGCCCACGCGTTCCAGTCAAGACCGTAGTCATGGGGACAGTTTAGCACAAGGGCCATGTTTTTGCAATCTGCTCGACGAAACAGCCCCTGGTCATCTTGATCTGACCAGGGGCTGTCGGACGCCGACGCCGTACCTTGCCTAGCGGTCGTCAAGCCGCCGTTCGAGCATCTCGATGAGCAGGTCGAGCTTGGCAAAGAGCTCCTGCCAGCGCTCGTCGGGCAGTTCGCCCGGCTCACCCTCGTCCGGGGGGCCGTCGTCGTCTGGCGGGCCATCGTCGTCGGGCGGTTCCTCGCCGACAGGCTGGAGCTGAAAACAGACGTCCAGATGCTGGTGGTTGGTGCCGCCCAACATGCCCAGCCCGGAGACAATGTCTGACGGCCCGGCCTGGTCGGCGACCCAGACGGCGCTGGCGCCCCCGTCGGGCGGAAAGTAATAGTCTCCGCCGCCCATGCCAAAGCCGATGTCGCCGTTGACGTTGGTGGGGCCAAAGACGCCCTGGTCGTGCCACAGGCTGGCGGGCGGCGGCCAGGCCGGCAGATCGGGTGCGTCGGGCCAGTAGCGGACGACGTTGACGACTTCGATGGGATTGCCGTCCTGATCCACCACGTTGACGAGCTGGGTGGCCGGCCCGATGGTCTCTTGCAGCTTGACGAGGCGGTAGACGTGGATCACGCCCTGGGAGACCTCGGCCCGCTGGTAAGTGACGGCGCCAAAGTTGTCGGTGAGCCAGGTCCAGTCCTGTTCCTGGCCCTGCTGGTCAAAGACTTTGGGCTGTTCCATTAGAATCCTCCTTCTTGACAGGGATCGGCTTGCCTAAACCCGCGTTCGCAGCAGGCGAATGATCTGGTCCAATCGCTCGAGAACCTGGTCCAGCATGGCTTCGTCGTCCACAGGCTCTTCCGGGGGCTCTTCGGGCGGCTCTTCCGGGGGCTCCTCGGGTGGTTCTTCGGGCGGTTCCTCCGGGGGCTCTTCAGGCGGCTCCTCAGGGGCCTCGACTTCGCTGAAGGTGACAAAGGTGGTACCTTCCTGGGCCTGCACCTCAAAGGTCTGGTCCAGGAAAGAGAGGGTGTAGGTCACGGCGTGGGGCGCCAGCACCTCAAAGCCGCCTTCGCCGTGCTCGGGCTTGGAGCCCGAGACCACCGTGCTGGGGTTATCCCACGGGTCGGTGACGGTCAACTCGATGCCGGTCCGGGGGAAGGTGCCGGCGATGACGCGGGCGCCGGGCCGGTGCTCCACCGTCATTTCCCAGTCGCCCGGGGGCTCCGCCGGTGGCCCGGCCGGCTCCTCGGGTGGTTCTTCGGGCGGCTCTTCGGGTTGGGCCTCGCCCAGGCGGTAGATGGGTGTGGCTTCCTGGGCCAGGGTCTGGGCCGGCACCGGCCAGATGTCGTAGGTGCTCCACTGAGGGTCGGGCGGGGCAGCGCAATAGATGGCCGCGCCGGCGACGTAGGGATCGCGCTCCAGCTCGTCGCTGTACCAGGCCAGTTGCTGCAAATAGCGGCCGGGATCGTCCCCGTAGAGCACCTTCCAGCCCCGGGGCGGGTGTCCCTGCTCGATGAGCCCGTCCAGGCCACACTCGGTGAGGAGCAGGGGCAGTGACTTCAGGTGATCGGGCAGGCCCGCCCAGCCGTGGTCGGGGGCGCCATCGTAGACCTTGCGGTGGCGGAGGGAGAGCCAGGGCCAGTTGTGATCCATCGTCGGCCACGAATATTGGTGGAGGGCCAGGGCGCCGTCGAACTGGCGGGCGGCCTCCAGGGCCGGCAAAAAGCTCTCCCAGTACGCCATCTTGGGGTTGCCGACGGAAAAGCTGCCGACGACGACGCGGAAGCCACGGCCGTCCATCACGCGGGCTCGCTCGGCGTCAAAGGCGGCGCAGCGCTGCATGGCGTCGTGAGAATGGATGATCGGTTCGTTGACGCCCTGCCAGAAGGAGTAGGTGTCGCCCATGCGCTCGGCCCAGGGGAGGATGACGTCGCAGTGGTCGCGGGCCGCCCGGATGGGATCGAGGTTGGGGTTGTTGAAATCGGGTTCCGATGGCTGAAAGATGCGCCCGACAAAGACGGTGTTGGGCGCATCGGCCTTGACGTTGTGCCACACGTCGCTGTGGTCCAGGACGACGATGAGGGGGGGCTTCCATTGCTTGAAGGTTTCAGGCAGACCGCCGACGGTCGAGTTCACGTGGGCGCCCAAGAGACTGTAGGCCATGGTTCAGAACCTCCTTTTCCCCGGGGTTGCGAGATCGCAGCGTAGAGACGGTTCCTACGGGTGACGGTCTGACAGACTATGCGCTTGTCCGCAGGACTATCAGTTTGTCCGCAGGACTATCGATTTGTCCGCAGGACTATCGATTTGTCCGCAGGACTATCAGTTTGTCCGCAGGACTATCGATTTGTCCGCAGGACTATCGATTTGTCCGCAGGACTATCGATTTGTCCGCAGGACT
>CAYLZO010000083.1:7101-19143 GCA_964387775.1 uncultured Anaerolineaceae bacterium
TTTGTCCGCAGGACTATCGATTTGTCCGCAGGACTATCGATTTGTCCGCAGGACTATCGATTTGTCCGCAAGACCCTGTGTCTGTCCGATTATACCCGAAAAGCCCGAGTTTGTAAAGCATTGGAGCAGAGTGCTTTGAAACGAGGTGGTTCCGTACGCGGTCTGGGCTCAGGTAAGAAGGCCCTGAGCCAGGTCGTCTATAGCATGGGGGACGGACGGCATCCGCCGGATGGCTTTTTGTCAAAGTGCATGAAACGAGGTACAATACCCCCCGAGAGTACAAAGGAGTGAGGTCATTCTATGGAAAAAGTAATCATCATTGGCAGTGGGCCGGCCGGCTACGCAGCCGCCATCTATACGGCGCGAGCCCAGTTGGAGCCCTTGCTCTTTGCCGGGCCTTCCATGGGCGGGCAGGTCGCCATCAGCAGCGAGATCGGCAACTATCCCGGTTTCCCGGAGGACATCGAAGGGGCAGAGCTGGCCGAGCGGATGAAGCAGCACGCCGAGCGCTTCGGCACGCGCGTCGTCATGGACATTGTCACCCGCCTAGACCTGACCAAGCGGCCCTTCCGGGTCGTCACCTACGGCGGGGAATACGAGACGCAGGCCCTCATCGTGGCCAGCGGCGCCTCGCCGCGCAAGCTGGGGGTCCCCGGCGAAGCCGAGTTCTCGGGGCGGGGCGTGTCCTATTGCGCCACGTGCGACGGCTTTTTTTACCAGGGCAAAGAGATCATCATGGTCGGTGGCGGCGACGCGGCCGTAGAAGAAGCCATGTTCCTGACCCGATTTGCCGACAAGGTGACGGTCATCCACCGGCGTGACCAGCTACGGGCGGAAAAGCTGTTACAAGAGCGCGCCTTCCGCAACGACAAGATCGAGTTTCTGTGGGACAGCGTCGTCACCGAGGTCACAGGCGAGCAGTTCATCGGCGGCGTGCAGGTCCGCAACGTCAAGACGGGGGAGGAGCAGCACTTTCCCACCCAGGGAATGTTCGTCGCCATTGGCTACGAGCCCAACATCGAGTTTCTGAACGGACAGTTGGAGACCACCGACCACGGCTACGTCGTGGTTGACGACGACCAGCGCACCAGCGTGGAAGGGGTTTGGGCCGCAGGCGACATCTCTGACTGGACCTACCGCCAGATTGCAACGTCGGTGGGCGCCGGCTGCAAGGCGGCCATGCAGGTGGAGCATTACATTGCCAAGCTCGAAGATCGTGTTTATCCCGGCCAGCCAGAATTGGCCTAGCCGGAGTGAGGTTTGTCAAAATCCAAAGAAGGAGAGTGTAATGGCTACGATTAAAAAGGACATGCCTATCGGCGACGTGGTGCAGAACTATCCGCAGACCATCGAAGTCTTTTTGAAGCACGGCTTGATGTGCTTTGGCTGCGCCATCGCCCGGTTCGAGAACGTCGAACAGGGCGCCCAGGCCCACGGCATCAACGTGGATGCGTTGATCAAGGACTTGAACGAAGCCGTGCCCCAAGCCAGCAACTAGGTGCGGGCGGGCGTTCAACGACCGATGACCAAACGTTTTGGTCATCGGTCGTTGGGATTTGGGAGATTGCGCCATGTGGTTCTTCCGTAGTCCTGAAATCGTCTTTGGCCAGGGGGCCCTGGATTACCTGGCTGATCTCCAGGGCCGGAAAGCCTTTATCGTCACCGACGAGAATATCCTGCGGCTGGGGTACGTGGATCGAGTCCGGGGGCAGCTCGCCGCTGCCGGCCTCCAAACGGCCGTCTTTGCCGAGGTGGAGCCGAATCCATCCCTGCAAACGGTCCGGCGGGGAGCAAAGCAAGCCCTGGAGTTTGAGCCCGATTGGATCATCGGCCTGGGCGGCGGATCGAGCCTGGACGCAGCCAAGTCGATCTATATCCTCTACGAACGGCCCGACCTGGATCCCGACGACGTCGCACCGGTGGGTCGCCTCGACCTGCGGCAGAAGGCGCGGCTGATGGCCATCCCCACGACCAGCGGGACCGGCGCCGAGGTCACCTGGCCCATCGTCCTCACCGACCTGGAGGAGCACCGCAAGGTGTCGGTGGGGCACGCCGAGAACATCCCCGACCTGGCCATCGTAGACCCGGTGTTCGTCCGTGACCTGCCGCCGCAGATCACGGCTGACACGGGCATGGACGTGCTGACCCACGCCGTCGAAGGGTACACGTCCCAATGGCACAATGACTTTTCCGACGGCCTGTGCCTGAAAGCGATCCAGCTCGTCTTTGACTACCTGCCCCGCGCCTATGAGCGTGGCGGCGACGACGACGAGGCGCGCGAACGGATGCATAACGCGGCGACCATTGCCGGCTTGGGCTTTGGCAATGCCCAGGCAGCCATGGCCCACGGCATGGGACACGCTTTGGGGGCGCTCTTTTCGGTCCCTCACGGCCGGGCGGTGGGGCTCTTTTTGCCGTACACCATCGAATTCACCATCCGGGGCGGCCTCGATACCCGCTACGACGACATCGCGCGCTTTCTGGGCCTGCCCGCCGGTGATGCAACCGAAGGTGCCTTGTCCCTAGTGCGGGCCATCCGCGACCTGGCCCTCCGCATCGGGCAGCCCTTGTCTCTGCGAGAGGCTGGCATCTCAGCAGGGGACTTTGAGACGCAATTGCCCAGACTCGTCGAAAACGCCCTCAACGACAGCGCTATGCTCATCGGCCTGCGCTTCCCCGAGGAAGAGCAAGTCGAGCGACTCTATCGCTACGCTTACGCTGGCAGAGAAGTGGATTTTTGAGCATTGGCGCGTGTCGGGCTCCTGAGCCAGCAGGCTGTGCAAACCCGTGGCCCGCTGGATCGTCGAGTTTCCTTGTGCCAAAAAGCCAGCGATCCGTTTTTTTTGGAAAGAGAGACAGCGCCCCAATTTCACATTTTATAATCCCTCTACTCCTTTTTTCCACCCGTTTATGCGCCCACTCGCAATGCGTTTCAGATGGGGTTCTGGTTGCACGGGGCGCCGAAATCGGGTATAATGGAACGGCTCGCTGGCCGTTGGTCGCCATGATCCCATCCCTAAAAGATGCGAGGCTCGCTCTACAGCTACGGTAGCCGTTGCATTTTGCCTCAGACCTTGGCCCACTAGGAGCTTGTCGGAGAAGCCTTCTTGGGCTCGTAGTAGGCGCTTTAGCGCCGCAGAAGCGCGCAGAAGCGCGCACTACGAACTGGGTTCTCCGACAGCCTGCTAGCCGCTTGATAGCATGTGACGGCAAGCCATCTTTGACCGGTCTTGATAGGACAGCCATCTATGGGACTACGAATCCTATTCGTGGAAAAAGACGTCACCACCGCCGACCTATTGGTTCCAAGCCTGGAGCGCAAGGAGTACCAGGTTTTCGTTGCGCGAACACAACGCAAGGCCACGAGCTCTGTCCGCTCGGCCCGGCCCGACCTCTTGATTGTGGACGTGGCTTCCTTTGGCAGCAATGGTCACAAGGTCAGCGACGCCCTCCGGTCTCGACTCGACGGCGTGCCGACCATCCTGTTGATCGAGGAAAAAGATGCCAGTGTTGGCCTCGTAGCGGACGCGTTTATGACACCCCCCTTCACCTCCCGAAAACTCCTCCATCGAGTCCGAAAGGTATCGGAAAAGATCACGAGCCGGGAGATCTGCATCGGCCCCCTGTCCCTCGACCCCGATGCGCGGACCGTGTGGAAGCGGGGCGAAGCCAAACACCTGCGGCCCAAAGAGACGGCCTTGCTCAAGATGTTTATGAGCCATCCGGGCCAGGTCCTCAGCCGCGAGGAGCTGATCAAAGAGGTGTGGGAGACCGACTATATGGGGGACACCCGGACGCTGAGCGTGCACGTACGCTGGGTCCGGGAAAAGATCGAAGACAATCCCAGCGAGCCGAAATATCTGCGCACGATACGCGGGGTTGGCTATCGTTTTGACGTGCCCGAGGCCGAGCGGTAAGCGCGAGCGAGGGAAAGATCAAAAAAGGGACAGGCATTGAGCCTGTCCCTTTGGCGTTCCCGGCGTCTTTAACTTTCCTTGCTACGCAGATGGGGAAAGAGGATGACCTCGCGTAAGGATTCTTGGCCGGTGAAGAGCATGGTCAGGCGGTCAATGCCCATGCCGAACCCGCCCGTGGGCGGCATGCCATAGCTCAAGGCATTGATGTAATCCCCGTCCAGGGGATGGGCTTCCTCGTCGCCGGCAGCGAGGGCCCGGCTCGTCTCGAGAAAACGATCCCGCTGATCCAGCGGGTCGTTGATCTCGCTGAAGGCGTTGCCCAGTTCAAACCCGCCGATAAAGAACTCAAAGCGCTCGACGGTGCCGGGCTCGCCGGCCTTCTTTTTGGCCAGCGGCGAGACCTCGACGGGATAGTCGTACAGGAACGTAGGTTGGATGAGATGGGGCTCCACGTAGTTGACCAGGGTCGGGTCGATGAGTTTACCCCACCGACTCTTGGGCTCGGGTGTGCCTCCCATGTCGACGATGGCCCGGTACAGGGCGTCGGCGTCGCGGTACTCCTCGTAGTCGATGCCCGTAATCTCGCGGATGGCGTCCCGCAGCTTCCAGCGGCGCCAGGGCGGCGCCAGATCGATCTCGTGGCCCTCGTACGTGATGCGCGTCGTGCCCAGCGCCTCTTGGGCCGCGTGGGCCACCATCTGCTCGGCCAGGTTCATGACGTCGTGGTAATCGGCGTAGGCCATGTAGAACTCGATCTGGGTGAACTCGGGATTGTGCTTGAACGAGACGCCCTCGTTGCGAAAATCGCGGCCGATCTCGTAGACGCGCTCAAAGCCGCCGACGATCAGGCGTTTGAGATAGAGTTCATCGGAAATGCGCAGATAGAGCTGCTGTTTCAACTGGTTGTGATAGGTGACAAAGGGTCGGGCGGCGGCCCCGCCATAAATGGGCTGTAGGATGGGCGTCTCCACCTCGACAAAGCCGCGCTCGTCCAAAAAGCTACGCAAGGCCGAGACGATCCGCGCCCGCGTGCGAAAGCGCTCGCGAACGTCGTCGTTGACGGCCAGGTCCACGTAGCGCTGGCGGTACCGCTGCTCCTTGTCGGCAAAGGCGTCAAAGACCTCTCCCTCCCTCTCCTTCACCACGGGCAGGGGCTTGAGGGCTTTGGCCAAGAGCCGTAGCGCTTCGACCCGCACGCTCGCTTCGCCGGTTCGCGTGTAAAAGAGATCGCCCGTCGCCTCGACGAAATCCCCCAAATCCAGGTCCTGCTTGAAGTGAGTGTACGCCTCTTCGCCCAGGACGTCCACGCGCAGATAGAGTTGGATGCGCCCGCTGCCATCTTGAACGTGGGCGAAGGACGATTTGCCCATCACGCGAATGCTGTCCAGGCGTCCGACTATCGTCACGGCGAGGGGCTCGGCATCTTTGGGCTGCTCCTTGAGGGCGGCGATGGCCTGGGCTGCCGTGTGGGTTCGGTCGGCCCGAGCGGGGTAGGGGTCAACGCCGGCGTCCCGCAGGCGTTCCAGTTTCAGCCGGCGCTGCTGTTCCTGGTCGGTCAGTTCTTCGCGCATTGTGCTCTCCTTGACATTGCCACTCGCCGGGCGGGGACACTCCCGTCGGTGCTCACTCGATTTCGAGGATCTCCACTTCGAGTTCGCCACCCGGCGTCTCGAAAGTCACCCTGTCCCCAACGCCGTGCCCCATAAGCGCGCTGCCCATGGGCGACTCGTTAGAGATGCGGCCGCCCGCTGGATCGGCCTCTGCGGAGCCGACGATGGTGTAGGTCTCGGGCTCCCAGCCGTCTTCCTCCACCGTGACCCGCGAGCCGAGCACCACTGTGTCACTCGGCCCATTCGATTCGATGATCACGGCGTTCTTTAGCATCGCCTCAATGGTCATAATCCGGCCTTCAAGGAAGCCCTGTTGGCGTTTGGCTTCGTCGTAGCCGGCATTTTCCGACACGTCGCCGTCCATCTTGGCTTCGTGAATGGCCTGGGCTACTTCGGCCCGGCGGGTAGTCGTCAGGTATTCGAGTTCCTCTTCGAGTTTCTCGTATCCTTCGGGGGTTAGATAGGTTTCTTGATTGTTCATTTTTTCCACAACCTCACAAAGCTGCTTTTACCTATAGAACGCAAAAAAGAACGCCTGAGGCCAGATGCCTCAGGGTCCGGTCGGAACCAAAAGCTGAGAGTTGTTTTCTCAGCCCTGTTTCAGTATAGAGATTATACCCGAAAACGAAGGATTTGCAAAATTGAGGAGCGTGCCGGTTGGCTCTGCTCCCTCTAGCAGGGATTTCGGGTGCCTGTTGCACCCAGCGACTCTGGATCAAGCTGGGGTGGCTCGATCCAGGGCCGCCAGGTGTGCCAAGTGGGTCCTAGTTGGACAAAGCTACGATTCCTCAGGCGGAATGCGGCTTTTCTCCAAGTAGTCGTTCAGCATCTCGAGGCTGTAGCGTCGGTGTCCCCCCGGCGTGCGGTAAGGTACGATCAGCCCCTGCTGCTCGATCTTGCGAAGGGTGAACAGGCTGATCCGCAAGTAATTGGCTGCCTCTTTGGCTGTCAAAAGCCGTTTTTCTTCCATCCGTCTTTCCTCCTATCCGTTTGTATCCACCGCTCTGCGGCAAGAATGGTTGAGAACCCAGCAAAGCTGTTAGAACCAGCTTAACATCTTTCGGCCCGATGAACAATCATCCATAGGGAGTATTTAGGGGCTGATCTCGACTAGACTCAGGGTCTATTCCCCTCTCTGGATCATTCCCGCGACGGAACACCAATTTCATCCAATCCTCTGGCTAAACAACGTTTTACCAACATTTCATGAGCCGATTCAACCCTAGAACCATTTCTTGAGATTAATTATACCACAAACTGCCACAAAATGTGTAATTCAGCATACGCGCTGTCGATCCAGGCCCAAAGGGGACCAGGGTCCAAAAGAAAAAGACTGCCAGTCCCAATGGACTGACAGTCCCATAAGCCGTGGAGGATTTGAACCTCCAACCCGCTGCTTAAAAGGCATCCACTGTCTCTGAACGGATGCCTGAGCGACGACCACTGGGCCTACTTGACCCTGCCGTCGGCTCGAACCTGTGCCGTCGTGATCCTGCTGCAAGGGGTGGTGCACATTGTGAGGTTGCCCCCACAATGTACACCTCACCCCAGGATGTGTCCCTGCTTGGACCCAACCAGGCCACACCTCGCTACCGAATCTGGTCACCTGGTGTGCCGGTGACGATCCCCATCTATGTTATACTTACGCCGGCTCAGAAGTCAAGCCACCGAACGCGGCATCTTACCCTTCGTCAGGCAGCCAACTGACCTGATCGTGGACCTGCTTCAACTGCTCATCCCGCCAGCAGCCGTAGAACTTGGACGTAACAAAGATGCTGCTGTGCCCCAGGACGTGCGACACGTCGTTGATGTCTGCCCCATTCCAAAGTGCGCCTCGCGCCCATCCACGCCGGAAGCTGTGCGGATTGAAGCGGCCCTCGATGCCTTCCGTCTCTGCCACTCGCCTGATCATCTGGTAGATCCCTGATTCGGTCAGAGGTCCCCGCAGGCCCCAAAAGACACCATCCCCCTTGTCCGAGGGGCGGATGGACAGCCACGCCGTGCTTGGACAACTCGCCTTCCTCTCGCCGCCGGCGGGCTCCTGGTCCTGGGGCTGCTGTCCGCGATGCGCGCCGCCGCCCGCTGGCTGGATACTCAGTCGCGGCTGATCCACCCCGACCAACAGACCGGCCAGTTTCCGGCGGTAAAAGTGCGCCGGGGAGAGGCGGTCGTGGACCTGAACCGCCTGCCCGACGGCAAGGCCATGATCAGCGTGGTCGGGGGCAGGACGGTACGGCGGGCGGCTGCCGCTCATTATGGAATAACATCCCATGCTCTGCGCGGACCACAGTCCGCGCTATGGAGGCCGATGCCGGACTGTGGTCCGGGACGGGCAGGAGGATGTCATTAGCAGCCGCAGCGAAGCAGAGGCGCGCTCCGACTGGTCGCTCAGAATGACCCGTTCTGTGTCCCGAGGATTTAGGTCTCACGCTGTGGACCATAACCTACCGCGTGAGTCTTTGCACGATGGATCGGCCGGTAGCCCTGGCCCGCCAGCGCGTCACTCGGAACCGACGCCTCGTCCGGCTTGTCCGACAGGCCAAAGAGCAGCGCGCCCTGCGCCCGCCAGCGGAGTGATATCTCGCGCACCTCCTGGGTGACGACGATCTCATCCGCCAGCAGGTCCGCCACCGGCGCGTCGTCGGCCAGGCAGCCCATCCGCTCGACGGTGGCGCGGTACTCGTTGTAACGAAAGGCCTTGAACGGCGTCGGATCGCCCCGCTGCACCCGCTCGTAGATGCCGGCGTGGATATGACGCAGGTCGGCGGGAAGCTGCGCGGCCCGCCCGTCCACCTCGGCGATGAACTGCCCGAAGCCGGCCAGCTCGCCGCTGCGCACCCGGCCCACCAGCGGCGCCAGCGCGTAGAGGCCGCTGCCCAGGATGAGGCACACGTAGGCCAGGTAGTCCTGGTTGTCGGTGGTGAAGGGGTGGAACTCGGGCCGGTTCAGCAGGTCGTAGGCCGCCTGGAAGCGCTCGGGATCGAACGCCCCGCCCAGCAACTCGCCGACGGTGCGCCGCACGGCCTCGACCCGCGCCGCGTCGATGACGGGGTCGTTGCGCCCCCGCGCCCCCAGCGCCGTCTTGTCCAGGTCGACGATGACGGCTGTCCCCTCGTCCAGCGGGAAGCCGTGATCGCGGCAAAAGTAGTCAAACTCGTCCAGCGCTGCCCAGCGATTGGCCAGGAAAAGTGTGCCCGGCCCCTGCTTCACATGCTCGATGTGCGCCAGCTCGCCCTTCTCCGCGCCGATGAAGGCCAGCCCCGGCCAGCCGCCCGCCCGGCAGACGTTGGCAAAGGCCGTGCCGTCGTTGAGCCGCGTGTCTCCCACGTAGACCAGCCGTTCCAGCGACACGCCGGGCGCGTCCAGCGCCCGCGCCGCCCGCAGCAACTGGACGATGACCCGGGCGTAGGCCGCCTCGCTCTTGCGCGGCACGACGCCCGCGGCCAGCCCCGCCGCCGGCCCGGTCTCGGCCAGGGGCGGCAGCCGCCGGTCCACCGGCAGCAGGTTCCGATAGACGATGAAATCGCCGAGAAATTCGTGGACGGATGTCCGGCCGTGATTTTTCATGGTTATACTCCTTTGCGCGCAGGAGGTATCGGGTATCGGGTACCGGTACCTGATTCCCTGATACCCGATTCCCCGATTCCCTAACTCACATAGCCCGTCGCCACCAACAACTCCGCATTCAAAATCGACCCACTCGCCGCCCCCCGCAGCGTATTGTGCGAGACGCTGACCAGCCGCAGGTCGAGCAGGGGGCAGGGGCGCACCCGCCCCACGGTGACGGCCATGCCCCCCTCGGCGTCGCGGTCGCGGCGGGGCTGGGGGCGGTCCGGCTCGTGGCGGACGAGGATCGGATGCTCGGGCGCGCTGGGTAGCGGGCGAGCCGCCACCTCGCCGCGAAACCCGGACAGCACCTCGATAGCCTGCTCGGGTGAGGGCGGCCGCTCGAAGCCCAGCGACAGGCAGACGGTGTGGCCGTCGAGCACCGGCACGCGGTTGGCCTGGGCGCTGACCAGAGCAGCGGATTCAACCCGGCGGCCGTCCACCAGCCGGCCCAGCAGCAGCCGCGTCTCGGCCTCGATTTTCTCCTCCTCGCCGCCGATGTAGGGCACCACGTTGCCCAGGATGTCGAGCGAGGCCACGCCCGGATAGCCCGCCCCGGAGATGGCCTGCATCGAGGCGGCGAACACCCGGCGCAGGCCAAAGGCGTCGTCCAGCGGCTTGAGGGGCAGGACGATGCCGGTGGTGGTGCAGTTGGGGCTGGCGACGATCAGGCCCGGCCAGCCCCGCTCGGCCCGCTGGCGGGGGAGCATGGCCACGTGGCCAGCGTTGACCTCGGGGATGAGCAGCGGCACGCCCGGCGCCTGGCGGTGGGCCGAGGCGTTGGAGCAGACGGCGTACCCCGCCCGGGCAAAGGCCACCTCCACCTCGGGGGCCACCGAGCCGGGCAGCGCCGAAAAGACGAGGCGGGCCGGCAGGTTCGGCTCCAGCGGCTGGACGACCATCTCGCCGGCGCCGGGCGGCGGGTCGCCGGGGATGACCCAGTTGGCTGCCTCGGCGTAGCGCTGGCCGGCGCTCCGCTCCGAAGCGGCCAGCGCGACGATCTCGAACCAGGGATGGTTGGCCAGGAGCTGCACGAACCGCTGGCCGACGGCGCCCGTGGCGCCCAACACCGCAACTGGAATTCTACTGGACGACATGATTGATCACCTCCTGGTGGATTTGCTGCACGGCGCCGGCCGCGTCTTGCGCCCCGACGACGAGCGAGATGCTGCACTCCGACGAGCCCTGGGCCACCGCGATGACGTTGATGCTGCGTCCTGCGCCCTCCGGGCGTGTCGAAGGAACGCCTTGGGCCAATGAGCCAAAGATGCGGTGGGCGACGCCCGGCGTGCCCCGCATCCCGGCGCCTACGGCCGTCACGATCACCACGTCGTCCAACGACCAGACCCGGTCCACGTCGCGGCGGGCCAGCTCCAGGGCCATCTCGCTCTCGATGGCGGCCATGACCGGCGCGGCCACCGCCGTGGGGATGACGAACGAGATCGACTGCTCCGACGACGCCTGGGAGATCATGAGCACGCTGGCCCCCTGGCTGGCCACGGCGGCAAAGGTCCGGGCGGCGATGCCGGGCACGCCCATCATGCCCCGCCCCTCGACCGTGACCATGCTCAGGCCCTGGATGGCGGTCACGGCCTTGACCGTGCCCGGCGTGGCCTCCGGCTCGGCGACGATGCGCGTGCCGGGGAAGGAGGGGTTGAACGTGTTCTTGACCCACAGGGGGATGCCCCGCTCGACCACGGGCCGGATGGTGCGCGGGTGGAGCACCTTGGCCCCGAAATAGGCCAGCTCGCCCACCTCGCCGTACGACAGCACGGGGATGACGCGGGCGTCGGGCACCAGGCGCGGATCGGCGCTCATGACCCCGTCCACGTCGGTCCAGGTCCAGACTTCGTCGGCGTTGAGGCAGTCGCCCAGGATGGCGGCGCTAAAGTCGCTGCCGCCCCGGCCCAGCGTCGTCGTCACCCCCTCCTCGGTGGCCCCGATAAAGCCAGTCACGACCGGGACGGCCCCCCGCTCCAGCAGCGGACCCAGCCGATCCTGGACCCGCGCCCGCGTGGCCTCCATCAGCGGCACGGCGTCCTGGAAGGTGTCGTCGGTGACGACCAGCTCCGTGGCGTCCACCGCCTCGCTTTCTAGGCCCCGCTGGCGGAGCACTGCGGCCAGCAGCCGGGCGTTGATCCGCTCGCCCAGCGAGGTGATGGCGTCCATGGCCCGGGGCGTCACCTCGCCCAGGATGTGCACGCTGCGGCAAAAGGCGGCGAATTCGTCCAGGAAGCCGTCCACGGTGGCGAGCAACGCGGTGCGCTCGCCGTTGGGGTCCAGCCCCTCGACACGCCCGGAGGGCGCGGGGTGAAAAAGCGAGTCCACGGCGCCATAGTGGCGGGCGCGCAGCTCGGTGAGAAGGGCGCGATAGGTTTGTTCGTCACCCGAGGCCGCGGTCCGCGCCCCGCGAGTCAGCGCGTCGGTCACGCCGCTCATGGCCGAGACGACGACCACGACTTGGTCCCAGACATCGGCCTGGGCCAGCACGATGTCGGCCGCCTGCTCGATGGCCTCGGGGCTGCCGACCGACGTGCCCCCGAATTTCATGGTCAGTGCGCTCATGTTCCTCTCCTCCTAAATAACAAGAGCGTGGGGCCGGTGGCTCCACGCTCTCCAGAATCCTTGGGGTTGCCGCTTGTTATCGTCGGCGCTCCCCTCCTGGCGCGGACCATCGGCCCGGGGGCGGGCAGGTGGTACCGGTACCGGTAGTCATCGACGGGGTCGCGCCGGTGGCAGATTGTTCTTCCATCGAGTTTCGAACTGGCAGTTGACTGAACACGAATCCCTCCAAATTGCGGCGATTCTACCACAGAATGGCAAAGCTGTCAACTGCGGTTCGGCAACCCGGCAACGAGTGCGACGATTGATCGTAGGAAAATGACAATAGGCGTCTACCGTGGTACAGT
>CAYLZO010000084.1:0-578 GCA_964387775.1 uncultured Anaerolineaceae bacterium
GGGGTGGGCGGCTCGGCGTCGGGCGTCGGGGTGCAGGTCACCAGGGGCGTGGGAATGGGCACCATCTGGGCAAAGCGGTTGTTGGCCTCGTCGCTTTCTTCGACCTGGGAGGCAGCGTCGGCCACGACGACGTTCTCGGCGCCCGAGACGTAGCCCTCGAACCAGAGGGGCACCGTCTGGCCGGCTCCCAGCCCCTCGGCGACGGTCTGCTGCATGCCGTTGGCCTCGACGGCAAAGGCGCCGGCGTCGGCCGCGCCCACGTTCTCGATCCAGACGCGGACGCCGAGGGTCGACTCGGGCAGCATGCAGGGCTCGAGGATGTTCAGCTCGATCTTGACGTGGGAGACGACCAGGTCGGGCAAGGGCTGGGCCGCCTCGGGCGTGGGTGTGTGGGTCGGCGTCGGCTGGGCATCCTGCCCGCCGGTGGGGCTGACGGGGATGAGGGTCACGGTCGGGGCCAGGGGGACGAGTTCGCCAGTGAGGGCGACCTCTTCGCCGGCCGGCAGCTCGACGGCCTGCTCCCGGGGCTCGTAGCCGTCCAGCTCGACGCGGACGGTGTGGCGGCCCGCGGGCAGCTC
>CAYLZO010000084.1:588-18999 GCA_964387775.1 uncultured Anaerolineaceae bacterium
AGGCGGACGGGCGTCGTGCCCGATCGGAAGCCGTCCACCGTGACCTGGGCGCCCGCCGGATCGACCTCGACGCGGAGCGTAGCCGTGGCGGCGGATGGCGTCGCGGTCTCCAGGCGGGAAGAAGTCGGCGTGCTGCAGCGGCTCAGGATGATGACCAGCGCAAACATGAAAAGCGTGACCGAGAGCCGTGCCCCGACTCCCAGCCACCTTGCAGGGCCGCTAAGGCCCCTGTCCTCAGCGCGTTTCATGGGAGCGATTATACCACGTTTGGCGCCCTTGTCCAACAAGGAAAGTGCAACGCACCAAAGGCGATGCGTTGCACTTATGTAACGTTAGACGGGGATGGTTAATAGCTAGGGCACGTAGGTGATGGCCAGCTCCGGCCGGTTGCCGGTGCCCAGGTGGTTGTCGCCCGACTCGATATAGATCATGTCCAGCTCGCCGTCGGGGTCGCTCTCGGCGGAGAACTGGAGGCGCAACTGGAAGCGCGAGCGGCCCGCCGACCGATCCTCCTCGATCCAGGTGACGAACGTGTCGGAAGTGATGGTGTACCACTCCCCCGGCATCTCGTGGGGGGCGAGGATGGCCGAAGCGAGCTCGGGGCCGTCGTAATCAGCGGCGTCGAGGCTCGATCCGTAATCGACGTGTTTGAGGAGCAGGTTGCCCAACTCGCCGTAGGGATCGCCGACTACGTCCACCTGGTAGAAACGCAGCTCGATGCTCTGGACCGTGGCCCCGGCGGGGATGACCGACAGGTCAAAGCTCATAAAGCCGCGCGTGACCAGCACGTAGGGCGGGTCGCCGACGAAATTGCCGTTGCCGGCGCGGATGTCCACCGAGTCGTTGCCGCCGTTGTTGTTGGAGCGAAAGCCGTCGAGGGGCGCCTGGCTGGTCAGGGTCACCAGCTCGGTGGTAGGGGCCACGACCTCGGTGTTGGCTACCAACTCGTTGTTGGTCTCGTCACTCTCCGGCACGGCGTTGGCCGGGTCCACGCGGGCCGTGGTCGGCACGTTGGAATAGGCGCCGGAGGGATTCCACACGGCCGTGACGACCAGCGACTCGCCGCCCCCGAGCCCCCCGGCGATGTTGCCGCTGAGGATGGGCTCCGGCCCCGGCTGGAACTCCCAGCCAAAGGCGCCGGCCGTGGCCGAGCCCTCGTTGCCGATGGTGATCCGCACGTCGTTGTCCTGGCCCTGGACCGGTGGCGAGGGCACGAATTCGATGGCCAGGACGGTCAGGTCGGCCTGGGCGGCGCTGACGGTGACGGTGGCCGAGGCCGTGCTCGTGCCGCCGGGACCGGTGGCCGTCAGTTCGTAGGTCGTCGTCTCGGTGGGGCAGACGCTGCGGCTGCCGGGCGTGGCCACCCCGCCGATGCCCTGGTCGATGGTGGCCTCGGTCGCGTTGTGGACCGCCCCCCACTCCAGGTTGGTGCAATCCCCGGAGACGATGTTGGCCGGATTGGCCTGGAAGAACTCGATCTGGGGCGGCGGGACGGTGGTCGGCGTCGGTGTGGGCGTGTCGGTCGCCGTCGGCGTGGCGCTGGGCGTGGGGGTGTCGCTGGACGTGGGCGTCGGCTCGGGGGTCTCGGGCGTGTCGGTGGCCGGCGGCGCGACGGTGGGCAGCGGCGTGGTCGAAGGCGTCAGGGTCGCCTCCGGCGTGCCGGGCGGCTCCCCCGGCGTAAGCGTTGGTGTGAGCGTGGCCTGGGCCACATCCCCGGCGACGGTGACGTCCACCGTCGCCACGTCGCTCGACCGGTCCCGCGCGGTAAAGGCCACGGCGGAGACGGTGTGGGGGCCGGGCTGGCCAAAGGTCCACGGCTGGCTGGCGGTCAGCGAGGGCTGGCCGTCGGGGTCGGTGCTGGTGACGGCCGCGATCAAGACGCCGTCCACGCTCATCTCCAGGCGGGTGATGTTCCGGGCGCCGGTGGCCGTGGCCTGGAGGATGATCTCCCGCCCGGCCTCCACCTGGGCGCCGGGCGCGGGCGACTGGATGACGACGGTCGGGGTCGCGCGTCCGCCGCCGGAGAAGAGCAGGATCGAGGCGATGACGACGCCGACGAGGACGATGCCCGCCACGAGCAGGCCGATGATGATGGGCGCCAGCGGGCGGCCCTCGGCCTCGGGGTAGGTGTCGTAATCGGCGGGCACCTGCTGGGTCGGCGCCATCCCCACGTCCAATTGGACGTCAAAGACGGTGTTGCCCAGGCGCAGGACGTCGCCGTCTTGCAGGCGCCGGGGGACGGTGAGGCGCTGCTCGTTGACAAAGGTGCCGTTGGCGCTGTCCAGGTCGTGGACGACGTAGGTGCCCCCCTGCCACGACAGGCGGGCGTGGTGGCGCGAGACCTGGGGGTCGACCAGGACGACGGTGTTGTCGTCCTGGCGGCCGATGGTCACGGCCGCCTGGGTGAGGGGATAGACCTGATTCGTGTGTCGCACGACCAGGGCAGGTTCGGAAGCTTGTTGGTAGCTCATGGCGTGTTCCTCCCGATCAAGATAAAGGGGGCATCAACCAGCCTGATGGCTGGTGTCCTCGTCCAGGCTGCGGCCCACCAGGTCGACAAAGACGTCTTCCAGGGTGGGCTCACGCTTTTCCAGCAAGAGAAGGCGGGCCTCCTGGGCGCTCAGCGCGCCGATGACGGGGGCCAGGACGTCCTCGGCGTCGAGGATGAGGCTCAGCTCGGTGTGGTCGTCCAGGTGGCGCTGGCCGCACTGGCGCACGCCGTCGATGTCGCAGACGTGGCTGGCGGCCTGGGGCAGATACGTGACTTGCAGGCGAAAGATGGCGTCGCGCTGGAGCTTGTGCTTGAGGTTGAAGGGTGTGTCGCAGGCCAGGATCTGGCCCTGGTCGATGATGGCCACCCGGTCGCAAAGCTCGTCGGCCTCGGCCATGTAGTGGGTGGTGAGCAGCACAGTCTTTTCCGGGTTCTCGGTGACCCAGCGCTTGATGTAGCCCCGCACCTCCCGCGAGGCGCCCACGTCCAGGCCCAGGGTCGGCTCGTCGAGAAAGATGATCTGGGGGTCGGTGATAAAGCCCCGGACAAAGTTCATCTTTTGGCGGAGGCCGGTCGACAGGTCCGAGATCTTGGTGCTCTTGCGCTCGCCCATGCCCACGAGGTCGAGCAACTCGTCGATGCGCCGGTTGGTCGTCGCGTAATCGAGGCCGTAGAACTGGCTAAACATCCACAGGTTCTCGCGGACGGTGAGTAAGCCGTAGCCCGAGGTCTCGCCGCCGGCGACCATGTTGATCCGCCGCCGGATCTCGGCCGCCTGGCTCTCGACGTCGAGGCCGTCCACCCAGGCCCGGCCCTCCGTCGGCGAGAGGAGGGTGGTCAGGATCTTGATGAGCGTGGTCTTGCCGGCGCCGTTGGGGCCGAGCAGGCCAAAGATCTCGCCCCGGTGCACCGCGACGCTGACGTCGTCGAGGGCGACGAGTTCGGTGGGCAGGGGCTCGGTGCGGCCTTTTTGGCGCGCCTCGCGCTTTTGTTTGCGGCTCGGTTTTAGCTTGTAGATCCGGTCCAGGTGTTCGGTCCGGATGGCTTCTCTGCTCACGCGATGCTCCCATTTCAGGTGGATTCAAGACAAGACGGCCGGGCCAGTATAGCACAGTCCAGGGGCAAGGGCAAACCGAGTTTTGGTCCAAGAAAAGTTCAGGGCTGGGTCCCCCTCACCCAGCCCTGAATGGAAATAAGGTGCGTCGCTGCCCGGCCCTGTGCCGGGCAGCGGTGAATTCTGGCGATTATACGCCGAGCGAAGCCCGGGTCTTGGCGAATCCTACCAGGCTATCCTGGCGCACCAGGCCCAGGAAGCGGCTGCCATCCACGACGGGCAGCAAGCTCTGATCCTCGGACATCATGCGCTCCAGCACGCTGTAGGCCGCGTCCCCGGCGCGCACCGGCTTGAGGCTGGTCAGCGGCGTCATGATCTGGCGGATCGGCGTCCAGCCCCAACTCTGGCGGGGCACGGAGCGGATCTGGCCCAGCGTGGCTACGCCCTCGGCCTCGGGGCCGTCGGTCACGACAAAGCAGCTCTGGCCCTTGGGCAGGACGTAATCGCGCACGATCCAGTCGAGGGGCATGTTGCTGTCCACCGCCTGGCAGCCCGAGCTGGCAAAGTCGCCGGCCGTGTAGCCCTCCAGGGCTTCGCGGACCCCGGCCTGCTGCATGCTCTGGCTGGCGGCGTTGTCCAGGAACCAGCCGATGAAAGCCAGCCACAGGCCGCTCGACCAGTTGCCGGTCAGAAAGAGGATGCCCCCGCCGACGATCATGAGAATGGCGATGCCCCGGCCGGTGCCGGCCGCCCAGCGGGTGGCACGGTTCATGTTGCCCGTCACCGCCCAGACGATGGAGCGAAAGACCCGCCCCCCATCCAGCGGAAAGCCGGGGACCATGTTGAACACGGCCAGGCTCAGGTTGATGCCGCCCAGGTAGAGGCCCAGCGCAGCCAGGGGCGCCAGGTTCAAAAACTCGCCCGCCAGCCACAATGCGCCGAACCCGACACCCAGCAGCACGCTGGAAATGGGGCCGGCGATGGCGATCAGGAACTCGGACAGGGGCCGGTCGGGCTCGCGGCTGATGCCGGCCACGCCGCCAAAGATAAAGAGCGTGATGCTCTTGACGGGGATGTCCCAGGCCAGGGCGACGACGCTGTGGGCCAGCTCGTGGATCAGGACGGAAGCGAAGAAGAGGAGGCTGGTCAGCAGGCCGATGCTCCAGTAGCTGGCGCCGCTCCAGGCCGGGTAGCGGCTCGGGAAGTAGGCGGTGGCCAGCGACAGGGTCACCAACGCAAAGACGATAAACCACGTATAGTTGATTCCAATCTCGATACCAAGGAACTTGCCCAAACGCAAGGAATTTTTCATGCCTGTCCTCCTTCTATTCGCCCATAGTTTATCACAAAAGTGTTAGAGGATTGTTATAGACGCGTTAGAGATTCATTAAGGTTTTCCCTCCTGCCGGGCCCGCTCTTCTTCCGACGCTATGGCTCACGGCGGTTCCCGACTCTTATTTTGACGGCCCCGGCTCCTGTGGTATAATGGACCTCGGCCACTTTCATGGCAACCAACCAATTTATGGAAGCGCGAGTTGTCATGTTTCTTGACAGTAGCCGCGTCCTATCCTATAATGCGTGACAGGCAATGGTGGCCTGCCAATCAAAAAAAGCCGGCCATCGACACACGTCACGAGGAAAGGGTCTCGGCTGAAAATGAAACTAGGTCTTGCTAGAAGACGGGCTATCGCTCAGCACAACGCGGGTGCGTTGTCTTGCAAGACCTTTTTGCATCATATCAAGGTGTAGGTGAAGAATGCGAGCCTGCCGCCTATCAGCACTATGACAGGAGAAAAGACAATGGCGACCACCGACAACGAGACAATCAATCTTGACCTGATGGACCCGATCTTTGAAAAATATCGAGATCAAAAAGGGGCCTTGATCCCCATTCTACAAAACGCCCAGGACGTCTATGGCTATCTGCCGAGGGAAGTCTTGCAGCTCATCGCCGACCGACTCGGGGTCTCTTTGGGCAAAGTCTATGGCGTGGCGACCTTTTACGCCCAGTTTTATCTAGAGAAGCGCGGCCGCCATATCCTCAAGCTGTGCGACGGCACGGCCTGCCACGTCAAGGGCACCCCCCTGTTGGTGACAGCCCTGGGTGACACCTTTCACATCCAACCCGGCGAAACCACAGAAGATGGCGAGTTGACCATCGAGATCGTCTACTGCCTCGGTTCTTGCGCCATCGCTCCGGTCACCATTCTCGACGACCAGGTGATGGGCCGGATGCGGCCGGAAATGCTGACCCGCAAGGTCAAAAAATATATCGAGGACGCTCAAAAAGCGGCTGAAGATTAGGGATAGAGAGGAAGAACAATGAATGTGCAAGAAATGACGGCGATTCCGGCCGCAGCGTTAAAAGCTGTGACCGACCCGACACACCGCTGGGTGGCCATTTGTCGCGGGACCGGTTGCACTTCCTCGGCCAGTACCGAGGTGCAGGAGGCACTGCAAGACGCATTGGACAAACAGGGCCTCAGCGATCAAGTAGAGGTGCGGCGTACCGGATGTTTTGGCTTTTGCGAACAAGGCCCCATTATGGTCGTGTATCCAGACCAGACGTTTTACACGCAAGTCAAACCGCGTGACGTCGAAAAGATCGTGGTCGAGCACATTATCGGCGGCGAGCCGGTTGAACGATCCCTGTATCACGACCCGGCCAGCGAAGAGATCATCGAAAAATGGTACGAGATTGGGTTTTATGGTAAGCAACGGCGCATCTTGCTTGGCAACTGCGGGGTCATCGATCCGGAGAACATCGACCACTATCGGGCCAAAGAGGGCTATGAGGCGCTGTACAAAGTTCTGGCCGAAATGACTCCAGAAGAGGTCATTGAAGAAGTGCAGGACTCGGGCCTCAGAGGGCGGGGCGGGGCCGGATTTCCCGCCGGTTTGAAGTGGCGTTTTGCCCGAAACACGCAGGATTGGCCCAAATACGTCATCTGCAACGCCGACGAGGGCGATCCTGGCGCCTTTATGGACCGATCCGTGCTCGAGGGCGACCCCCACGCGCTCATCGAGGGCATGATCATCGCCGGTTACGCCATCGGCGCGACCGCCGGCTACATCTACTGCCGGGCCGAGTATCCCCTGGCAATCCAACGGCTGGAAGTTGCGCTGGCTCAGGCCAAGGAACAGGGTTTCTTGGGGCAAAACATCCTGGGCTCAGATTTCGATTTCGACCTGATTATCAAAGAAGGGGCGGGGGCCTTTGTTTGCGGCGAAGAAACCGCCTTGATGGCCTCAATTCAGGGCGACCGGGGTCAGCCCTGGCCGCGCCCCCCCTATCCCGCTGTGTCCGGGCTGTGGGGACAACCCAGCAACGTCAACAACGTCAAGACCTACTCCTACGTCCCTCGGATCATCCACAAGGGAGCGGACTGGTTCAAGTCGGTGGGCACGGAAAAAAGCCCCGGCACGGCGGTCTTTGCCCTGACCGGCATGGTCAACCGCACCGGGCTGATCGAGGTGCCGATGGGCATCACCCTGCGCGAAGTCATCTACGACATCGGCGGCGGCATCCCCAACAACAAAGCATTCAAAGCTGTACAGACCGGCGGCCCGCTGGGCGGCTGTCTGCCAGACAAAGACCTCGATATCCCAGTTGATTTCGACTCGTTGCAGGCCGCCGGCTCGGTGATGGGCTCCGGCGGGATGGTCATCGCCGACGAATCGACCTGTATGGTCGAGTTTTCCAAGTTCTTTATGCAGTTTACGTGCGACGAAAGCTGTGGGAAATGCCCACCCTGCCGTATCGGAAGCATCCGAATGCTGGAGCTTTTGGAGCGCATCACCGAAGGCAAAGGGAAACGGGAAGACTTGGACGAAATCAGGTGGCTGGCCGAGGGGATGGAAACCGCCTCCTTGTGCGCCCTGGGGCAACTGGCGCCCGCCCCGGTCATATCCACCCTGATGCACTTTGAAGATGAGTATCTGGCTCATATTGAGGAAGAACGCTGCCCGGCCGGCAAGTGCCGGGACCTGATCACCTTCGAGATCCTCGCCGACCTGTGCACTGGGTGCACGCTCTGCGCGCGCAACTGCCCGAGCAAGGCCATCAGTGGCGAGAGGCGCCAACCACACGTCATCGATCCAGAACTGTGCGAGAGCTGCGGCCTATGCCAAGAGGTTTGCAGGTTCGACGCCATCGTAGTTCATTAGTCGGAACGGGGTGAATAAATGAATGTAGAATTGACCATCAATGACAAGAACGTATCGGCACCCGAGGGGAGCACGATCCTGGAGGCGGCCCGCCTGGCCGGCATCCACATCCCAACCCTATGCCATCATCCCGATCTGAGCAACGTGGGCGCCTGCCGCCTGTGCGTCGTGTCCGTAGAGCGGGCGCGGACTCTGCAAACCGCCTGCACGACGCCCATCGCAGACGGAATGGTCGTCGATACGGAGAGCGAGCAAGCACGTTCAAGCCGCAAATTCGTACTGGAAATGCTCCTGACCGACCATCCCAACGACTGTATGACCTGTGAGGTCAACGGCGAGTGCGAGTTACAGGACCTGGTCTACGACTATGGTCTAGAATGGCCCGAGCACAGTGGCCAGCGCCACGTCTACGAGATCGATTCCGACCCTAACCCCTTTGTCTTTGTCGATCTCAACAAATGCATCATCTGTGGCCGCTGCGTGCGCGCCTGCGGCGAGATTCAGAACCGCGACGTCTGGAACTTTGGCCAGCGCGGATTCGAGACCAAACTCGTCGCCGGCGCCGACCAGTTCATGCTCGACGCCCGCTGCGAAAGCTGCGGGCAGTGCGTGGCCTACTGTCCCGTCGGCGCCCTCCACGACAAGATGAGCCTGGGCCTGGGACGGCCCAACCAGGTGGACAAAGTACGGACCACGTGCTCTTACTGCGGCGTGGGCTGTACCTTTGACCTGAACGTGCGCGACGGCCGGATCGTGCGCGTCACCAGCGCCGAGGATGCGCCGGTCAACGGCCTGTCGCTCTGCGTCAAGGGCCGCTACGGCTACGACTATGTCCACCATCCCGAACGCCTCACCCGGCCCCTGGTGCGCCGTGAGCTACTAGATGACGACGAGGCATTTGCCAACTCGCCTTTCTCGCCCGACATGGTTGAGGTGGATTGGGATACGGCCTTGGATTTGGTCGCGACCCAGTTCGCGGAGGTCAAAGGGACCGACGGCGGCGACGCCTTTGCGTTGCTGGCTTCGGCCAAGTGCACCAACGAAGAGAACTATCTCTTTAACAAGTTCACCCGGCAGATCCTGGCTACGAATACCATCGACCACTGTGCACGCCTCTGACACAGCGCTACTGTCGCCGGTCTGGTGACAAGCTTTGGCAGTGGGGCCATGACCAACTCGATCCAGGACATTGCTGAGGAAAGCGAGTGCTACTTTATCATCGGCAGCAATACCACCGAGAACCACCCCGTGATCGGCGCCCGCATCCGACAGGCGGTGCGGCACCGGGGCGCCAAACTGATCGTGGCTGATCCGCGCCGCATCGACATCGCCGGCTATGCCGACCTGTACCTACAACACAAACCGGGCACCGACATCGCCCTGCTCAACGGCCTGATGCACGTCATCCTGCGCGAAGGGTGGCAGGACAAGGACTTTATCGTCGAACGAACGGAGAATTTTGAAGAGTTCAAGGCCGTCATTAAAAAGTACACGCCCCAGGTTGCCAGCGAGATCACGGGCGTGCCGGCCGAGGACATCGAACGGGCCGCGCGGATGATGGCCGAGAATCGGCCGGGCGCCCTGTTGTACTCGATGGGTATCACCCAGCACATCGTCGGTGTGGAAAACGTGATGAGTTGTGCCAACTTGCAGATGTTGCTGGGCAACATAGGTCTGCCGGGCGGTGGCGTCAATCCTCTGCGCGGCCAGAACAATGTTCAGGGCGCCTGCGACCTGGGAGGGTTGCCCAACGTCTATCCCGGCTACCAGGCAGTGACCCTGCCGGCCGTCCAGGAAAAGTTTGAGAAGGCATGGGGCGTGCCCCTATCGAACAGGATGGGGCTGACCGTCACCGAGATGCTGGCTGCGGCCGAAGAGGGAACAGTGCGTTGTCTATACGTCATCGGTGAGAACCCCATGACCAGCGACCCCGATCTGAACCACGTGCGCCAGGCTCTGAAAAAGACCGAGTTTCTCGTGGTCCAGGACATCTTTTTCACCGAGACCTGCCACCTGGCCGACGTCGTCCTCCCAGCCGCTAGTTTCGCTGAAAAAGAAGGGACGTTTACCAATACCGAGCGGCGGGTCCAACGAGTCCGCCAAGCAGTCCAGCCGCCCGGCGAGGCGCAGCCCGATAGCTGGATCATTGCCGAGTTGGCCAAACGCATGATCGCCCGTGGCGCCGCGAACCCCAACCGGGAGGCCCCTCACGCCGGCTGGGATTATGATTCTGCAGACGAGGTCATGGCCGAGATCAGCGCCCTGTCGCCCATCTATGCCGGCATCACCTACCAACGCCTGGAAGATGGCGACCCGCTCCAATGGCCCGTTTCCGGCCCAGATCATCCCGGCACGCCCATCTTGCACGTGGGCCGCTTTAGCCGGGGCGTGGGCCGCTTTGCGGCGGTGGAGCACGCCCCGCCCGACGAAATGCCCGACGACGAGTACCCACTGATGCTGACCACCGGGCGCGTGCTCTATCACTGGCATGGTGGCGAGATGACCCGCCGCGCCCGCGGCCTGCTGGAAGTTCATCCCGAGGCGCTGGTCGAAATCCATCCCCAAGACGCCCAAAGGGTGGGGGTCGGCGACGGTGAGCTCATCAAGGTCGAGTCGCGCCGGGGCGAGATCGTGGCTAAAGCCAAGGTCACCGAACGGGTGGAAGCCGGTCTGGTGTTCTCCACCTTCCACTTTCCCAAGTCGGCGGCCAATTTCCTGACCAACCCCGCCCTCGATCCCGTGGCCAAGATCCCCGAGTACAAGGTCTGCGCCGTCCGCGTCGAGCCGGCAGCAGTGGGCTAGGGGAGGTAGAGAATGGCTTTGAAAACGGTACCAACCTTCGCCGACTAGGTCCGGGCCATGCCCGGCGGCGAGCACCTGGACGTGTGCTTTTCCTGCGGCACCTGTGTCAGCAAGTGCATGATCCAGCAAAAGGTCGAGCCAGAGTACAATCCGCACCGCCTGCTGCGCCTGGTGATGATGGGCCTGCGCGAGGAGGCGTTTCGCAACCCGACGACCTGGCTCTGCTCGGCTTGTGACCTGTGCTACCCGGCCTGCCCGCAAAAGATCCACATCTCGGACGTCATCGGCGCGGTCAAGACGCTGGCCGTGGAGGCCGGCCACACCTCGCCGCTGGAGATGGTGGACGAGGCGCTGTGCACGGGCTGCGGAATCTGCACCATGGCCTGCCCTTACGAGGCGCCGCGCCTGGTCGAAAAGCAGATCGACGGCCAGATGGACCGCCTGTCGGAGGTGGACGCCAACAAGTGCATGGGCTGCGGCACCTGCGTGGGCGCCTGCCCGGTGGGCGCCATCGCCCGGCCCGGCGTGAGCAACGAGGACGTCCGGCCCCAGATTTTCATCGACAAAACCACCAACGGTGACCCGCGCCTGGTCATATTCGTCTGTGACTGGTGCCTGCGGGCCGACGCCGACGTCAAGCTGCTCAGCGCCCTGGCGGCCATCATCGACGCCGACACGCCCGAGGACGTGCAGCGCGTCATGGACACCGTCGTCGATCCGGTCGGCACCTACTATCGCTTTAATTTGTCCGACTCGATCTTGAGTGAACTGAAATACCGAGCTTGATTTGGATTGCAGGCAGGAGAATAAAAGATGAATCCAAGTAGACGCGAGTTCTATATGATCATCGAGCAGGATGAGGACGGCTACTACGTCGGGGAAGTTCCTCAACTGCGAGCCTGCTACAGCCAGGGCCGCACCATAGACGAACTGATGGCGAACATCAAGGTCTTGGAGACCTTTAGGGGCTGGCTTGTCAGGAGGAAGGAAGTGGACATCCGCAAGATCTACAAATACGCGTTGCAACGCGAACACGAGGGCAAGCGTTTCTTTGCCCAGAACGCCAAGCGGCTGAGCCACGCCGCAGCGGTGGGCGTCTTTGAAAGACTCGCCGCCGAGGAGCAGAAGCACATCGAGTTCATCCAGGCCCAGCTCGACGCCTTGGACGAGGGGAAGGCGCCCGACACGGCCCTGGGCGCCGAGTTGGAGCGAGAAGGGTTCTTTTCCCAGCGGGCCGACTCTGAGATGCTGGACCAAACGATGCTGGAGGCCATGGTGCCCGACCTGCCCGTGCTGCGCATGGCCTACCTGATCGAGCGCGATTTTGCCGAATTCTACGAGATGGCCGCCGGCAAGTCGGAAGGGGAGGCCAAAGCGGTGCTCACCATGCTGGCCGAGTGGGAGCGCGGCCACGAGCGATTGTTCAAGCGCCTGCACGACAAGGCGTTCGAGGAGTATGCCGAGATGCCGTGGGGCGGCTAGGCGAAAGACGGACTGGCCCAGGTCAGCGAACCAGGGGTTCGCTGACCTGGGCCGTTTTTTTGTTTATCGCTCAAAGCTGGACGTCCAGGCCGGGCGGTCGGGCTTGGGGTCCATGGCCTGCCAGGCCTCGTCGGTCAGGCGATTGTCCAGCGGCTGCTTGAACTCGTAATAGGAAAAGACGGCGCCCTGGGTCAGGACCAGGCCGTTTTCGCCCGGCACCAGGACGTAGAGGGTGAAGGCGTCGCCCACGGCCTCCTCCAGCACCTGGGCCGGGGCGTTCAGGTCGGTGTGCACGTCGGCGACGACGGCCATCCGCTCGTCGGTCTCGGACGTGATTTCGTCAGCGGTCTCTTGGGACAGGGTGACGATGTCCTCCAGCGTATCGCCGATGTGGCGGATGCGCCACACCTCGTCCTCGGTCAGCGGCTCGCCGCGCAGCTCCTTCTCCGAGATGGCCACCAGGTCCAGCAGCAGGCGCTCCATCGCCTCCAGGTTGCGCCGGTACTCGTCGCGCAGCAGCCCCCGCTGGCCCAGGCCGTCGATCATCTGCCGGGTCAGGGCCGCCAGCCGGGCATAGACCTCGGGCCGGGGCTCGACGTAGCCGGGCGGCGTTTCCTCCTCCGGCGGCGGCGCCGACTCGGCGACGATGGTGTAGCTCTGCTTGGCGTAGAGGATGGTGTCGTGGCGCAGCTCGGCCCACGAGCCGAGGAAGGTGTGCAGGTCCTTGTCGGTCCAGGCCACGGTCTGCATGAAGGCCGGGTAGCCCTCGCCCTTAGTCGCCAGCAGCGGGCGCAGGCTGTACAGCCAGCTCCAGTAGAGGTTCTCGACCCACTGCTCGTCGGGCAGGCCGGCGAATTCGTCGCGCAACTTGGCCATCTGCTCGTCGTAGTCGATGTACTGGGTATCGCCCGCTGCCTCCAGGATGGCCCGCGCCCGCTCCGAGTCGAGCACGGCCGCCACGTCCAGGCCGCGGGGGAAGGCGCGGATCGGCCCGGCGAGCGTCATCTTGAGGGTGAAGGGCTGGCCCTGGCCCTGGTATTGGAGCACCTCGTTGTAGACCAGTTGCTGAAAGATGTACGAATCGGGGATAAAGCGCTGGCCCATGAAACGGAAGCCCATCGTGACCTCTGCCGCCGTCTGCTCAGTCTGGGGCTCGATCTGGGTGTCGCCCACGTAGGTGGAGATGATGGCCGGCGGCCGCAGGTCCAGCGCCTGGTCGACAAAGCGGTCGATCCGCGCGTCGTCGGCGAGATCGGCGGGGTCCAGCGTCTCGCCGTAGACCTGGCCGATGAGCTCGCCATAGTCGTAGACGGTCAGGTCGTCGGCGGCACCCACGAAAAAGACGGTGGGCTCGTAGATGCGCGCCCAGACGTCGAGCGCCGGCTCGCCGCCCGCCTGGGCGTTGTACAGCGCGGCGGTGATGAGGATCGCCTGGCGGGTCTGGCGGCGGCCCAGCTCGACGGCGTCGGGCGTCTCGCCGGGGCGCAGTCGCAGGCCGATGCGCCCGTACCACATCATGGCCTTGAAGTAGCGCTCAAAATCCTCGTTGCGGGTATAGTGGCCCCGGGGCACGTACTGGCTATAGTCTTCCATCACGACGGAAGGGTGAAAGGCGTCCAGGTCGGGCCACGACAGAATGGGCGACACGTCCACGGCCTGGTGCGCCTCGATGAGATTCAGCTCGGCCTCGACCAGGTCGCGCGCCTCGCGGGGGAGGTCGGGTATCTCCAGTTCCAACAGCTCGGCGGCGACGGCAAAGTAGGCGGCGTTGCGTTGCGCGGCGGCTTCGACCTTTTCGCCCGGGGCGGCCTCGTACTGGGCCAGCGAAGCGTCCAGCAGGGCCAGGGTCAGCGCCTCGGCGTCGGCGATGAGGCGGTCTGCCTCGGCCAGGCGCAGGGCATAGTCGTAGAGGACGTGGTGGGTGTGGAGCAGGGCGTCGGACGTGACAAAGAGGGGCCAGCCCGCCTCCTCCGCCTGCTGATAGGCTTCGTAGATCTGCTTGGCGTGGCCCTCGGTGACGACAAAGCCGTTCTCCTCCAGCGCGGCCGTCAGCTCGGGCGTCAGCCATGCCAGCCGGTCGGCGTTGACCACCTGGGCCAGGTCAAAGTCGTAAGCCGGCAGGTTCGGCTCGACGTCCACGTCGAGGGGGGCATAGTCGGCAAAGCCGGCCGAGACCTGGCGGTCGAAGCCCGTGTAGCCCAGCGTCGCGGGGTCGGGCTCTGAGGGGACCGTCGAAACAGGCGTCGGCCCGCAGGCCACCGCCAGGCTCAGGATCAGTAGGCCGAGCACCGCCTTGACTGCAGCTTGTTCAGGACACATGAGACACCTCCGGATCGCAGGATGTTGGACTCTCCACTTATTGGACGCCGGGAGCGGCAGTGAGGTTCCCGGATCGAGGGGCACAAAAACTGGCCCAGTTTGAGAAACTGGGCCAGTTTGTTGTGCGACAGGTCGCCTAGACGATCTCGACGACGGCGTCCTGCTCTTTGAGGGCGTTGGCCGCCGATTCGGCCTGCTCTTTGGGCGCTGCCTCCAGAACCTTGGTGGGCGCGCTGTCGACCAATTCCTTGGCCTCGCGCAGGCCCAGGTCGCTGCGGAAGGTGCGCACGGCCTTGATGACCTGGATTTTCTTGGGGCCGATCTCTTTGAGGACGACGTCGAATTCAGTCTTTTCCTCTTCCTCTTCCTCTTCTGCCGCCGCGGCCATGGGCATGCCGGCCATGGCCATCGGGGCCGCCGCCGAGACCCCCCACTTGTCCTGGAGCATCTTGGACAGCTCTGCCGCTTCCAGCAGCGTCAGCTCGTCGAGGCTCTCTACCAGTTTTTCCAATTTCTCAGACATGAGTACGTTTCCTCCTCAGTTTTTTATGGTTGTCAAATTGACGATTTGGGCGGCTACGCCGCCGCTTCTTGTTCTCCACCCTGTTCGGACCGGGCCTGGAGGACCTGTGCCAATTCGCGCATCGGCGCGTTGAGGGCGTTCACCAGGCTACTCATCGGCCCCTGCACGGCACTGACCAACTGAGCCAGCAAGATCTCGCGCGACGGAAGGTCCGCAAGGCTTTGGACTGCATCCACACCCAGATAATCGGTCCCGAGTAGGGCACCCCGGATCTCCAGGACCTGGGTTTCCTTGGCAAAGTCCACCAGCACTTTGGCCACCGGTGGCGTGTCGCCCAGGCAGTAGCCTACGGCCACGGGACCCTCCAGTTCGTCACTGGGGATCGACTTGCCCACCTTTTCGAGCGCCAGCTCGAAAAGCGTGTTCTTGACCACCTGGTAGACGCCTTCCGCTTCGCGCATTCGGCGGCGCAACTCGGTGATATTGGCAACGGTCAGACCTCGATAGTCGGTCAAGATGATGCCTTCGCTCTCTTTCATCTTGTCTACGTAATCCGAGACCAGTTCTTTCTTTCGCTCTTTGGAAATGGCCAACCTACCTCACCTCCTCTTGTTGATCTGTCCCCGTCTCCCGGCACCAAAAAAGCCTTTGCGTTGCCGACGCAAAGGCTTGGGGCCGGAACGAGATTCCGGCTCTGAGGAACTCAGACTTTGCCTCGGCAGGCCCTGGGTTTAAGCGTCCGTGGCCCCATCGTCTGGGACACGCACGCACCTGCTGTCTTGGGCAGGATTCGGTTGTTAACGCACCGCTCCCTGCGGAGCGACGTCATCTAATCTAGGCGGTTTTCATCGCCATCGCGGCCGCCGGGTCCACCCGGATGCCGGGCCCCATCGTGCTGCACACGGTCACTTTCCGAATGAAACGTCCCTTGGCCGCCGGCGGTCGCGATTTGACAATCATCTCCATGACGGCCGCCATGTTCTCCACCAGGTCCTCTGTAGGAAAGCTGACCTTGCCGACGGGCACGTGAAGGTTCGCCGTCTTGTCCACGCGATATTCGACGCGCCCCTGGCGTGTCTCGCGGATCACGCGCGGCAAGTCTTCCTCGGGCACAATGGTGCCGGCCTTGGGGTTGGGCATCAGGCCCCGGGGACCCAGGAACCGGCCCAGACGGCCCACCTTACGCATCATCGGCGGCGTCGCGATGACGACGTCGAAATCGAACCAGCCGTTCTGAACCTTTTCCACCAGCTCGTCGCTGCCGACAAAATCGGCACCGGCTTCCTCGGCGATCCTGGCGGCCTCCCCCTCGGCAAAGACCAGGATGCGGATCTCTTTGCCTGTGCCCTTGGGCAACAGAACCACGCCCCGCACCTGCTGGTCGGCGTGTCTCGGGTCCAGGCCCGTCCGCAGGTGAAGCTCGACGGTCCCGTCAAAGTTGCTGAAGTGTGTCTCTCTCACCAGGTCGAGCGCTTCTTCGGGCATGTACATACGCCCACGATCGATCTTGTCCAGTGCTTCTTGGTACTTTTTTCCTTTTTTCGACATTGTTTGCTCCTCTGTGGTGTTAGTGGGGTATTCCCCTCCCACGCCAAATCAAGATTTCTCTATTCGACGACGCGAATGCCCATGCTCCGGGCTGTCCCTTCGATCATGCGCATGGCATTTTCCACGTCGTAGGCGTTCAGGTCCTTCATCTTTTGCTCGGCGATCTCGCGCACCTGCTGGCGGGACACGGTGCCCACTTTGTCGCGAGCCACGTCTCCCGACCCTTTGGGGACGCCTGCGGCTTTTTTCAACAGGTCAGCAGCCGGTGGCGTTTTGAGGATGAATCGAAACGAGTTATCCTGAAAGACGGTAATCTCGGCCGGGATGGTGCTGCCGGCCAGGTGCGCCGTTCGCGCATTATAGTCCTTGCAGAAAGCCATGATATTGACGCCATGCTGGCTCAAAGCGGGGCCAACCGGCGGCGCCGGCGTTGCCTTGCCAGCCTGAATGGACAGTTTGATAATTGCTTTTACCTTCTTTGCCATACAACCTCCCCATCGAGCTGAACGCGCGATCCCACGAACAGGGCGCAGGACCAGCAGCTCGGACTAGAGCTTTTCTACCTGTAGGAAATCGAGTTCCACCGGGGTCTCGCGACCAAAGAAGGAGACCAGGATGCGGACCTTGCCCTTCTCCGGCGATATCTCGTCCACTTCTCCGACGAAATCCTCAAAGGGACCGTCACAGATGCGGACCTTTTGGCCGACGCGGAACGTAACTTTGACCTTGGGCGTCTCGGCACTCATCCGCTTGAGGATGCGGTCTACGTCTCGCGTGCGCAACGGGGTAGGCTTGCGTATGGAACCCACAAAGCCCGTCACCCCGGGCGTGTTGCGGACGACGTACCACGAATCCTCGTCCATGATCATGTCCACGAGGATGTAGCCTGGAAAAATCCGGCGCTCCACCGTCCGTCGCTGGCCCTCTTTGAGTTCGATCTCTTCTTCCGTGGGCACCACGACCTCAAAGATCTTGTCCTGCATCCCGAGCGATTCGATCCGGTGTTCCAGGTTCTTCTTGACCTTGTTCTCGTAGCCAGAATAGCTATGGACGACGTACCAGTTTCGACCGTCTCGCCCTTCTTCTTCCCCAGCCAGCTCCGCGTCCGGTTCGCCTTCTTGGTCCTCTGCCAGGAGAAGCGGCAGCTCCAAGCCCTCGTCCGGGCCACCTTCGTCGCGTTCGACCTCTTCGACCGGTTCCGGCTTGGCTTCGGTCGGCTCCTCAGAAAGATAGGAGGCAAAGAGTCGCCGCGCCCGCTCCTCGGGCGCTATCAGCTCCTCGGCATCCTCTTTGACGTCGTCTTTTGTTTCTGTTGCCTCAAGTTCAAGTTCCTCAAGGCGTTCTTCTTCCATCTATGTGTTACCCCAGGAACAGACTAAATATCTGTTCAAATAGTGCATCCATGAGAGCCAGGACCGCGGCCAGAAAGCTAGTCACCAGAATGACGATGCCGGTCAGGTTGAGCGCCTCGGTCCGGGTCGGCCACGAGACCTTTTTTAACTCAAACCAGGTCTCCCGCAGGTAGTTGACGATGACGTTTTCCTGTCTCTTTTTTGCGGTTGCAGTTTTCGCCACAAGCCTACGCTCCTTTGTTCTTGCTTTTACGTTGGAGGACACCGTCCCATTAACGATTTCCATGAGACGGTGTCCTCTCAATTAGCAGGCCAGGCAGGACTTGAACCCGCAACCCTCGGTTTTGGAGACCGATGCTCTGCCAAATTGAGCTACTGGCCTATAACTAACTAATATCGAATATCTAGTTTTTTCTACCAGATATGTATTAGATATTGACTATTTCGTCTCTCGATGCAGCGTGTGCGTCCGGCAACGCGGGCAGTACTTTTTCAGCTCCATACGGCCCGGATCGTTACGCCGGTTCTTGCTGGACGTATAATTCCGCTCCTTGCACTCGGTGCAAGACAGGGTCATGACGATGCGAATTGCTTTTTTGGCCATGGGTCAGCTTCTATTCCACGATCTTGGTGATGACGCCCGAGCCGACCGTCCGGCCACCCTCTCGGATGG
>CAYLZO010000085.1:0-18922 GCA_964387775.1 uncultured Anaerolineaceae bacterium
CTAAGGAAGGTGTAGGCCGTTGCTGCAGGAACCATTCAGCAGACAACGTGGTCGTACCTGTGCTCCGATTATATCAGGTCCGTCTGTCAGACGCAACGCTACAAGGTGGTAATCAGACCACCTAAATCTGGTCAACAAGCGTGCTGAACGAGTACCTTGTATAGGGTAGAGGCTACCACAAATGTGGTAGTGGGGACATCCTATCTTGCAGAGAATTGTGCCTCAAAACGGATGGTTCTTTTGCCTTGCTTGGAACTGATCGGCAGAGTTCTGAGTGGATCGCATTACAAACAAAAGCGGGGCGCTACGTTTGCGCGTCCCGCTTCCCGCATGTGCGGGTATTTCTCTTGAGTACCCCCGGGGGAGTACGAACAACAGGACCGCACGCCATCGTGCCATTCTCATTGTGACACTGAACAATCAACGACGCAATTGTGCTGCCACGACATTGCGCCGACTATCATGCCAACTATACTTCCAGCTGAAAACAAACGGCCTCGCGAATTGCCTGACAGAGCTCTGGATCGTCCAACTCTCCCCAGTCCTGTTCGAGTCTGCTTTTGTCCAATGTTCGAATCTGGTAGCAAAGGGCGATCGAGTCTGCTCTCAAGCCACCGGTTCCCGCCGACAGCAGAACCTCGTTCGGATAAATGGTACGTTCTGGAGATTTCCGCGAGGTCAAAGGAATCACATTAACTACTCGGCATCCGCCTCTGCATATGCCGACATGGTTTCGTGCAAATCGGCCAGAAAATGGGGATCATGAGCCGCCTGCCGCATCCTCTCAAGCTTTCTCACATCGTTGATAACTGGAAACTGCTGCTCCAGGATCTCCTCTACCACTGCGAACTGCTCCAGAGGCAAGATCACGCCCACTGGCTTGCCTGCTGAATCCGCAATGAACTGACGCTTCAGTACCACTTCACTCATTCGGCCTCCTTGCAGCCCTACCAGATGACTGGCCCCTTACCGCTCCCGCTCATAGGCTCACCGACCTCTTCTTGTATCCTAACCCGGACAAGCCGGAACCAAAAGGACGAAATGCGGCCCACAAAATCCTCGCCCAATATGCCAGGATTTCATGGGTTAGGCCCTAACCCGGTCAGAGCCGGAACCAAAAGGGCCCATGCTGCCCCGAAATCCTTGCTCAATGTGCCGGGATTTCGTGGGTTAGGCCCTAACCCGGATAAACCGGAACCAAAAGGGCGAAACGCTGCCCACAAAATTCTTGCCCAACATGCCAGGATTTCCTGGGTTAGGCCCTAATTATACAACGAGTTGGCAACAGGAGTCAATTGCCGAGAGTGAGGGAGAGGGGCGTACCTGATCCTGGTGGGGAAAACTGCTGCGCGGGGAGCTGTCGCAGGTGATGGACTACGCTGTGACGGCTCTGCGCGAGGGTGTCCGTTGCCTCTTGTTTTTGGGATACAAAGGCGATCAGGCCGAGTTTGTGCCGGCGACGGGCGAGCTGTCTGAGGCGTTTGGCCTGCTCACCGGCTTGGGGCGTGAGCTGGGCGTCCCTGTAGCGGCCGACGACTACACTCGGCGGCGGCTGGGGTTGACGGCTACCTGCGGAGAGGGGTTTTTGCGCGTCAATCTCGATGGCACCCGCGAGGTTTGTTGCTTCCCTGCCTGCGAATATCGGGGGCAGAAGACACCCGGATGACCGGCGGCTGGCTGGTAGAACGCCTATGCGTTCTGCCAGGGAGAAAGAATGGGACACGGATTCCACGGATTGGACGTCACGATCATCCGCGGAATCCGTGTCCGGCGGGCGTCTCGCTGTCGATTATTCTTCCAACTCGTAGAGCAGGTCGGTCAGTTCCTCCAGCCAGTCATCCAATCCGGCTTCGTCGCCCAGCCGGAGGGCCTCGTCGATTGCGGCCAACGCCTCGAGCAGATCCTCGGCGTCCTCGGCTGCCAGGTCTCTGCTCTGCAGCAGTTCCCGGCCCCGCTCCACCAGCGCCTGGCCGGCCTCGTCGAGCGATAGCGTGGGCATCGTTTCCGCCAAGCGCTCCTGGGCCTGGCTAATCTCCTCCTGGCTTAACCGCTCCTTCGAAGCGGTCACGGTGATGCCCGCCTCCTGGCCGCTCCCCCGGTCGTAGGCTTTTACGTTCAGGATGCCATTCACGTCCAGGCTGAACTGGACCTGAACCTCGGCCAACTCCCCTTCCTTCTCTGGCTTCAAATCGGTGAACAGGAACTCGCCCAGGAGGGTGTTTTTGCTGGCGATGGGGTTTTCGCCTTGATAAACCTTGAGTTCCACCTTGTCCTGCTTTGGGTGGAGCGTGGTATAGACTTCCTCCTTCGTCACCGGGATGGTCGAATTGCGGTGGATGATGACGCTGTAGCGGTCGTCCACCACACCCCGCCAACTGAGCTCGGCCACCTCAATACCCAGCGAATAGGGGGTCACGTCTACGAGGATGGCCTCGATGGGCTGCCCGGCGATGATGGCCGCCTGGACGCCGGCCCCCAGGGCCACTGCCTCGGAGGGATCGATTTCCTGGCGGGGATCGAGGCCGGTGGCGTCGGCCACCAGCTCCCAGACGGCCGGGATGTAGGTCGAGCCGCCGACCAAGAGGACTTTGTCCAGGTCCTTGACCGTCATCTCCGCGTCGGTCAGCGCCTGCTGGATCGAGGTCCGCGTCGAACCGACGAGGGGGTCGATCAACGCCTCGAACTCGTGGCGACTGACCTCCACTTCCAGGTGCAGGGGCACGCTCCCTTTTTCACCCAGGTATTCCTCCCGCACCCAGGCGTAGGGGTGGTCCGAGAGCTCGATCTTGGCCTGTTCGGCGGCGCGGGTCAAGCGGGCCATGGCCCGGCGGTCGTTCCGCACGTCCACGCCGTGCCGATCCTCGAATTCCTGGCGCAGGTGCTCGGCCAGGAGGGCGTCAAAATCGTCGCCGCCCAGGCGGGTGTTGCCGTGGCTGGCCCGCACCTCCACCACGCCGCTGACCATTTCCACCAACGACACGTCAAAGGTGCCGCCCCCCAGATCGTAGATCAGCACCACCTGGTCCTCCTCCCGGTCCAGGCCGTAGGCCAAGGCTGCGGCCGTGGGCTCGTTGATGATGCGGCGCACGTCCAGGCTGGCGATCTGGCCGGCGTCCTGGGTCGCCTGGCGGGCCGCGTCGGGGAAATAGGCCGGCACGGTGATTACCGCCTGTTGTACCGGATGGCCCAGGTTGTTCTCGGCCACCTTCTTGAGTTCGCGTAGAATAAAAGCCGAGATCTCCTGGGGGCTAAAGGTGTGCTGCCCCAGCGTCACCTGCCGGTCGGTGCCCATGTCGCGCTTGATGGAGCGCACGGTCTTGTCCGGGGCCAGGACCCACTGGTTGAGTGCCGGCGTGCCTACCAACCACTCCCCCTGGGGGGACAGTCCGACCACCGAGGGCATGATCCGCTCGCTTTTGGTCGGCAGGATGGCCGGGCGGCCGCCCCTGACCACGCTCACGGCCGAAAAGGTTGTGCCCAGGTCTATGCCGATGATAACTTGCTCGTTGCTCATAGTTTTTCCTCACCTCAGTCAAGAATTGGTGTCGTGCCCGTTAGCCGGGCGCGCGATCTTGGGAGCCGCCTGCCCGGTTCCGCACCACGACGACCTCGGCGAAACGGAGCACCTCGTCACCCAGGGCGTAGCCCCGCCGCTCCTCGGTCACGATCTGGCCGTCGGGCAACGAGTCGTCTGCCACGGCCTCTACGGCCACGTGGCGATAGGGGTCAAAGGGCTGCCCGACGGTGGGTATCGGCTCGACGCCGGCCTCCTTCAGAACGGCCAGCAGGCGCTCGCGCAAGAGGCGCTGGCCATCGAGCCAGGCGACGAGGATTCGTGCCGCCGGCGCGCCCTGGCGGTGCAGGCGGTAGGCCTGGCGCGCCCCACTCTTCAGCCCCGCCTCCAGCCCGTCGAGGACCGGCAGCAGGCTTTCCAAAACCTCCAGGCGGGCCTCGCGCCGCGCTTCTGCCACAGCCGCTTCCTGCCGCTCGACGGCCGCCTGGAGCGTTTCGAGGGCTGTTTCCAGGCGCTCTACCTGGGCCTGGGCCAGGGTGTTGGCCTTGTACTGCTCGCGGCCCAACTTGCCCAGCTCTTTTTCTAGCTTGGCCAGGCCGTCGGCCGGCACCTGCCCCTGGCTTGCAAGGAAATCACTCACGGTTTCCCACACGTGGCGTTTGTGGCTCATCCGTCTAGTCCCCAGCTACCTTGCACTTACAGATGCACCGATTCATAGTCGTCGCGAAAGTCCTCGCGGGCCAGGTCGGTAAACGCCTTGGCGGCGGCCAGCACGGCCTTCGGGGCGAGTTCCAGGTCAAAGGAGGTCATCGGCACCTCGGCCGGCGGCTCTCCGGGCGGCGGGGCCTTGAGCAGGTAGAGGTCCGTGACCGCGCGCCGTTCGTCACTGCGAAGCTGTTCATAAGCCGCGCGGATGGCCTTGAATGCCTCTGGGTCCGTCTCGGGCGGGTGCTCGCGCACCTGGCGAAAATAGGCCCGGCGGATCTCGTCGTGGCTGGCCCCTCGCTCCAGGTCCAGCACTCGATATGGATCCAAAATCTCTTTCATCCAGTCATCACCTTCCGGGCAACGGGGGCAATCCCCGTTCTATCATGTCCAGCGCGTGCTGGAATTCCTCTTTCGTCATCTGAACCGCGGCCAAGAGCTCGTCGTCGCCCTTCACGCGGGCGGTCCGGCGGGCCTGCCGCCAATAACGGTTGGCCTCCTGCATCTCCCCGGCGGCGCCATAGCTGGCCCCGACGTGATAGTTCGCCCAACCGTGCTCCCGGTCCAGACGGAGGGCCTCGTCAAAGAAGTGCAGGGCCGGCTCCATCTCGTCGTGGTCTAGATAAAAGACGCCCACGGCCACCAGCCCGTCGGGGTCACCCTCGGCAGCCTTTTCGGCGCGCTTGACATAGTCGGTACCATAATCGGGCTCGTCCCGGCCAAAGCTGCACTCGGCGATGCCCAGGTAGAACTCGGCGGGCAGGTGTGCCTCCCCATAGTATTCTTCGGCCTGGGCAATCACCCACTCGGCCTCAGATGGGTATCCGGCCTCGTGCACAATATCCACGGCCGAGTGATAGAGGCCCAGATCGTCAGGCGCTACGGCAAATGCCTCTTTCAGATCTCGCCGGGCGGCCTCGACGTCGTCCTGGTGCAACTCACAATCGGCACAGCCGAGATAGAGGTAGGGTTCATCGGGCACGTAGGCAACCGCTTCGCGCAGGGCTTCCAGGGCTCGGTCAAAATCTCCGCGTTGCAGGAGGCGAGTCCCCTGGCGTGTGAGAACCCCGGCCAGGCGCTCCCGGGCTTCGAGGTGATCGGGCGCCAATTCCAGCACCTGCTCCCAGATCTGCCGGGCCCGGGCCAGGTAGCCGTCCATTTCGTCGATGCGCGCCGCACGAACCAGGGCGCCGACCTTGTCCGGATCGCGGTCGAGGATACGCCCGATCTCGTTGCTGGCCGCGTCCCACTGGT
Organism: uncultured Anaerolineaceae bacterium; assembly: GCA_964387775.1. Taxonomy (GTDB): domain Bacteria; phylum Chloroflexota; class Anaerolineae; order JAAYZQ01; family JAAYZQ01; genus CAYLZO01. The sequence goes on from CAYLZO010000085.1 coordinate 5,474, forward strand.
CATTGGCGCTCAAGGCATCCACCAGCTCCAACCGCAGGTCGAGGTTCTCGGGATCGTTCCTGACGGCGTTGCGCAGCGTGGTGATGGCCTCCTCTACGTCACCGGCCTGGGCGTAACACTCGGCCACGTGGCCCCACAAGAGGGCAACCTGCTTAGAGGTCAGGGCGTCGGGGGCATCGGCCTTGCGAGGTCGGCGACGGACGACTTCGCGCCAGAGTTCGGCCGCCTGGTAGAATTGCCCCGTTTTCTCGTGGGCCAGCGCCAGGTTCTGCACCAGGTCACGGCTGTCCTCGCCCAAATACGCGGCCTTCTGCCAGTGGTCCCGGGCCGCGCTCCAGCGACCGGCCTGGGCCTCGGTATAGCCGGCCTGCAAGTGAGCCGTAATGGCCCATTGCTCCAGCTCGCGGGTGAACGGCAGCAGATCTTGGGCTGCGTCTGCCGCTGCCGCTGCCTCGGGCCAGCGGCCTCCGGATGCGACGTCAATGGAACGGCGGCGGTAGAGATGCCCCAGGTTCTTTTCGAACACCTTTGCTTCCAAGCCCAGGCGACGGGCTGCTTCCCAGTGTGCCTGGGCCATCTCATCCTCTCCCTGGCGGAGCGCATCCAGGCCCAGCGCATAGGCCGCCACCGCCCGGACCGGCTCTGGCTGACCATCGGCCTGGACCCACGTCGCGAGTAAATCGCGGGCGTCGCCAGCGCCTGATCGGAGTGCTATCAGCGCTTGCCATAGATGTCCTGGATCGGTGGTATCAGGCTGAGGCGGTACCGAAACAGGAACGTCTGGGGCGCCTCGGATCAATGCGACGAGGGGCTTCAGTTCGGCCTGTTTGTCGAGGGGTAAAGCCTTCCAGGCAGGCGTCTCCTGTGGATTCTCATCTTGCTCCAAATAGACCAAGGCGGCCATCTCGGCGGCACGCGCAAAACCTGGATCGGCCTCCAACGCCAGGCGATAGCTGGTCAACGCCGTAGCCAGGTGGTCCTGGCGGTGGTGGGCCAGGCCCAGGTGGTAGGCATAGCGGGGCTCGTCTGGGTCGAGGCGGGTGGCCTCATCCAGATCGGACAGGCCCTGCGCCTCGTCCCCCTGTCGGTAGAATTGGACTTGTCCCCGTCGGAAATAGACCTCGGCGATGGCGGAGGCCAATTCCTTCGATGGCTGCGCCTGGTATGCCTTTTCCCAGGCGGCGATGGTCGCGTCGTAGTCTCCCCGGCGAAAGGCTTCTTTGCCCTGCGCCACCGGATCGGCAGCCGCCCTACGCTTTCTAGTACGCTTCTTTCTCTTGGCCACTTGAGGTCCTTTCTGGTTGTCGCTTCAGCCGACGACCTATTCTACACTAACTGGCACATAAAAGCAATTGGCCAGACGTAGAATACGGGATCGAAGCCAAAGACCATCAGCGGGATCTGGGAAGGGAGCGGCGAGTTCGTGGAGGGCTACGCCAACCTGGCCGTGGACGCTTTGATTTCGGCCCTGGATGCCGGGCAGACCGGTTCTGAGTGGAGCGTGAGCGATCTCGAGTACCACATGGACGCCATCCGCGACCACTACCCGGGCTGTGACGCCCAGGATACGGCCTACGTGTTCGAGACCTTGGCCGCAGGGTGCTTCGCTTTGAGCGTGTGTTGACCCACCGGATCGATTTGCTTCGAATGCCCCCCGCGCCGACGCTTGGACAAAAAGGCCGCCCCTGCTATAATAGATTTTCGGCAGACGAAGGGACCGGGAACCGTCCCTTCGATACTTCATGTCAAACTTTGCGCCCGGCGGTACGATCGAGATCGCCTACCGGTCAGACAAGACGCAGGGCGCGGGGTAAGGAGGTGTGAAGGCAGGTGAGCACATCACCAGATCTATGGTCGCTCTATGGTCTCATGCTCAAGAGCCGCCTCTTTGAAGAAACCATCGCCGCCCTGTGGCACGAGGGCCTGATCTCGGGCGAGATGCATCTGGGAACAGGCCAAGAGGCTATCGTCGCCGGCATTGTCTCCCAATTGCGCCGGGGCGACGCCCTGGCGCTGGATTATCGTGGCACTGCGGCGCTGCTCATGCGCGGCGTGGACCCGGTACCGGTCCTGCGCGAGCTGCTGGGCTGGCCCGATGGCCTGTGTCGCGGGTGGGGCGGGCACATGCACCTCTTTGCCCCAGAATATCTGGCCGCTTCCTCGGGCATCGTGGGCGCTATGGGACCTACTGCCGCCGGCTTTGCCCTGGCGGCCCAGTACCTGAACCCGGGGGCCATCGCCGTGGCCTTTTTTGGCGAGGCGGCGATGAACCAGGGCATGCTGCTGGAGTCGCTGAACCTGGCGTCGGCCTGGAAGCTACCGGCGCTGTTCGTCTGCAAGGATGACGGCTGGGGCATCACGACCCGATCTGAGCGGATGACGGGCGGGGAGAGGCCGTGTCAAAGCTTCAGCCAGCCCAAACCATAGGGCCCAAGCGGGAGGGAGGCGTCGCCTCCCTCCGCGTAGTGGGTTTCGTCCGCGAGTAATTCCCGCCAACCGCCGGCTGTGAGTCCCAATCCCTTCACGTCGATTTGAAGCTCAATGGGCCGGTTCGACACATTGTGCAGGCAGAGGACCCGGCTGTGACCACCGGGCGCCGTGCGCAGCAGGGCAAACACCGCCTCCGCCAGGAAGAGCACCCGTTGATCGCCATAGGGATGGAAGGCGGGGTCCGACGAACGGGCGCGAAGCAGGCGGCGGTAGGCGGCCAGCACCCGGCTCTGCAGGGAGGTTGGGTCGGACAGATCGCGCGCCAGGGCCGCCAGGTCGAATTTCTGGCGGTTGATGGTGCGATTCTGCTTCGTCAGCGCCACGCCCGCCTGCCAGCTCTGCGAGCCGAGCAGGCTGTGGACGTAAATGCCCGGCACGCCGGCCAGGCTGAGCATGATGGCCTGGCTACACACAAAACGCGCCACCTGGGTTTCCTGGGGTTCGTCCGCAGCCGGGTCGGAGAGGGCGTCAAAGTAGGAGATGTTCAACTCGTAGACGCTGCGACTGCCGTCGGCGTTGGTCTTGTGCGAGACGCGGCCGCCGTGGGCCAGGGTCGTGTCCACGAGCCGCTGGATCTCGGCCTGGCTCAGGAGCCCCCGGGCGGGCATGACGCCGATGCCGTCGTGGGAGGCGGTAAAGTTGAAGAAGGTGGCCTGCGGCGGGAGGTCCAGCCCCGCCGCCCACTCGGACAGGGCGCGGGCGCTGCCGGTCAGCAGGCTGTGCATCACCAGCGGCGGCAGGGGAAACTGGTAGACGAGCTGCGCCTCGTCGGTGCCGCCCCCCGGCAGGGGCCGGCCAAAGTAGCTGACGTTCTCCTCGTGGGGCACGTTGGTCTCGGTGATGAGGATCGTCCCCGGCGCCACCGCGTCGAGCACGCAGCGCATCAGCTTGACCAGGCGGTGGGTCTCCTCCAGGTGGATGCAGGGCGTGCCGACTTTTTTCCAGAGGTAGGCGATGGCGTCGAGGCGGAGGATCTGGGCGCCCTTTTCCACGTAAAAGAGCAGGATTTCGAGCACCTTGAGCAGCACCGGCGGGTGGGCATAGTTCAGGTCGATCTGGTCGGCGCCAAAGGTGGTCCAGACCAGCTTCTCGCCGGCCGCGGTCTGCACTGGCGTGAGCAGGGGCCAGGGCCGGGGGCGGACCACTTGCGAGATCCAGTCGGTGGGGGCGTCGGGCTCGAAGGCGATGAACCACTCGGCGTATTCGGGGTCGCCGGCCAGGAAGCGCTGGAACCACTCGCTCTGCCGGGAGACGTGGTTGATGACGGCGTCGAACATCAGGCGAAAGTCCTGCCCCAGCGCCTCGACGTCGGCCCAATCGCCAAAGGCCGGGTTGATCTTGACGTAGTCAATGACCGAGAATCCGTCGTCGGAGGAGTAGGGGAAGAAGGGCAGGAGGTGGAGGCCCGAGACCGGGCGATCCAGGACCTCGGTCAGCGTGTGATGCAGGGTTTGGAGCGGCGGTGCGCCCGGCGCCTGAAACTGGTCGGCGTAGGTGATGAAGATGGCGTCCCGCTCGGTGAGGGGCGGAGCCGCAGTCAGATCTGGGTTGCGCCGCTGAAAGTCGCGCAGCATCGACGCCAGGTGCTGCCCCGCCGAGGCGGCCTGCTCGGGGCCGTAGAGAAAGGTCAGATGGTCCAGGATTCTGCGTTGCAGTGCATCGGGGATGGTCAACGATCGATTCGCCCTCCTCCTATCCCTGGAGCAAGCGCTCCAGGGCAGCGGCCAGCACCCGGTAGGAAAAGTGCTGGCGGGCCAGGTCATAGTTGCGGTCCACCACCTCTCGCCGATGCTGCGGGTCGTCGAGCAGGCGGCGGACCTGGGCTACCGCCTCGTCCGTGATCCAGCCCTCCACCTCGACAAAGTCAAAACCTAGCGGCGCGATGTCGGCCACGTAGACGCTGTAGCGGTTGACCAGCAGCGGCTTGCGGAAATAGATCGCCTCCAGCAGGGCGTTGCCAAAGCCCTCGTAGAGCGTCGGATAGGTGACGAAATCGGCGTGGGGGTAGACGTCCCACAGCCGGTACGACTTGCGCCCGCCCCGGATCACGCGCTGCTCCTCGATAAAGCCGGCCAGGTAATGGACCTCGACGTTCATCGCCTCGGCGCGATCCAGGAGCTGGCGGTAGTAGGCCAGGCCCTCGTCGCCGGCCTGGTGGCTGATGACCAGCCGCGCCCTCGGCTCGCGCAGGCGGCGCAGCAGCTCAAAGGCGATGTCGATGCCCTTGCGGGCGACGACGCGCGTCGGCTGGAGAAAGAGCCAGTCGTAGGCGGAAAAGCCCATCGCCTGGCGGAAATCGCGGTTGTAGTCGTCCGGGCCGGGGGCAGGCGTGTCATAGTCAAAGACGTTGGGCACGACTATCGATTCCAGGCCGCGGAAGAACTTGAGGTCGCGTTGGGCCAGGCTGTTGATGGCCACGTGGCGGATGGAGGGCAGGTCGGGCGGGAAGGTCCGGCGCAGCAGGTCGGGGATGCAGTTGAGCCGGAAGCGCTGCCGCTCCCAGTAAAAGTCGTGGTGGTGGCCGACGGTCGGGATGCCGGTCTCCTCGATGACGCGGGCCAGGGCCAGGCCCAGCGGCACGTGCATGGGGATGGCCAGGGCGTTTTCGACGACGAGCACGTCGATGCCGCTGTCGCGCAGCCAGCCGCGGAGCCGGGCGGCCAGGTCCCCGGCCATTTCTTCGAGGCGGCGGAGCAGGCCCTGGGGCGGCTCCATCCGGCCAAAGACCTGCTCGGCGATGGTCAGCGCCTCGGGGTGGCGGAAGTGGAGCTCGGGGATCAGGGTCGGGTGGGGCGCGCCGGCGTCCAACTGGCCGGCGCAGTAATAGATCTCGTGGCCCAGGCGGCGGGCCACCTCGGCCCACTTGTGGGTCTCCAGCGAGACGCCGTCGGTGCCTGCCAGCCGTGTAGAAATGAATCCAAGCTTCATGCGAGTTTAGCCCCCGGCAATCGTCTTCGGATATTGGGTATTAGCCTTTGACGCCGCCGGCGGCCAGCCCTTCGGCCAGGAAGCGCTCCAGCGCCAGGAAGAGAAAGACAATGGGCAGGGTCATAATGGTCGAAGCGGCCATGACCACGTGGGGCCGGGGCTGCGGGTCGTTAAAGATGGTGTTGATGGCGATGGGCATGGTAAACATCTCGCGGTCGGTCAAAAAGACAAAGGCGTAGAGGTACTCGTTCCAGGCGATCATAAAGGTGTAGACAAAGACCGAGATGAGGGCCGGGACCGCCAGGGGAATGGTGATGCGCCAGATGACGCTCAGCCGGGTGCAGCCGTCGATGAGGCCGGCCTGCTCGATCTCGTGGGGGATGGTGCGAAAGTAGTTGGCCAGCATGTAGAGGGCCACGGGCAGCGTCTGGGCCAGGTAGGTGAACATGAGCACCGTCAGGTTGTCGCGCACCTCAAAGCCGACGCTGGCGCCGATCTGGGAGAGCATGGCAAAGAGGGGGATGATGAGCAGGATGCCGGGAAAGAGGTAGACGAGGAGGATGCCGTTGAGCATCCAATCCTGGCCGCGGAAGCGCAGGCGGGCCACGGCGTAGGCGCCAAAGGTGGACAGGATGACGGCGATCAGGGCCGTGGGGACCGAGATTTTGACCGTGTTGAGGATGCTTCGCCCAAAGTCCTGATAACTCTGGTGATTGGGGTCAAAGAGCTCCTGGTAGGCTGCCAGGCGCAGCTTGCCGGGGACATAGACCGGCTCGCGGCCCCCGATCTCGGCATAGCTTTTGAACGAGGAGCTGACCAGCCAGTAGAAAGGAAAGAGGATGCTGACCAGGAAAAAGGTCAGCGTGATGGCAAAGACGAACTGGCGCAGGGTAAAGCGCCGGGCCAGGTGTTCAAAGAAGTTCAGGCGCTCGTCGCTGTGGGCAGTCATGAATCCCTCCTTGCAAGTGGGGTAAATTGCCAATTTGCCCCGACGCTAGTCCACGTCCACGCGGCGCATGACAAAGCCGATGTACACGACCAGGAACACGACCAGGATGAGGAGCAGGATCATGGCGTTGGCCGCGCCTTTGCCCAGGTCGTTCATCTTGAAGCTGAACTGGTAGGTCAACACCGGCAGGACGTTGGTGCCGAACCCGCCGCCGGTCAGCAGCCAGATGTCGTCGAACTTGTTAAAGGTCCAGATCAGGCGCAGCAAAAAGATGGCGCCCAGCACGTAGCGCAGCTCGGGCAGGGTCACGTACCAGAACTTGGCCACTTCGCCGGCGCCGTCCACGTCGGCCGCTTCGTACAACGTCTTGTCGATGGCTTGCAGGCGGGCCAGGAGCATCAGCATGGCAAAGGGGAAGTAGCGCCAGGCGGTAAAGACGATGACCAGGACCAGGGCCAGCCCCCGCGTCGCCAGGTAAGCTTTGGGCAACTCGATCAGACCCAGGCCCATCAGGACGTCGTTGAGCACTCCCGAAGGGCGCGGGTCCAGGATCCAACGCCAGACAAAGGCCACGCTGATGATGGGGGCCACGTAGGGGAACAAAAAAACGGCCCGGGACAAGCCCCGGGCGCGGAAGGGGCGGTTGAGCACCAGGGCCGCGACCAGGCCGACGGCCAGGGTCAGGATGGTCGAGAGGCAGGAATAGACGATGCTGGTGACGGCCGCGCCCCAGCTCTGCCAGCCCTGGAACTTGAAGGCAAAGTCGTCGACGACGGCGCGATAGTTGTCCAGGCCCACGAACTCGGCGGCAAAGACGTTGCTCAACTCTTTGAGGCCCACGTCGTGAAAGCTGATCCAGATGCTAAAGATGGCCGGAAAGAGGACAACGCCGAAGACGATGAGGGCCGTGGGCAAGATGAGGAGCCAGGCCAAGCGCGCCTCCTGCGCCTCGATGGAGCGCCATCGCCTGCTGCGGGCTGGCGGCCTGGCCGCCGGAGCTGAGGCAGCCATAGTCTTCCCTCCTTGCTGGTAACGTGGGCCGGTCGAACCGCGCCGACCGGCCCACGCACGGTTTTGCGATTCTGACCTATTCCTGCCGCTCGGCCAGCAGGGCCTCCACTTGCTCTTGCAGCCACTCGGCGGCGGTCTCGGGCGTCATGATGCCCTCCAGGGCGATGTTGCTGATGGCCTGGGGGATCAGCAGGCGGCCCTCGATGTCGCCGATGACGGCGCGCTCGGTGGTGTCATAGTCGGGGCGGAAGAGCCAGCGCTGCATCGTCTCGTAGCCGTTGGCGATCTGGTCCAGCGTCTCGGGCGAGTAGTTGGCAAAGTAGGGGCTGAGGTCCTTCCAGCCGTCCACCGCGCTCCGCAGCACGGGGACCTTGCCAAAGGGCGCCAGGGCCAGCACGTCCTGGTAGTTCTGGCCGGTCAGGAACCACTGGGCCACCAACTGGGCTTCGGGGTTGGCACCCTTGGGGATGGCCAGCGTCACCAACTGGCCGTAGGACGCCGCGCCGTTGGGTCCCTCCATCATCGGGGCAAAGCCGGTCTTGGCCGCCAGGTCCTCCACGGCGATCTCGACGTTGCCACCACTCTCCAGGCCGGAACCCTCGACCAGGTCGTCCATGATGTAGGTGCTGTAGAACAACATGCCGGCCTGGTCCAGCTCGTAGGCTTCGCGGGCGCCGCGCCAGTACTGCGGACCGGGCAGGGCGCAGCGCTGCAAGCCGGCGTAAAAGTCCAGCGCCTCGATCATCTCGGGCGTGTTCATGGTCACGTTGCCGGCCTCGTCAAAGGGCCAGGCGTCGTTGGACATGGCCACCTGCTCAAAGACCTGGTGCGGATAGTTCTGGCCCGGGTCGGTGCCCAGGGTCAGGGCATAGAGCAGGTTGCCGGTGCCGGGCAGGGCGTCGCAGGCGTCGTTGATGTCGGCCCAGGTGATGGGCGCGCTGAGGCCGGCCTGCTCGAACACGTCCTCCCGGTACCAGATGGCCTGGATCCAGCCATCGTAGGGCACAGCTGCATAGTTGCCGGTGGCCGGATTGGTAACCATCTGCAGCGGGCCGGCGCGAAAGTCGTCCTCGCCCACGGCGTCGATGACGGCCATGGCGGCCTCCTCGTCCAGGATTTCGTCGGCGGCAAAGGCGGCCACGCGCTCCACGCCCATGCGGATCAGGTCCGGGGGACGGTTGGCGGCCAGGGCGGTCGCCATGCGCTGCGTCACGCCGGCCTCCTCGATGGGCACGATGCGGACTTCGATCTCGGGGTTCTCGGCCATGAATCCCGCCGCCACTTCTTCGTAGACGTTGACCCGTTCTTCCTCGTTGTCGGTGGTCCAGAACTCGACGATGACGGACGGTTTCTTCTCCACCTCGACGGTTTCGACGACGGTGACCTCTTTTTCGACCTCAACCGTCTCGACGACCGTGACCTCTTTTTCCACCTCGACTGTTTCGACAACGGTCTCGACGACGGTCTTTTCCTTCTCCACCTCGACTGTCTGGATGATCGTCTGTGGTTCGGGGGTGGGGCCACAGGCTGCCAGCAACGTGGCCAACATGACCACCACCAGACTGAATGCGAATGCCTTCTTCATGAGATCCTCCTCCTCTCATTGTGTATATGGGGTCTTGTTCATCGGGTGACCGAGCCACCCAACACATCTTTGACAGGACGGGTTCTTGTCGAAAGTCACTCACCTCCTCTCGATTGTGGGCATCTACATGGTCCTCCCGCTTCAGTCCGCCCCACTCGATTCCCGAACAATGAGCTCGGGGCGCAGCAGGATGTGGCGTTCGTTTAACACTTCCCCCCGGATTACCCGGATCAACATGTCGCAGATCTGGCGGCCGATGTCATAGATCGGTTGGCGCACCGTCGTCAGCCGGGGATGGGAATGTTCGGCGAGGGGAATGTCGTCAAAGCCGGTGACGGCCACGTCGCGGCCGACGACCAGGCCACGTTTCTGGGCAGCGCTGATGGCCCCCAGGGCCATCAGGTCGTTACAGGCGATGACGGCCGTGGGGGGTGGGGAGAGATCCAAGAGTTCGTTCATGGCCCGAAACCCCCCCCGTTGGGTTAGATCGCTGTCGATAAAATACTCCTCGGCGATGGACAACCCGTTTCGCTGCAACGTGGCTTCGAGGCCAGCGCGGCGATAGACGCTGAACATCAGGTCCTGGGGCGGGGCGATGCAGGCGATGCGCCGGTGGCCGAGATCGATCAGGTGCTCGGTCACCAGCTCCAAGCCCTGGAACCCGTCCTCGTCCACGTAAGGAAAGTCCACGTCCAGGTCAGAGCGCCCAAAGGCCACGAAGGGAAAGTCCATCCCGGAGAGGTACTCGATGCGGCGGTCCTTGACTCGGGTCCGAACCACCAACAACCCGTCAACCAGGCGGCCCTCTGCCTTGTGGCGATAGGCAGCGTCTTCCTCCGGTGTGTCTGGGGCGCGGGTCGAGACCAGAAGGTCAAAGTGGTGGCGTGCCGCTTCGTTGCCGATGCCGGCCAGCAACTCGCTGAAAAAGGGGTCTGAGAAGCGCGGGCCGGAGGTGGGGATGACAAAGCCGATGGTATCCGTTCGGCCCTTTTGCAGGCGGCGCGCGGTCACATCGGGCACGTAGTTCATTGCCTCGGCGATATCCAAAACACGCTGCCGAGTAGATTCGGCCACGTCGTCATATCCGGCCAATGCCCGTGAAACCGTGGTAATCGAGAGGCCCAGTTCTGCTGCTAGGTCCTTGAGTGTGACAGTTGCCATCTGCCCGTCTCCTGAATAGCGCCTGCGCCCGGCCAAAACGTTTTGGGGCACAGGCTCTATTATATCCCAAAACGTTTTGGATGTCAAGTTCAAAACGTTAATCTGGTCAAGGCGGTGAAGGTTTAGAGCCTGGACGACTTTCGCCGCGCGCACATGGCGGGGCTGCTCGAGGCTGAGTTGCTGACCAGCGGGACCTTTCTGATGGATGGCACCGGCTTTCCAAGATTGTTGAGGTCGCACTCCCACCTTGGGTCGAGAGGGATCTCGCTGCAAAATCAAAGCGACCCACCTTTTTTCGAGGTGCGCCGCTGTCGTCTACTGGGTTGCGTTATTCGCTGCGAAAGCCTATGCTAGCGGCAGATATCCCCGGCTTCGAGCTGGGGGGGAGGAGCCGCTTTTTATTGCTTGCCGTGGACATTTCACCCGCCGACTATCTCGACGCCTCGGCCTACGTTCAGGAAAACCAGCAGCGCTCGGGGGCGCTCGCCGAGCAGCCTTTCCACAGCTGCCACATAGCGGCCCACTTGCACGTCGTACCCTTCTGCCTCGATCTGCTCTTTTAGCGCTGCGACGTCGTCCAGCCGGTCAGTCTTGAACTCGGCTACGGTCCAACCGCTGCCGGTGCGGTAGAGCAGGTCCACGATGCCGCGCTCGCCCTCCAGGACGTAGGGCAGCTCGTGGTGGCGCTCGGCGGCGTCCATCTCGGCCCAGAGGGGATGGGCGCGAAAGCGCGCCAGCAGGCGGCGGGCGCTGTCGATGGCGTTCAGGATCTCGGTCGGGTCGGTTAGCCCGGCGTCCAGGGCGTAGGGGGTGAGAAAGGGCGCAAAGTCGCCCTCGCCGGGAAAGCGCCAGCGGCGCAGCGCGGCGTGGACCAGCGTGCCGATCACCCAGGCCGGGCCGGTCGGCCGTTGGGCGCGGGGCACCACCCGCCAGACGCGGGGCGGCGGGTCGCTCTCGCGGTCCTCGGTCTTGGCATCGATGAGGCCGGGAATCGGGGAATCGGGGAATCGGGGAATCAGGGATTTGGTGTCCTCATCTTTGCTCGCGGCGGACCACAGTCTGCCGCTGGACGGCTCGGCTGAGCTCGCCGAAGTCTGTGGTCCAGCGAGAGCGGCGCTGGCGGGAGCGGGGCTGGCGGGCGTGAGGTCGGGGCGCAGTGGGTGGCAGACGCAGCGCAGGGGCGGGCCGTCCCAGTCGAGGGCGGGCGTGTAGGCGGCATCCGGCGGGCCGTCGAGGCGCACGGCCTCCAGGCCGACCACTTTGCCCAGCCAGGCCAGCCAGCCGCCCAGCAGCAGCCGGCCGGGGTCGGCCTTGGCCGTGCTGACCTTGGCGTGGCCCGAGACCAGCAGCTTTTCCTGGGCGCGCGTGGCGGCCACGTAGAGCAGGCGCCGCGACTCGGCCTCCTCCATCTCGGCCTGGCGTAGCGCGGCGAGCTGGTAGGTCACGGTCCGGGCGTCGCCATCGCGAAGGTCAAGCAGCACGCCCCAGTCAGCCTCGACGGCCACCGGTGGGGCGACAAAGCGGCCGCGACGTGCCGCGTCGGCCACGACGACCAGCGGGAACTCGAGCCCCTTGGCCTTGTGGACGGTCATCAGTTGGACCGCGCCCTCGGCCTCGGTGGCCGCCTCGCTCTCGCGGGCGCCCACGTCGCGCAGCGTTTGCACGTATTCCAGGAATTCGCGCACGCCGACCAGGCCGCTGCGGTGGGCGTCGTCCAGGAGCTTGTCCACGTTGCGTTGCAGGCGCTCGCCGCCGGCCAACGCCAGCGCCGCCCGGTAGCCGGTGGCGTCGAGCAGGCGCTTGAGCACCTGGCCCACCGGCACGCGGCCCACCAGCCCCGAGAGGTCCGTGACCAGGTTCCAGGCAAACGCAGCCCGCTCGGCGTCGGCGGGATCGAGTTCGCGGGGAGCGTCTTGCAGCGCCGCCCACAGCCCCCGGCGCTGGCCGTCAGCGTCAAAGCGCAGGCGATAGAGCGCCGCGTCGGGCAGGCCCACCGCCGGCGAGCGCAGCAGCCCGGCCAGGGCCGCGTCGTCGCCCGGATCGGCCACCGCCAAGGAAGCGGTACTCCGCAGGGCAGCCAGGGCGTTGAGCAGATCGCGCACCTCGGGCCGCTCGTAAAACCCGCGCCCGGCGACGGTCACAAAGGGGATGCCGGCCCGCTCCAGGGCGTCCTCGTAGGGCGGAAAGCCGGTGCTGGCCCGGAAGAGCAGCGCCACGTCGCCCCAGGCGAATCCCTCCCCCTCGCACACCTCGCGCAGGCGGCGGGCCAGGGCCAGGGCGGCGGCGGCCCGGCCCTCGGCGGCGCTGTCGCCCAGGCCCAGGTGCAGCTCGACGAAGGGCGCCTCGACGCCGGGCCGGGGCTGGGCGCGGAAGGCCTGGAGCGGGGCAAAGGGCACCTGGTAGGCGCGGCTCGCCTCGGCGGCGCTGCCCAGGACCGGGGCCAGCAGCGCGTTCAGGGCCTGTACTAGGGGCGCGTGGGCGCGGAAGGTGAGGTCCAGGTCGATCTGGCGGCCACCGGCGGCGGCGACGTCGGCCTGCACCTGGCGAAAGACGGCCACGTCGGCGCCGCGAAAGCGGTAGATGCTCTGCTTGGCGTCGCCGACGACGAACAGCGACCCGGACAGGGCGTAGACGATCTGGCGCTGGCGGGCGTTGGTGTCCTGGAACTCGTCGACCAGCATCCCGCCACAAACGGCTGCGTCGGGGCCGGCGGCCTGGATCTCCTGCTGCCAGCGGGCGCGGACGGCGGGGTTCTCGGCCAACAGGCGGGCGGCCAGGGCCTCCAGGTCGTCGAAATCGAGGGCGGTGCGCTCCTCCTTGGCGCGCGTGTACTCGGCCAGGGCGCGCTCAAAGGCGGCGCGCAGTTGGGGCAGCAGCCCGGCCGCCTGCCGGTCGAGGTCCCAGCGGGGCGGCTTTTTGGGGTCGGCCAGGGGCGCCAGGCGCTCGTCGAAATAGGCCCGCAGGCCGGCCATGGCTTGGCGGGTCTCGGCCAGGGCGTCGGGGTCCCAGTTGGTCTTGGCCCCACCGGTGACGATAGCCTGGCGCAGGGCGGCCAACGCGTCCAGCGCCTCGTCCCACGCGGCCGCGTCCAGCGCGGCTTGCGCCCGGCCGGCGGCGGCCAGCACGTCGCGGCGGGCCACCTCCAGGCGGTCGCTCTCGCGGCGGGCCTGGAGCTCGGCCAGGGCCGCCAGCGGCTCGCGCCAGGCGGGGGCGCCAAGGGCGGCATCGAGCCAGTCCCGCAGCGTCTCGCTCCACACATCCAATGGATCTTTGCCCTGGGCGTCAAAGGCGGCGGCCGCGTCCAGCCGCTCGTCGAGCAGGGTGC
>CAYLZO010000086.1:0-18858 GCA_964387775.1 uncultured Anaerolineaceae bacterium
CCAGGGCGAGGCGCTGCTTCATGCCCCGGCTGAAGCCCCCGACCATGTCATCTGCCCGGGTATTCAGCCCAAACTCAACGAGCAGCTCCCGAACCCGGGCCTCTATGACGCTCTCTGCCACCCCATAGAGCCGCGCGTAGATGGTCAGGTTCTCCCACGCGCTCAGTTTCTCATCCAGCGAGGGCGTCTCCGTGAGCACGCCCGTGTAGCGGGGCAGTGTCGCGCCCTCCCGGGTGGGATCGTAGCCCAGCACGCGCAGCCGGCCCGCCGTGGGCGCCAGCACACCGTTCAGCAGGCGGACGGTCGTCGTCTTGCCCGCGCCGTTGTGGCCCAGGAAGCCAAAGATCTCGCCGGCCCCGACCTCCAGGTTCAGGCCGTCCACGGCCACCACCTCGCCAAAGCGGCGGGTGAGGTTTTCGGTGATAAGCACGGGTTCTGTGTTCATTTCGGTTTCTCCCAGGCCAATGGTTACACGTTGACTGATGGGGAGGGGTTTTTCCCTTCCCCATCAGTCAACATCTTACCATTACCCTCCCAGGATGGAGGCATTATAGCAGTGCCTTTTAGATTTGGCAACCGGGTTGGGGGAGAAAAGCCAGTCCGTTGCTGCGTGTTCGGCTCGATCATTTGGACATGCCCCTGTTTTGTGGTATAGTGTGGGACGCTCTGTCTGTCTGGAGCTGGTTTCATCGAATGGGCTGTGCGGGTTTTGCCTGCTCCCCGAGTGCGAGGGCGCATCCAGGCAGTCTAAACCAAATTCAACGGCGAGGCAAGGTCCAATGAGAAGAATCTGTGTGATTGGCGTCGGTTACGTCGGTCTCGTGACCGGCACTTGCTTTTCGGACCTCGGCCACCAGGTCACCTGCGTGGACGTGGACCCGGACAAGGTCGAGAAGCTGCGACAAGGCGTCATGCCCATCTATGAGCCGGGACTTGAAGAGATGGTCCGGCGCAACGCCCAGGCAGGCCGTCTGCACTTTACCACCTCTTACGAGGAGGGGCTGACCGACATGGAGTTCGCCTTCATCGCGGTGGGCACGCCCCAGGGCAGCGGCGGCGAGGCGGACCTGAAGTACGTGCGCTCGGCGGCCAAAAGCATCGCCAAAGGCATGACCCATCCGCTCATCATCGTCAACAAGAGCACGGTGCCCATCGGCACCGGCGACTGGGTGGCCGAGATCGTGCACCGCCACCAGCCGGAGCCCATCGAGTTCTCGGTGGTCAGCAACCCCGAGTTTCTGCGCGAGGGCTCGGCCATCGGCGATTTCATGATTCCCGACCGCATCGTCCTCGGCTCGCTGGACTCCGAGGCGGCAGCCCAGGTGGCCCAGCTCTACCTCTCCCTCCGGGCGCCGATCATGATCACCGACCTGCGCACGGCAGAGATGATCAAGTACGCGTCCAATGCTTTCCTGGCGACCCGCATTTCGTTCATCAACGAGATCTCCGGCATGTGCGAGGCCCTGGGCGCCGACGTCAAAGAGGTGGCCGTGGGCATGGGCTACGACAAGCGCATCGGCCCCTATTTTCTCGACGCGGGCATCGGCTACGGCGGCAGTTGTTTCCCCAAGGACGTGCAGGCCCTGGCCCACATGGCCGCGGTACACGGCTGCCATCCCCAGCTCCTGCGGGCGGTGATGGACATCAACCGCGACCAGCGCCGCCTGGTGGTCCACAAGCTGCGCGAGTTGCTGCATGGGCTGGACGAGCGGACCATCGGCGTGCTGGGTCTGGCCTTCAAGCCCAACACCGACGACATGCGGGAGGCGCCATCGGTGGAGCTGATCCACCTCTTGCAGAGTGAAGGCGCCCGCATCCGGGCCTACGACCCCGTGGCCATGGTCAACGCTGACCACTACCTGCACGACGTCACCCTCTGCCAGGACGCCTACGAGGTGGCCGAGGGCACTGACGCACTGGTCATCGTCACCGAGTGGAACGAATTCAAACACCTGTCGCTCCCCAGGCTCATGGAAGCCATGCAGCGGCCCGTGATCGTGGACGGCCGGAACATCTACGATCCGGAGCAGATGGAAGCGCTGGGCTTTACCTACCGGGGTGTGGGCCGGGGCTACCTGAGTTGAGAGTTGTAACATGGACATAAAAAAACACACGCTGGACAACGGGCTGACGGTCCTCCTGCGCGAGAGCCGGCGGGCGCCGGTAACAACGTTCTGGATCTGGTACCGGGTTGGCAGCCGGAACGAGGTGCCGGGCGTCACGGGCATTGCCCACTGGGCCGAGCACATGCTCTTCAAGGGCTCGGAGGCGTTTCCCAAGGGCCAGATCGACAAAGAGATCGCGCGCAACGGCGGCGTGATGAACGGCCTGACTTGGCTCGATTTCACGACTTTTTTTGAGACGCTGCCCGCCGACCGCATTGACCTGGCCCTGCGCATCGAGGCCGACCGCATGGTCAACGCCTTTTTTGACCCCGAAGAGGTCGAGCCGGAGCGCACGGTCATCATCTCCGAGCGGCAGGGCGCCGAGAATGAGCCGACCTTTTTGCTGGGCGAGGAGCTCGTCGCGGCGGCCTTTCGCGTCCACCCCTACCACCACGAGACCATCGGCGACATGTGCGACCTGGAGACCATCAGCCACGAGCAGCTCTGGAACCACTACCAGACCTACTACGGCCCCAACAACGCTGTCGCCGTGGCCGTCGGTGATTTCGATTCCCCCGAGATGCTGGACCGCATTGCAGAGCTGTTCGGCCCCCTCGACGCCCGCTCCGATCCGCCGCCGGTCCACCGGCCCGAGCCGCCCCAGCGCGGCGAGCGCCGCGTCAACCTGACGGCCGGCGGGACCACGAGCTACCTCCAGGTGGCCTACCACGCCCCGGCCGCCAGCCAGGCCGACTTTTTTCCCCTGGCCGTCCTGACCACGATCCTGACCGGAGCCAGTGGGATGAACCTCTTTGCCTCGTCGCCGCCCAACCGCAGCTCGCGGCTCTACCGGGCCCTGGTCGAAACGGGCCTGGCGGCCAGCGTCGGCGGTTCTTTGCCGGCGACCCTCGATCCCTACCTCTACCGCGTCTCGGCCACGGTACGGGCCGGACAGACCCCGGCCGACGTCGAAGCGGCCCTGGACGAAGAGATGGACCGCGTCCTGGAAGCGCCGATCTCGCAGGAGGAGCTGGAAAGCGCCGTCAAGCGGACCCAGGCCGAGTTTGCCTACTCCAGCGAGAGCGTCACCAACCAGGGCTTCTGGCTCGGCTACTCGTCCATCGTCGCCGACACGGACTGGTTCCAGACGTTCCTGGACGAGGTAGAAGCGGTCACGGTCGAGGACGTGCACCAAGCCGCCCAGTCTTACCTAACCCGGCAGAACCGGACGGTGGGGCACTATACCCCCTAGGCTTCTCGGGAGGCACCATTATGAGTTCATCCTATCCTTCGCCCGAAACCATCACCCGCGTCGAACTGGACAACGGCCTGACCGTCCTCGTCTACGAGACGAGCGGCAGCCCGTCGGTGGTGGTCAACGGCTATCTGTGGGCCGGTGCCCTGAACGAGGCGCCAGAGCGGGCCGGCCTGGCGAATTTCACCAGCGGCATGTTGATGCGTGGCACGGAGAACCGGACCTTTGGCCAGATCAACGAGGAGCTGGAGTCGGTCGGCGCCCGGCTGGGGTTCCGCAGCAGCGTGCACACCGTCAGTTTTGGCGGCAAGGCCCTGACCGAGGACCTCAACCTGCTGCTCGACGTGCTCTCTGACAGCCTACAACGCCCTGCTTTTCCGGCCGAAGAGGCGGAGAAACTGCAGGGCCAGATCCTGACCGATCTGGAGCGGCGGGCGCACGATACCCGCCGCATGGCCCACCTGGCTTTCAACGAGCTGCTCTATCCCGACCATCCCTATGGCCGCAGCGTCAAGGGCTACGAGGGGACGGTTTCCGATCTGAGCCGCGACGATCTGGTCGGCTACTACCGGGCGCATTATTCGCCGGAGGGGATGGTCATCGGGGTGGTGGGCGCCGTTTCGGCGGACGGCGCCGTGGATCGCGTCCGCGCCGCGCTGGGTGGCTGGCGAGCGCCCGGCGTGTCGCCCACCCGGAGCGTCCCCCCGGCTGCGGACCTCGACGAGCAGCGCCGGCGGGTGGCGACTGTGGAGGGCAAGACCCAGGTCGATATCGTGCTCGGCTGGCCGGGCTTGAAGCGGGACGATCCCGACTATATGAAGGCGCGGCTGGCCAACACCATCCTCGGGGTCTTTGGCATGATGGGCCGCCTGGGCGACAGCGTCCGCGACCGGGCGGGCCTGGCCTACTATGTCTACAGCCGCCTGGAGGCCGGGCTGGGCGCCGGGCCGTGGGCGGCGGTGGCCGGCGTCAATCCCGCCAACGTAAAGCAGGCCATCGACGGCATTCTGGCCGAGGTGCGCCGCCTGCGCGACGAGCCGGTCCCCGCCGAGGAGCTGGCCGACAGCCATGCCTACCTCACCGGGACCATGCCTCTCCGGCTGGAGACGAACGAGGGGGTCGCCACCACGCTGCTCGACATGGAGCGCTACGAGCTGGGCTTTGACTATCTGCTCCGCTTCGCCGATCTGGTCGAGGCGGTGACGGTAGAAGACGTCCAGGAGGTAGCCCGCGCCTACCTCGATCCGGAGGTCTATGCGCTGGCGGTGGCGGGGCCAGAGGCGTGAAACGTGTTGCGTGATGCGTGGTGCCTGATGCGTGATGCGTAAAGAGTGACCCCTGGGTTGCTTACGCATCACGTTTCACGCGTTACGTTGAAGAAAGAAAACAAGGAAAGGGGTAGTAAGTTATGGCAAACATCACTGTCGTGGGCGTCGGGTACGTGGGCTTGGTGACCGGGGCCTGCCTGGCCGATTTGGGCAACCAGGTGGTATGCATCAACCGCGGCCAGGAAAAATCGGACAATCTCAAAAAGGGCATCCTGCCCATCTACGAGCCGGGCCTGGAAGAGATCGTGCGGCGCAATAACGAGGCGGGGCGCCTGCACTTTACCACCGACTGGGATGAGGCGATGGCCGACGCCGAGTTCGTTTTCGTCGCCGTCGGCACGCCGACCGGCGTCGAGGGCGAGGCCGACCTGGCTCACGTCAACGCCGTGACCGAAGAGATCGCCCGGCGCATCCGCAAGCCGGTGGTCATCATCAACAAGAGCACGGTGCCCATCGGCACCGGCGACTGGGTGGCCGACATCATCCGCGAGATCCGGGGCGACGACGTGACCTTCTGGGTGGTCAGCAACCCCGAGTTTTTGCGCGAGGGCTCGGGCGTATACGATTTCATGAACCCGGACCGGGTAGTGTTGGGCTCCACCAGCCGCCAGGCCTGCGAGCGGGTGGCCGAATTGTATTATCCCCTGGGCGGCGAGACGATCATCACCGACCTGCGCACGGCCGAGATGATCAAGTACGCGTCCAACGCCTTTCTGGCGACCAAGATTTCGTTCATCAACGAGATCGCCAACGTCTGCGAGGCGCTGGGCGCCGACGTCAAGGCCGTAGCTCACGGCATGGGCACCGACCATCGCATCGCGCCCCACTTTTTGGGGGCCGGCATCGGCTGGGGCGGCAGTTGCTTCCCCAAGGACGTCAAGGCCCTGGTCCACATGGCCGAGCTGTACGGCGTCGCCCCAGAAATCCTGCGGGCGGCGATGCACGTTAACTATGACCAGCGCAAGCGCCTCATCCAAAAGCTACGCGACATTCTGGGCGGCTTCCGGGGCAAGACCATCGGCCTGTTGGGCCTGGCCTTCAAGCCCAACACCGACGACATGCGCGACGCGCCGTCCATCAGCCTCATTCACATGCTCCAGCACGAAGGGGCGACGATCAAGGCCTACGATCCCCAGGCCCAGGAGAACGCCAAGGGACTGTTCGAAGACGTCGTCTTTTGCGAGGACCCGTACCAGGTGGCCCAGGACGTGGACGCGCTGGTGTTGGTCACCGAATGGAACGAGTTTAAACAACTGGACATGGGCCGGGTCAAGTCGCTGATGCGCCAGCCGGTCCTGCTGGATGGGCGCAACGTCTACGATCCCAAGCGTTTGGCCGAGATGGGCTTTGTTTATCGCGGCATGGGCCGGGGTTACAATGGCGAGGGGAGCGGCTGATCGCCGCCAGACAACGGCCCGCCCGGAGAGCGCATGAGCCTCGAATCGATGCTGGGCACATCCCGGTCTATTTTGTCGGTCGGCGTGGACCTCGTGGAGCTGGATCGCATCCGCCGGGCCGTGGAGCGCCACGGCGACCGCTTTCTCCAGCGGGTTTACACTCCGAGGGAGATCGCGTTCTACCGCGAGCGCCTGCCCGAGCTGGCGGCCCGCTTTGCGGCCAAGGAGGCGGTGTCCAAGGCGCTGGGCGTCGGACTGCGCCACATCAGCCGCGAGGGGATCGGCTTCCGTGAAGTCGAGGTCTTGCCCGATCTCCGGGGCAAACCCGTGGTCTCGCTGTCGGGCCGGGCGCTGTCTCTGGCCGAGGAGCAGGGGCTCCGTGAATGGGCGGTCAGCCTGTCCCACGGCCGGGACTATGCCATCGCCTTTGTCGTGGCGCTCACTTGATCATTCCCTCCCTTAGCTTTATTTGACCAAGTTGGCAAACTGCGGTATAATTCCACAGTCATCGACTGGGCCAGCCGTTGGCCCACTTTGGGTAGATGAGTAAGGAGGAGGAGCGATTAGCAGAGATAGAACGCGAGTCAATCATTCGATCCGGGCCAAGACGTTGCGCGTCATTGACACCGATGGCAAACAACTGGGGATCCTGCCGCGCCGAGAGGCGATTCGCCTGGCAGAGGAACGCGCCCTGGATCTGGTGGAGGTGGCCCCAAACGCCGATCCGCCCGTAGCCAAATTGATGGACTATGGCAAGTATCAATACGAGAAAGCCAAGCGGGAGCGGGAGGCTCGAAAGGCCCGGAAAGAAGTCGAGGTCAAAGAGATCCGGCTCCGACCCAAGACCGGAGAACACGACATCATGTTCAAGGTCCGGCAAGCCCGGAGCTTTTTGGAGGATGGGGCCAAGGTCAAAGTCCGCATCCGCTTCCGTGGGCGGGAGATTACTCATCCGGAAGTGGCCCGAGACCTCTTGGCCCGCATCGCCGACGACCTGTCAGACGTGGGCGTCGTCGAAAAGAGGCCGGCGTTCGAGGGGCGGACCATCCTGATGATTATGGCCCCCGATTCAGGCCGGAAATAAGGCCCGGGAACGGGGAGGTCTGGCAGGAAAACGACTCTCTTCTGCTCTTTGTTAAGAAACTAGATTCTTTTGGCCATTGCCCCTGGATTGTGCAAGGGGCAATCGCTTTGTGGGGAGGATAGATGCCAAAGATAAAGACGTACAAGGCTGCAGCCAAGCGTTTCAAGTACTCTGGTTCGGGCAAACTGATGCGGACCCGGATCGGCAAGAGCCACCTGCGCCGGAAAAAGCCCAAGCGCGTGAAGCGCATGTTCGACGAGACGTACGAGGTCACCGCTGCGGGCGCCAAAAAGCGCGTGCGCAAGTTGGCCCCATATCTGAAAAAGAAATAGCGTCTGCACGGGTCTTCTCAACACTCCGAGTTGTCACGCCCGGATGTTGAAAAGAACGTCTGTACGAAGTAGAGGAGTTAAAACGTGCCGAGAGTAAAAGGTGGGCCTCGAGCCCGAAGACGACATAAAAAAGTCCTGAAGTATACCAAGGGCCAGTACGGGGGTAAGCACCGCCTGTTCAAGCGAGCCAACGAGGCGATGCTCAAGTCGATGTGGTATTCCTTCCGCGACCGGCGGAACCGCAAGCGTGATTTTCGCCGCCTGTGGATTACGCGCATCAACGCGGCTTCGCGTGAGAATGGCTTGCCCTACAGCCGTTTCATCCACGGCTTGAAGCAGGCTGATATCGAGCTGGATCGCAAGATCCTGGCCGACTTGGCTGTGCACGACGAGGGGACGTTCGCCCAATTGGTCGAGGTGGCCAAGGCGTAATCGGCGGTGGTGGGGGCTGGTTTAAAGTTGCCATGATCACCAGTACCCAAAACGAACGGGCCAAGTACGTCCGGTCCCTCTCGCGGCGGCGGGTCCGCCAGCGGGAGGGGCGTTTTGTCGTCGAGGGTACGCGCCTGGTAGAAGAAGTGGTAAGAGCGGGCATCGAGCCCGCTCTCGTCTTGTACACCAAAGCCTGGGCTGCCGGAGCAGACGCTGCGCACCTGTTGTCCGTCCTGGCGGAAGCCACCGAGGGGGCCTGGCTGGCGAGCGAAGAGGTGCTGTCCGCCTGTGCGGATACGGAGACGCCCCAAGGGGTGCTGGCCGTCGTGCCTTTCGTGAACTTGGAACCCAAGCCCGGGCTGGTGCTCATCCTCGATCAGCTCCGCGATCCCGGCAACCTGGGCACGATCCTCCGCTCGGCCGAGGCGTCGGGCGTGGGGCAGGTGATCCTGGCACCGGGGACGGTGGATGCTTACAACCCAAAGGTCGTGCGGGGGGGCATGGGCGCTCACTTTCGACTGCCGCTGGCGAGCCTCGATTGGCCCGGGATCGGGGAGCGAGTGGCGGGGCGCGCCGTGTGGCTGGCCGATGTCAGCGGAAATACGCCTTACGACGAGGTGGATTGGACGTCTCCTTCGGCCCTGATCGTCGGCAGCGAAGCGCATGGCCCGGGGGAGAAGGCTACGGCTCTGGCGACGGCCCGGGTCTCGATCCCCATGGCGGGCGGAGCGGAATCGCTCAACGCGGCCATGGCCGCGACGGTGATCCTCTTCGAGGCGGCCCGCCAGCGGCGGGGAGATAACGAATGAATATCCGCTCAGTGACCTGCTTTGTTAACATCGCCAGCTTGGAGAAACAGACAGACGCCGTCGACCAGGCAGGCCGCCTGGCCGGGGAGGCCAAGGTCGCTTTGGAAGCCGCCGGTTTTCCGATACAGACCCTCCGCCTGGCGACCCAACCGCTCTCACACCTGCCGGACGATCCGCTGACGGTTGCAGCCAACCTGTGGCCCCGCTGCGCCGAGGCCGGTTTCGAGTACCTGTCACTGGGGCCCGTCCTGGCCGACCCTTCGAGTTCCTCAGGGCAGAGCCTGTCCCTGCTGGACGCCATCCCCGACCTGATCCGCTCCACCGAGGCCGTCTTTGCCGGGGTGCTCGTGGCCCGGCAGGCCTGTATTGAGCGCAGCGAATGTAGCCAGGGCATCCACCTGGGGGCCATCCGGCGCACGGCAGGCCTCGTCCGCGAAATCGCCCATACCACCGAGCTGGGATTCGGCAATTTGAGGCTGGCGCTGCTGGCCAACGTCGGGCCGCACACGCCCTTCTTTCCGGCCGCCTATCACGACGGCGGTCCGCCGGCCATTGCCATCGCCACCGAGTCGGCCGACCTGGCCGTGGCGGCGTTTTCCGCGTCGGGTTCGCTGGCCGAGGCCCGGATGCGCCTCATGGCAGCGGTGGGGGAAGCAGGCGCCCGGATCGCGGATGTAGTCGGGCCATTGGCCGAGCAGCGTGATTTTCGTTTCGCCGGCATTGACTTTTCCCTGGCGCCCTTTCCCGAGGAGGCGCGCAGTATCGGCGCGGCGGTGGAAGGGCTGGGCGTCGATCGCTTTGGTGCGTCGGGGACGTTGTTCGTCGCCTCGCTGCTCACCGACTGCCTGCGTCGGGCCGCCGCGTCCTATCCGAGCTGCGGCTTTAACGGGCTGATGCTGCCCGTGCTCGAAGATGCCACGCTCGCCGCCCGCAGCCGCGAGGGCCTGTTCAGCGTCAACGATCTGCTTCTCTACTCGGCCGTGTGCGGCACGGGGCTCGACACGGTGCCGCTGCCCGGCGGCGTAGGCGAAGATGAGCTGGCCGGCATCCTGCTCGACGTGGCGGCCCTGGCGCTGCGCCTCGACAAGCCGCTGACCGCCCGCCTGATGCCGGTTCCCGGCGCCCGGGCCGGCGACCTGACCGAATTCGACTTTGCCTATTTCGCCAACGGCCGCGTGCTCGACGTGAAAAAGCTCGGTAGCCGGCGGCTCTTTGAAAAGGGAGGCTGGCTGGCCGCGTAGCTACGGACCTCTTTTGCGACGGCGCCCTCGTTTTTTGGTATTTGGACGCCGTTGTGTTATAATGCCGTCAGCGCCAGGCCCATGGGCCTGGCGTACTATATGCATGATGAACGACCGAAGGGGGCAGCTCATCACTGCACGGCGGTGCTACTGAACCAGCCTGCCGATGAGCCGCCTCTTTTTGTGCCACGAGGAGGTCGGTCGTTGAAGGGGTGTATTTGTGAGTAAAAAGAAAAAGACGAGAAAATTGGATAGCATTCGCAACATCGGCGTCATCGCCCACATCGACGCCGGCAAGACGACCGTGACCGAGCGGATTCTATACTATACCGGGCTGACACACCGCCTGGGTAGCGTGGACGAGGGGACGACCGTCACCGATTTCATGGACCAGGAGCGGGAGCGGGGCATCACCATCCAGTCGGCAGCCATCACCACGTCTTGGTGCGACCACCAGGTTAACATCATCGACACGCCGGGTCACATCGACTTTACCGCCGAGGTGCAGCGCAGCCTGCGTGTCCTCGACGGCGGCGTGGTCGTGTTCGATGGCGTGGCCGGCGTCGAGCCCCAATCTGAGACGGTCTGGCGCCAGGCCGACCGCTACGACGTGCCGCGCATCTGCTTCGTCAACAAGATGGACCGCGTGGCCGCCGACTACTGGCGGACCATCGACAGCATCCGCAAGCGGCTGGGAGCCAACCCGGTGGCGGTGCAGGTGCCCATCGGCCGCGAGAGCGATTTCTGCGGCGCAGTGGACCTGATCGAGGAGCGGGCTGTCGTCTACTGCGGCGAGGAGCACGTGAACCCGGAGATCAGCGAGGTGCCGGCGGAGCTGCGCGACGAGGTGGCCCGGCGCCGCGAGGAGATGATCGAAGCCCTGGCCGAGCGCGACGACGATCTGGCGATCCGTTACCTGGAGGGCGAAGAGATCCCGGCCGAGGATCTGCGGGCCGTTCTGCGCCGCCTGACCCTGGCCGGTGAAGTCGTGCCGGTCTTGTGCGGCACCGCTCTGCGGAACAAGGGCGTGCAGTTGTTGCTCGACGCCGTGGTCGATTACCTGCCGTCGCCCCTCGACGTGCCGCCGATGATGGGCCAGAGCACCGAGACCGAGGAGCTGGTCTCCTGCCCGGCCGATCCTGAGGCGCCCACGGCCGCGCTGGTCTTCAAGATCAGCACCGATCCCTACATGGGCCGCCTGGTCTACTTTCGCGTCTATTCGGGCGTGGTGCGCCGGGGCGACGCGCTGCTCAATCCCGTCAACGGCGAGACGGAGCGGATCGGGCGCCTGGTGCGCATGCACGCCGACCGCCGCGAGGAGATGGACGAGATCCGGGCCGGCGACATCGGCGCCGTGCTGGGCCTGAAGCACACGATGACGGGCGAGACGCTGTCCGCCGAGGAGCGGCCGGTCGTGCTGGAACAGATCAGCTTCCCGGCGCCCGTCATCGAGGTGGCCATCGAGCCGCGCACCAAGGCCGACCAGGACAAGCTCTCGGCGGCGCTGCACCGGCTGGCCGAAGAGGACCCTACCTTCCAGGTCCGTTACGACGACCGGGTGGACCAGACGGTGCTGGCCGGCATGGGCGAGCTACACCTGGAGGTGCTCGTCGAGCGCCTGCGCCGCGAGTTCGGCGTGGGCACCCAGGTGGGGCGGCCCCAGGTGGCCTATTACGAAACGATCACGCGGCCGGCGCACGCCGAAGGCCGCCTGGTCAAGCAGACCGGCGGGCACGGCCAGTTCGCCGTGGTCGAGATCGAGATCGAGCCGCTGCCCTCGGGCGAGGGGTTCGTCTTTGAGAACGAGGTCTTTGGCGGCGCCGTGCCGAGGCAGTTCATCCCCGCCGTCGAGCGCGGCCTGCAAGACGCCATGAGCCAGGGCGTCCTGGGCGACCATCCGTTGGTGGGCATCAAGGTCACGCTGGTCGATGGCAAGTCCCACGAGGTCGATTCGTCGGACATGGCCTTCCGCACGGCCGCTTCGATGGCCCTGCGCGACGCCGTTCGCCGGGCCGGGCCGGTCCTGCTGGAGCCCATCATGCGCGTCGAAGTGGTGCTGCCCGAGGAGTACATGGGCGACGTCATCGGCGACCTGAGCGCCCGGCAGGCGAGCATCAGCGGCATCGACAGCCGCAACGGCAGCGGCCAGTCGATCCAGGCCGACGTGCCCCTGGCCGAGATGTTTGGCTACGCCACGTCGCTCCGCTCGCGGACCCAGGGCCGGGGCAGTTTTGTGATGGAATTCGACCACTATGCCCCGATTTCGCCCGAAGTGGTGGAGGAGCGGGAAAAAGCGCGCGCCTGAGGCGCACGTGGACAACGATAGAGCCTTTGGGCGGTCTCAGACCGCCCAAAGGCTTTTTTCTCGAGTTGCACCCTGCTCCGAACGGTGCTATAATGCGAGTACCCTGACGAGGAGGTGTGATCATGAGCTATTGGGATCAATTTCTGGCCGTGCTTCGGGCGCTCTTTCGCTCCCAGCCACCCGACGTCCCCGAGTCCGACGAAGGGCCGCCCTCAGCCCTGCGCCCGCGTGTCCTGCAAATTGTCTACAATCCCACCATCGAGTCCGAAGGTGGGCGCAAGCTGACCGAGGTCCTGGGCTGGAACGATCCCGACGCCCTGGCCAGCGGCTATATCGCCGACCTGCGCGAGACCAGCGGCGGCTACGTCGAGTACCAGATCGCGCAGCGCATCGAGGTCGATGCCTGGCCGGTCAAAAAGGACGGCTTTCGCTACGACGGCGATACGTACCTGGCGTGCCATCGCACCAACAGCGGCTGGCACCAGCCCGACGCCGTGGATTACGAGGCCATCCTGGACGAGTTCGACCTGCTGGCCCGCGTCGACGCCGGCCAGATCGACGAGGTCTGGCTCTTTGCCTTCCCCTACGCCGGCTTCTACGAGTCGCTGATGGTCGGGCCGGGGGCCTTTTGGTGCAACTCCTCGCCGCTGAAGCGCAACGACGTCTCGCGGCGCTTCGTGATCATGGGCTTTAGCTACCAGCGCGGCGTGGGCGAGATGCACGAGAGTTTCTGCCACCGCGTCGAGTCGCACATGGAGCGCGTCTGGCGCCGCCAGGGCGATAACCCGGACCGCAACCTGTGGAAGCGCTTCATCCTCTACGACAAGGTCGCGCCGGGACAGGCCCATTGCGGCACCGTGCACTTTGCGCCCAACAGCCAGCGCGATTACGACTGGGGCAACCGGACCCTCGTGCCCAGCTACTGCGACGACTGGCTCCACTTTCCCGATTTCCAGGGCCGGGTGCGCCAGGTCAACTGCGAGGAGTGGGGCAACGGCGATACGCGCCTGCACCACAAATGGTGGCTGGAGCACCTGCCCCACGTCGCCGGCGAGACGCAGGGCATCTCGAACAATTGGTGGTGGTACGCCGTCGATCCGAACGCAATACGGTAGCTACACACTGGCAGCTATAGATGCAAGTTCGGATTGTCGGTGAGGAGACCTTCGTCTTGAGCGGCCTGAAGCAGGTCATCGTCGGCCGCGATGAACGTGGGCGGGGGCAGTTCGGTCGCCATCTCGTTACCGGTGACGGGATTACACAGCCCTGTCATCCACGTGCTACCGGCTTTGGCCACGTAGCGCTTGACAAGGGCGCTGGTGTCGAGGTAGAACACGTGCCCGGTCGATGGTTCGGTCACAGGTCGCCCCGCTCCTTGATGACCAGTTCGCTGACCGGTTTGCCGTTGATGGGCACAGGCGTCTGGCGGCGGTAGGGCTCATCACCCTTGTATGGTTGGGAAACTGTCACAACATCCGAGGTAGCCAGCACCCGCATCAGGTGCTCTTGCCAGGATGGAATTGGCTGCTTTTCACGCTCTTTCCACACCTGTAAGCCCAGTCCCAAAAGTTCTGGCAGCCTATCTCGATACGGGGCGAGCTTTTGTGCTTGTTCGTCCTGCAATTCCAGGTGAATCGTTTTCACGCTTTGTCTCCCTGCGCCTTTCATTGGTTGCGTTTTAGCATACTCGCAGGTAGAATGCAAGCAGGGATTCGGTTTCATGGAAGGAGATGTATATGCCCAAAATTCTAAGCGCCCCGCGCATGGCCCGCTGTATCGGCTGCGACTCGTGCATGTTGGCCTGCGCGCGGATGATCTACAAGAGCTATTCGCCTCACAAGAGCGCCATCCAGATTCGCAGCGCCGGCGGGGTGATGGGCCGCATGGTGGCCAACATCTGCACCGCCTGCGCCGCGCCCGTGCCCTGCGTCGAGGTCTGTCCCACCGACGCGCTGACGACGCGAACCGGCGAGCGGGGCATGGTCTACCGCAAGGCCGAGTGCATCAGTTGTTACAAGTGCGTCGAGGCCTGCCCGGTGCAGGTCATCGGCTGGGACGAGGAGGAGGACAAGCCCATCGTCTGCGTCTTTTGCGGCCAGTGCGTGCGCTTTTGCCCCCACGATTGTCTGGAGATGGTCGAAGTGGATAGTGGGTAGTGGACAGTAGATAGTGGTCAGTGGTCAGTGTGACTGACCACTGACCACTGACCACTGACCACTATCCACTACCCACTCCTTGAAAAGGAACGAAATGCTAAACCAAGACTTTGTCCGAATCCTATACGTGAACCTGACGACGGGCGAGCACCGCGTCGAGGACCGCGAGGACCTGCTCCACGACTATCTGGGGGGTACCGGCGTGGCCATGAAGTTGCTCGACGAACTGGTCCACGACGACAAGGACGCCCTCGATCCCGATCAGCCGGCCATCTTTGCCATCGGCCCGCTGACGACGATCTTTCCCGTCGTGACCAAGGCGGCGGCCACCTTTCACTCGCCGCTGACGGGCGAGTACGGCGAGAGCCACGCCGGGGGCAATTTCGCCTCGGCGCTGCGCTACGCGGGCTACGACGCGCTGGTCGTCACCGGGGCGGCAGAACGTCTCGTCTACCTGGTCATCGACGGCGAGAACGTGGAAATCCGCGCCGCCGACGCCATGGCCGGCATGGACGTCATCGAGACCGGGCGCGTCATCCGCGATTTCATCGAGGGCGCCGGCCACCGCAGCATCATCCGCATCGGCCCGGCAGGCGAGGCGCGTCCAGGACGCGATCCGGTCCGCTATGCCAACGTCAACGTCGATACCTTCCGCCACTTTGGGCGGCTGGGCCTGGGCGCCGTGCTGGGCAGCAAGAACCTGAAGGCCATTGCCGTCATCGGCCGCCAGCACGTCGATCTGCCATCCGATGCTCGCGCTTACAAGAAAACCTACGCCGAGGTTTACGACCGGGTGCTCCACACCGACGCCATGAAAAAGTACCACGAGTTGGGCACCCCGGCCAACGTCCTGCCCCTGAACGAGCTGGGCGCCCTGCCCAGCTTTAACGTGCGCCAGGGCTATTTCGGCCAGGCCGACGAGATCAGCGGCGAGGCGTTCGCCGAGAACGACCTGATCACCCAGCGGGCCTGCGCCGGCTGCCAGATCGGCTGCATCCACGTGGCCTACTACCGGCGGCCCTTTGCCCCCGGCCACGAGTACGAGACGACGATGGTCGCCTACGACCACGAGCTGATCTACGCCGTCGGCTCGCTGCTGGGCGTGGGCGACCGGCGCGACGTCCTGCGTCTCATCGAGGACATCGACAAGGCGGGCATGGACACGATTTCGTGCGGCACGGCCCTGGCCTGGGCCACCGAGGCATTGGAGCGCGGCCTGGTTGAGCCGGAACAGTTCGGCGGCATCGATCTGCGCTGGGGCGACGCCGAGCGCTACGCCCGGGCGGTCGCCGCCATCGCCCGGCGCGACACGGAGCTGGGCGACCGGCTGGCCGAAGGCGAGGTGGCTGCCGCCCGCCACTACGGCGGCGAGGCGTACGTGGCTGCCGTCGGCGGGCAGGGCATCGCCGGCTACTGGACCGGCTATGCCCACGTCCTGGGCCACCTGCTGGGCGCCCGCCACTCGCACCTGGACAACGCCGGCTATGGCATCGACCAGAAGCTCGACCCCTACACCGACGAGGCCATCGTCGAGCGCATCATCGCCGACGAGGCGGAACGCATCGTCCAGACCAGCACGGCCATCTGCCTCTTTGCTCGCGGCGTCTACGACCTGGAGACCATCGCCCAGGCCCTGGCCAGCGTCGGCATCGAGTGCAGCGCCGACGAGCTGCAGGAGATGGGCGAGCGCATCTACTGGGAGCGCATCCGTCTGCGCGACCGGCTGGGCTTCGAGGCCCGGCTGGAGGACGTGCCCCAACGCTTTTTCGAGACGCCGACGCCCCGCGGCCAGCTTGAGCCGGAGCGGGTGGCGCGGCTGTTGGAAATCTATGAAGCACGGCGTTCTATCGCCCTGGCATAGAAGGGTGCAAGCGTTGGGTTTTGCTGCCGGGTTTGATCTTTGGCCATGTTTGTGCTAGTATGTTGATGAGACGGAGGGGGATTGTGATGCAGCAGTTCAAGCTTGAAGAGGCTCAAACGCGACTGGTAGAGCTCTTCACCGAGGCCATGCAGGGCAAAGATGTCTTTATTCTCAAAGACCAACAGCAAGCGGTGCAG
This sequence comes from uncultured Anaerolineaceae bacterium, assembly GCA_964387775.1. Taxonomy (GTDB): domain Bacteria; phylum Chloroflexota; class Anaerolineae; order JAAYZQ01; family JAAYZQ01; genus CAYLZO01. The sequence continues at coordinate 16,503 of CAYLZO010000086.1, forward strand.
TTGGTGCCCGTCGATCTGCTGCCACGTCGTCCCCAGTTTGGCAGCGCCAAAGGTCTCATCGAACTGGCCGACGACTTTGATGCTCCTCTCGACGACTTTGACGAGTACATGCCATGAACCTGATTCTGGATACACACACGTTTTTGTGGTTCATCTGCGGCAGTGACAGACTCAGCGCCACCGCACGTTCCCTGATCGACGACCCTGCCAATCAGCCTTTCCTCAGCGTTGCCAGCCTGTGGGAGATGGCCATCAAGCTGAGTATTGGCAAGCTGAACCTGGCCCGCCCCTTTGAGGACCTCATCCCCGAGCAGATGCAATTGAATGGCGTCCAGCTTTTGAGCATCGAGTTGGCTCACATCGCACCTGTGACAAACCTGCCCTTTCACCATCGTGACCCTTTTGACCGCCTGCTGATTTCACAAGCCGTTGTCGAGCGGATGCCAATCGTGAGCGGCGATCCGTCGTTCGACGGGTACCAAGTCACGCGCTTGTGGTGAACTCACAAAACGCCATCTCTGGCGTCAACGACACACAACCACCAAGGTCTTCAATGCTTTCCAAACTGCTGAAAGGTCTGCTAATCCTCGTCGTTGTGTTGATCGCCGTCTACAGCGTGCTGGCCCGGCTGGAGGACGTACCCCGGCGCTTTTTCGAGACGCCGACGCCGCGTGGCCAGCTCGAACCAAAACGGGTGGCGAATTTGCTCGAGATCTATGAGACACGGTGTGCGAAAAGCTTGACCTAAGATGAAATCCATGATAGGATTCGAGCATTCGTGGGTACGGCGATGGGGCCTGGCCTGCTTCCAGACTCTGACCGTGCAACCGAGTCGTCTTGCACGGTCTATGCCTCCAGGAGGTGTTCCATGAAGCGTTCTCAATTTTTCACCATTACTTTGGTCCTGGGCCTGCTGCTCGCAGCATTGGCCGTAGGCGTTGGGCTGGCCCAGCCGCCCAGCGCTGATTCCGAGCCCGACGTGCCCCTCTATCAGGTCGATGCAGCCGACCCCATTGAGACTGAAAGCTCAGGTCCCTCAAGCCAACCGGTTGCTCCGGACAACTCTGCTGATCCGGCGAGCACGGCTCCTGGGCTCACCGATGCCCAGCGCAACAGCAGCGCTCCCATCCTGCCCGATGGTTCAGTGGCTGAACCCTCCCGTGTCTCAGCTGCGCCTGAGCAATTGCCCGAAGGCGTCAAAGCCATCACGGCCATCACCAATTTTCGCGTTCCGGGCACAGCGCTCAAGCCCCGGGCCGACGACGTGAGCTATGTTCCGACGGCTGGCGGCGGCTGCTTCTATGCTTCTGCGGGCAACAGCTTTCGAGTCTTCAATACCGGCATTTACTTACCCCAGGGCTCCAACATCCTGGCCATGCGCATGTACTACGACGACACCAGTTCGAACAATTCCCGCGCCTGGTTCAGCGTCTACGATCTGTACGGCGAGATTGTAGAGGAGTGGTCGGTGGATTCAGTGGGCGATATCGGCAACGGATTCAACGACACGGATATGATTAGCCATACTATCAACTATCTCAGCTACTCCTATGCCATCAACTGGCGCCCCTACGACCTGGGCAACGATACGCAGGTGTGCGGTTTCCGCATCTTTTACGAGCCCCCGGCGCACATCGGCGCCTTTTTGCCGGCGATTTCGCGGGAGACCCCGTAGGGGTCCCGAGTCTGTTGTGTGCGCCCAAAGACAAACCTGGCAGTGCATGCCAGGTTTGCTTTTTATCCGGAGTGTCCTACTCTCGGGTGGAGCAGGGGCTGCTGTGCGGCCCAGGTTATGAAAGGCTGTGATAATGACATTCAAAGCACTGGTCGTGCGCGAGACTAAGAATGGTGAATTCGCTCGGCAGATCGAGGAACGAACCCTGGACGACCTGCCCGCCGGCGAGGTCCTGGTCCGCGTCCATTACTCGTCGCTCAACTACAAGGACGCGCTGTCGGCCACCGGCCACAGGGGCGTCACCCGCAGCTACCCCCACACGCCGGGCATTGACGCCGCCGGTGTGGTCGAAGCGAGTGACACTTCCCAGTTCGAGCCCGGCGACCAGGTCATTGTCACCAGCTACGACCTGGGCATGAATACGTCCGGCGGCTGGGGCCAGTACGTCCGCGTGCCGGCCGACTGGGTCGTGCCCCTGCCCGAGGGTCTCACCCTGCGCGAGGGCATGATCTACGGCACCGCCGGGTTCACGGCGGCGCTGTCGGTCCACGCGCTGCAAAACCACGGCGTGCGCCCTCACGACGGCGAGGTGCTGGTTACCGGCGCGACGGGCGGCGTCGGCAGCCTGGCCGTCGGACTCCTGGCCGGGGCCGGTTATCACGTGGTGGCCGCTACCGGCAA
>CAYLZO010000087.1:0-18762 GCA_964387775.1 uncultured Anaerolineaceae bacterium
GAAATCCTGGCACATTGAGCAAGAATTTTGTGGGCAGCGTTTCGCCCTTTTGGTCTCGGCTTGTCCGGGTTAGGATCGAAAAACGGCCTGGGGAGACTCCCCAGGCCATTTTTCCATTTTGGGCGTAGGGCAGATAGACGGGCATGTCGCTGTCGCCCGTACCCCACTGGCGCGGATGCTCCGGGTTGAGCCACACGACGCGCTTGGCCCGCCGCTGGAGGCGCTCCATCAGGTCCAGCCGGGGGTCGTTGTAATTGTTGCGCGCATCCCCCACGAAAATGACCGTCGGTAAGGAGCGGGCAAGTTGACAGAGAGGAAAAACGTGATATACTGAATTTGTGTGAAACACACAAATCTCTTGACGACCCTGTTGATTAAGAATCCAACCCAGAACGCACAGTCCTCCACAGATCCAAGGAAGAAAGGAGCCTGCAATGTTGCACAACTTTCGCAAAGCCTACCGAGGCCACCGGGGCGCCTACGTCCAGATCCTGGCCCTATTGTTGATCGTATCCGCCCTGGTCCTGGTCGTCATGTCCATGAGCGGGTGTGACGGGTGCACAAACCATTCAAACCATTCCTCCTCAATTACAAGCGTACAGAAAGCCAGCAATGCCACGTTCCAATGCAAGATAAAGGGACGTTATGCCACTGCCAGCCCGGGCGGGCAGGCGAAACGCAGGCTGGGCGGCCTGGTCATCGGCTCGCCCGCCCCCGATAGCGTGGACCTGCACTGGTCGCCGCCGCCGGGCTCCACCAATTTCGATTGGGACTTCCCGCCTGACAATCCAGGAGGCCCCCCGCCTTACGTGTGGAGCGGCCTGGGCCCCTACGTCGCCGTTGACGTCACCTTCAACATGCCCGAAATGCCCGACCTGGAAACTGGTGAAAGTGTCGATGTGGTCGAGAACCTCGTATCGACACACAGTGACGGCTCGGCCAGCGCGGCGCAGATGTCTACTTCCGTTATAAAGTTCAATCGCGCCGACGCGCTCCCCGGCCAAACGAAGCCGCTGCCTCAAGGCCAGGCACCCGCCAAACAGCCGGCCGCTCCCGACGCCGACGTGGACGTGTGGCAGACCAAGCTGTGGCTCGACGTCAAGGGCATCACCCTCACCACCACCTTTTGCCAGGACTGGCTCGACTTTCTCCAGGGCGATGAAGCCTTTCTCGCCGCCCGCATGCCGATGCCGATCCCGCTCGTGCCCACCCATTCCTACACCATCCCCATCGCCTACCGGGGCGACACGACGCCGGTATTGGAGCTCATAAACTACGACAGCTTTGGTGTCGTCATCACCTTACCGCTGGAGCTGCGCCCCGAGCGCGCCACGTTCCTGGCAAATGAACTCCCCTCGGCGCCGGGCGAGCGTTGGGTCGCCCTGGGCCTCGATCCGGCGCCTGCGTCCTGCCCCTCCGGTCTGGAACTGGGCTCTGGTAACTGGGGACTGCGGGGCACAGCCTGGCTGGACATGAACGACCTGCCTAACAACTGCGAGGGTTGCACCGTGCAAGTCTACTACTGTTACGAAGGCCAGGAGCAGCCCATGATGCCTGCCGCCCTGCAAAGGATCGCAGCCGGGGCTGCTTCCCGCGCGCTGGGCAGCGGGGCCGGCCTCCAGACCTATCAGGGCGAGGGCATCACCTGTATCGGTCCGCAGCCCCTGCCCTTAAAGCCCGGCCTGGAGCTAACGACTGTAGGCACAGCCCATATCACGCCCACCAGGCCCATATCCTTCCATCACCTTCTCATCACTCAAGGCACAGCAGAGATAGACTTGACAATGGGCTCCAATCTCGCGGCGGATTGGGGTCTCTACGAGGGGGATGTGCAGGGTCCTTACGTGCCGCTCCAACCCATCACGCCGCCGCTCACAGTGTACGGCTTTGCCGAATTCTGGGCCGTCGGCGAGGTGCCCAGCGACACGCAGGACGGGCCCTATAGCCTGTTCATCACCGCGACCCTGGTCTCGTCGCCCAGCGTCTCGGCCTGGACCTCGGACTTTATGTGGTCCGGCGGGTGGGTGGCGCCGCCCGTCGCCCCTGACGCCGCGTACCACGTTTACCTGCCCCTGGTGACGAAAGGGGACTAGCCGTCACCATGCTGCCAACACTGAGCCTCGGCCCCTGGCAGGTGCATACCTACGCCCTGGCCAACGCTCTCGCCTTGCTCGTCGCGGGCATGTTCGGTGCCCACCGCCTGCTCCGGCTCGACGTGCCCAGCCAGGTCGTGGTGCGGGGCCTGTTCTACACGGTGCTGGGGGGATTCGCCGGCGTCTTTGCCGTGCGCGTCGTGCCTACCCTCCAGCAGTTCTTGCGGAGCGGCACGCTGGCCTGGGTCGGCGGCAGCAGTTTCGTCGGTGCCGTGGGCGGCGGCAGCCTCGTGGGCGCGGCTTACTGCTGGAAACACCACATCCCCCTGGGCCGGGCCTTTGACCTGGGTGGGGTGGCGGTGCCCCTGGGCCAGGCCGTCGGCCGGTTGGGCTGCCTGGCCAGGGGCTGCTGCTACGGCCGGCCCACCGACTCGTGGCCGGGCCTCTATCTGCCCGACCACGACGGCGTCTGGCTGGAGCGCTATCCCACCCAGTTGCTGGCCCTTGTCGCCAACTTGCTCATCCTGGCCATCCTGCTCGCCGTGGAGCGTCGCAGCGAGCGCCCGCCCTTTGACGGCTTTCTCTTTCTGCTCTACGTGGACCTCTACTGCGCCAAGCGCTTTGCCCTGGAGTTCCTGCGGGGCGACGCCCTGCCCGTCATCGGGCCCGTGAGCTGGGTTCACCTCTACACGGTGGCCGGCATGATCGCAGCCACAGCGATGATCTTTTGGAACCTACGCCGCCAGGCCAGGAAGGGAGCCGCCCAGGCTGCCACATAGGTCCAGGCGCGCCCAAACGCCGACGAGCCCGGTTTCGACAGAAACCGGGCTCGTTGTGCAAGTTTCAAACTTGCCCTACGCGAGAAGATATGGTCGGCTAGAGGATCTCCAGCTCGCGGGCCAGGTCGAGGACGCCGGGCAGGGGATCCTTCCACAGCCAGTCGGGCCGCAGCCAGAAGCCGGGCACGGCCCCCGACCGGACGACGCCTTCCTCGACAGGCAAAAGCTGGTAGGCCCCCTCGTCGTCCAGGGCGTAGAACTCGGCGCGGCGGTGGTCGGGATCGACGACCCAGTATTCGCGCACGCCGGCGGCCTGGTACTCCAGGAATTTCTCCCGCCAGTCGCGGGCCACGCTATCGGGGGAGACGATCTCGACGGCCAGATCGGGCGGGCCGTCCACGTAGGTCTCGCGGACCATCGATAGCCGGTCGGTACTCACGAACAGCAGGTCGGGCACTCGCCGCAAGTTGGGGCGCAACCTGACCTGAAGCTCAGGCCCCAAAACCTCGCCCAACTCGTGATGCTCAACAAACAAGTGTAGCAAACGACCAAGAAACCACGTCAATCTGCTGTGTCGCGTCGATGCCGGTGAATGCACGATGACCTCCCCGTCCACGTATTCGGCGCGCACGTCCTCGTCGCACCAGGCCACGAACTCGTCCTCGGTCATGGGCCGCCAGATGATTCTACTTTTCGCTTGCTCAACCGCCAGCGTGTCCACCTCGTTTTCACCTCCTGGCTCCATTATAACCTGCGCCTGGCTACCTGTCAATGGAAAAGAACAGCGGCTTTGCATTCCACGCATCCGTTTTTCTACCCTACGCCCACTCAGAAATGCCCAGCGTTTCCAGCCGCGCCCGCGTCGGGATGCCGTTCTCGTCCCAGCCCCGGGCTACGTAATAGTCGTCCAACACCCGCTCCAGGTCAAAGGTCTCGCCCTGGACGGGGCCGGTCGGCATCGATTCGGTCATGCGCGGGGCGATGGTGTCGTCGGCGCGGGACAGGCCGGCCTGGGTCAAGAACAGGCGCTCCAGGGTGTAGACCCGCTCGGCCGCCTCCAGCAGGCTCTCGGGGGTATAGTCGGCGCCCGTGGCGTGATTGACCATCTCCGTCAGGCGGCTGGGGACGTAGCCGTTGGCCGTATCCAGCGTGTAGCGCACGGCCACGAACACGCACAGCCCGGCCGCGTCGATGAGGGTGAATAGGTCCTGGAAGTGCTTGACCAGCTCCGCCTTGCCCTCGTACGTCAACCCGTCGATCTTTTTCCCGACGCCGAACAACTCCATGTAGGCCGTGTCGCCGGCCATGTGGGAGGCGCCGATGTTGGACGTGGCGTAGAGCAGGCCCATGCCCTTCAGGCCCCGGGCGTCGTAGCTCGGAAACTCCAGCTTCTTGGACGTGACCGACATCTCGGGGTGACCATAGCGGTTCGCCAGCCGCCAGCTCCCCTGGGCGATCTCGTCGCCAAAGCCCTGGCGATGGGCGGCGGCTTGGACCATAGCGATCATGCCGTCGGCGTCGCCAAAGGGCAGCGGCCGGCCAATCTGCTCGGCGCTGACAATCCCCTTGGTGTACATCTCCATGGCGCAGGCGATGGTGATGCCCGTCGAAATCGTGTCCAGCCCCAGCTCGTTGCAGAGATAGTTTGCCTTGGTGATGGCCGCCATGTTGTCCACCCCACAGGCGCTGCCCAGCGAGCCGATGGTCTCGTACTCGGGACCCTCGCCGGCGCCGGCGTACTTTTCGCCCCAGACCTCGCCGTCCACCTCGGTCAGGCGGGCGCAGGCCAGCGGGCAGGCGTAACAGCCCGTGTGCCGGATGAGAAAGTGCTCCTTGAGCGTCGGCCCGTTGATCTTGGGCGTACCCTCGAACTGGCCGTACTGGAAATTGAACGTGGGGAACACACCCGCCTCGTGGGTCACGTCGGGCACGTAGGAGGTGCCATAAATGCGCATCGTCGAGCCCTTGCGGATGTCGGCCGCCAGGTCCTTGTTCGAGGCCCGGACCACGGCCTTTATCGCTTTCTCGTCGTGCAGCTCCGGCTTGAGTTCGCCCCGCGCCGCCACCGCCTTGAGGTTCTTGGAGCCCATCACCGCGCCCACGCCCGAGCGGGCCGCCGCCCGGTGCTTGTCGTTCATGATGGCCGCGATGAGGGCCAGGTTTTCGCCCGCCGGGCCGATGCAGGCCACGCGCACGTCGTCGGCGGTCTCGGCGCGGATCGTATCGTCGGTTTCGTGGGTGTCCTGGCCCCACAGGTGCGACGCGTCGCGCAGCTCGGCCTGTCGCTCGTCGATGTACAAGTAGACAGGCTTCTTCGCCTTGCCCTCAAAGATGAGCAGGTCGTAACCGGCCCGCTTCATGAACGTCGGGAAATCGCCACCCGAGTTCGAGTTCGCCAGCGCGCCCGTCAGCGGCGACTTGGTGACGACCATGTAGCGGTTGCCCGTCGGCGCCGGCGTCGAGGTCAGCGGGCCGGTGGCCATGATGAGCACGTTCTCGGGCGAAAGGGGGTCGGCCGTGGGATCCATGCCCTCCATCAGGTACTTGATGGCCACGCCCCGCCCCCCGATGTACTTTTTCGAAACCTCCTCCGGAATCTCTTCCTCGCGGATCGTGCCTTCCGTTAGGTTGACGCGCAAGAGGCGTCCGTGCCAGCCATACATCGTCGTGTTGCTCCTTTCCGTGTTGCGTATTCCGTCCCTCGACAAGCTCGGGATGCTATGATACGTGATCAGCCTCCGCCGACGGCGGGAAAGACGGACAGGACGTCGCCTTTGTGCAGGACCTGGTCGCGCTCGGCGTGGCGGCCGTTGACGAAAAAGGTGTAGGGGTCGGTCTGGGGGATGGGCAGCTCGGCCAGGACGTCGCCTACCCGTGTGCCGGGCGCGATCGGGCGCACGTAGCCCGGCTGGCCGTCGGGGCCATCGGGCAGGAAGCGCCGGTAGCTGGCCAACAGGCGGACCGTAATCTCCATCCCCTACAGGCCCGGCAGCGTGGCCGCCTGGCTCGCCGCCAGTGGCTCGATGCAGCGCGGATCGTCGTTCTGGGGCTTGTTGACGAAACGGCTGACGGGGTAGGCGTCCAACTCGGCGGAGGGATAGGGTTTCAGCAGGGGCTGCAGGCGATCCCGGTCCTCGACCGTCACGTCCAGCCACAACTCATAGTCTCGTGGGTGCAAAATCACCGGCATGCGGTTGTGCAGCGGGCGGATCAGCTCGTTGGGCTGGATCGTCAGCAGGGTACACGACTCGACGACGCTGCCGTCGCCCCCCTCCCACTGCTCCCACAGCCCGGCGAAGGCAAAGACCCCCCCGTCGCGCAGGTGGATGTAGAACGGCTGCTTGCCACCGTTCTGTTTCTGCCACTCGTAAAAGCCATCGGCCACGACCAGGCAGCGACGCCGCTTGAAGGCCGCGCGAAAGGCCGGCTTCTCGGCGGCGGTCTCGGCCCGGGCGTTGATCATCCGGCTGCCGATGCCGGGGTCCTTGGCCCAGAACGGAATCAGGCCCCAGTGGAGCAGGGCCAGCTCGCGGTCCCCGCTCTCGGGCGCCAGGCGCACGGCCGCCACCGGCTGCGTCGGCGCGATGTTGTAGCGCGGCTGCATCTCCGGGCCTGTCCTGAGCGCAGTCGAAGGAAGCTCCGGCAGGTCGAACTGCACCGCCAGGTCCGCGTCGGGGTCGGTCAGGGTGAATCGTCCGCACATGGTGTTACTCCGAATCCAGGTAGGCCACAATCTGGCCTACGAACGCGTCGAAATCTTCTAGCTCAGACCCGATGCCCTCGTGCAGCATCCGATCATCGACCTCCCAATATAGGTAGTCTCTATGGCAACTTGCAGATAGTAGCGGGCGCCGCCAATGGTTACCGGCTCCCGCAGAAACTGTCCCTGATCCATCTGGGCGATTTCGCGCAGAACCTGCGTGTAGTGCTGCAAGTACCGGATCAGGCTCTCGATCTTGTCGCGATCAACCATAGAGCCCCCGGTCCCGGATACTGTCAAAAAACGCCTGCTGCAATTGCTTGTGGATCGGCAAGTAGTCGAAATAGTGAAGACGGGTGACCGTTTCAAACTCGATGCGATCCTGCTCCTCTCGGGCGTAAAGGAGAATGCCATCAGAAACCACTCTGCCGCGAAAGACTAACGGTGCATCGTTGATGACCCGCACCTCGGCGTTAGGGATATCGCAGCAATCGTGCAAATCCACCTGAAGGCGCAGCACGAGCCGCAAGCGCCCCAAGGGTTCGAGCCCTTCGTCGACCACCAGGCCCACGTCCACGTCGCTGAACGGCGTGGTCAAGCCGGTTGTCGCCGAGCCGAACAGATAAACCAGCCGGACCGGCTGATCCACGACGAGGGAGGGCAGGGCATCCCGGAGCCGGGACACCAACCGATCACTCGCCCTTATGTCATCTGTTACTCGTTCGACCATAGCCCACCATCCTCCGCAAGTCTTAGTATGGCACAAAAGCCCGGCAAAGTCAAGGGACGGGCCAGAGACACAAAGCCTTCGCAAGGTGGGGGCCGGCCGTCGGCCGGCCCCCACCTTGCGAAGGCTCGCTTTCTCCTCAGCGCCGCGTGATCGGGATCAGGCGACCGGTGCCGAACGCCTTCTCGCTCACCTTGAGCACCACGCCCATCTGCCAGCGCTTGTGCTCCGAGCGGCGCAGGACGGCGTTGCTGCGGTTGGCCTGCACCAGGGCTTCCAGCGCCGGCGCCACGCTGGGATAGTCGAAGGGGTCGACCTGGCCCGGCTTGAGCTCGGCCGACGGCGGCCGCTCCAGGATAAAGCGCGGGATGCGGCAATGGTGGGCATCGATCCAACGGGCCAGGGCGACCACCTGCGGCTTGGTCAGGTCGGCGATGGGACCCAGGCCGCCGGCCATGTCGCCGTAGAGCGTAGCGTAGCCCAGGGCCAACTCCGTCTTGTTGGACGCGTTCAGCAAAAAGCCGCCGTGGCGGTTGACGAACGCCATCAGGACCAGGCCCCGCAGCCGGGCCTGGACGTTCTCCGCCGCCGTGCCCTCGCCCAGCAGGTCGCCCAGGGCCGCTTCGGCGGCGGCGTGCAGCGGCTCCAGCTCGACGACCTCAAAGCCGATGCCCAGCGCACCGGCCAGCTCCCGCGCGCTCGACGTGGAGCGGGGGTCGGTGTAGCGCGAGGGCACGGCCACGGCCGTCACTCGCTCCGGCCCCAGCGCCTCGGCGGCGAGGGCGGCCACCACCGCCGAGTCGATCCCACCCGACAGCCCCAAGAAGGCCCGCGCCAGCCCGTTCTTCCGCGCGAAATCGCGGATGCCCAGCACCAGCGCCGCGAACAGCTCCGCCTCCGGATCGGTCTCCTCCGGCTCGATGGGCCGCGCCGCATCGAGGTCGGCCACGCGGACCGCCTCCTCGAAGGCCGGCAGCCGGGCGAGGAAACGTCCCTCCCCATCCAGGGCAAAGCTCTGCCCGTCGAAAATCAGCTCGTCGTTGGCCCCGCAGGCGTTGACGGCCACCAGCGGGCAGCGCGGGCGGCGGGCGTGGTGCAGCCGCCGGGCCAGGATGCCGCGCCGGTAGGGCGCGGCGTTGAGCACGACCAGCAGATCCGCCCCGGCGGCCAGCAGCTCGGCGGGCGGGTGGACCTCGTAGCCCTCGTCCCACAGGTCCTCGCACACCAGAAAGCCGACGCGCCGGCCGGCGACCTCGACCGGCGGCGAGGCGGGGCCGGGCAGGAACCAACGCGCCTCGTAAAAGACATCGTAGGTGGGCAGCAGTTGTTTCGCGGCGACGCGCCGCACCTCCCCGCCGCTCAGCAGCAGCGCCACGTTGTAGAGGGCCGGGTGCCCGTACTGCCGCCGGCCGGAGGGCTGCACCGTGCCGACTGCCACCGGCGGCCCGTACTTGGCCCGCTCGGCCAGGTCGGCGGTCGCCTCACCAACCGCCGCCACGAACCCGGGGTCGAAGAGGATGTCGCGGGGCGGATAGCCGGGCACGGCCATCTCGGGCAGGACGACCAGGTCGGCGCCGTCGCGGCCGGCCGCCGCGATGGCCGCCAGGCAGCGCGCGACGTTGCCGGCCAGGTCGCCGACGGTGGGGTTGATCTGGGCCAGCGCGACTTTCATGGGAACTCGCCCGCCACAGCCTGGAGCAGGTTCAGCGCCTCCAGCACCGTGTCGCGCCGCAGGCAGACGGCGTCGCCCAACAGGAACGTCCGATAGCCCAGGGCCAGCAGAAAGGCCACGTCGCCGATGTCGGCGCTCTCGGGCACGGGGTGATGGGCCAGCGAGTCAAAGAGGCGGCTGGCGACGACGGCTTGCGGGTCGGCGGCCACGATGGCCCGCAGCGCGCCGACGATCTTGTGCGGGCGCAGCACCTCGACGTAGAGGTCGCCGCGGGCGGCCATCAGCCGGCCCAGTGACGCCCCGTGCCGCCGGGCAAAGGCCAGGCCGCGCTGGGTCTCGATTTTGCACATGACCTCGGCGCCGGGCAGCAGATCCGCCACCTCGGTCACGTCGGACGGGCTCTCGACGTAGGAGAGCATCACCCGCGTGAGGCCGGCGTCGGCCATGGCCGCCAGGTAGGCGCGGTCGGTGTCGGTCAGCGTGCCCTCGATCTCCAGCGCAGGGTGGACGACGTTGACCGATTCGCCGGGGCCGACCAGGCGGCGCGGGCCGTCCTCCAGGATGAGCCGGTCGCCGTCGACGGCCACGACCCGCACGCACTCGGTGCCGTCGGAGAAAAAGGCGTCCACCGGCACGGGCACGCGGATACGGTGGCTGAGCCGGACCTCGGTGTAGGGCGGCACCGCCGCGCCGACGACGCGCAGTTGCCGGGCCTTGAGATCGACCCACAGCGGCTGGCCGTAGGCTCGCAGGCGCGCCAGCGCCTCGGCGGGGCCGCTGCGCAGCGGCATGACGGTGTTGAGCCGGAAGCCGCGCACCAGCGGGTGGGCTGCCACCTCGTCGAGAAAGTCGGCGTAGGGCGGCACGGTGACAATGGCGTTGACCTTCACACTCCCTCCCGATCTCCCACCCTGTCATTCTGAGCGACCGAAGGGAGCGAAGAATCTCACTTATGGAGAGACACACCGATTGCTCGACGCAACAGGAGATTCTTCGCCTCCGCTGCCCCTTCGACAAGCTCAGGGTGCAGCTTTGGCTCAGAATGACACGTGGGTCAACATTTGAGCGTCGTCTCGCAGTAGCGGCAGGTGAACATGCCCCTGGAGCCCACCGGGATCGGCGCGCCGCAGCCCGGACACTTTAGGGCAATCGGCGCGCTGACGCTGGCGACGGTCTCTTCGCTCTGGCGGGCGCGCATGTTGTCCTGGAAATCGCCGAAATAGCCCCAGGCGCGGGCGATGAGGCCCATGGCATAGTCCACGGCCCGCTGCTCGTCCTCGATGTGGAAAATCTTTTGCTCGCCGATGGCCCGGCCCCACTGCCGGTCCACCTGGTCGCCGGGCTTGCCCGTGGGCCTGCGCAGGAACCAGGTGTTCCAGATCTTGGCCGCCTGCCGCCAGGCCTGGATGGCATCGATGCTTCGCCCTGAGCCGGACGAAGGGTCGCCGTCCTTGCCGTCGCCCAGGTAGTGCGCGACCTGCCCGGCAGGCACCGTGGGGTGCATGGTCACGTCGCCGAACACGATGAGGAACGGCTTTTCGGCGAGGCGCGGCACCTCGACGTGGGTGTTGACCCAGTGGGCAAAGAGGCCGTAGCTCTCCGGGGCGTCGCCGCCGCCGCCTTCGCCGTAGAGCGAGCCCAGGAGCTGCTCCAGGTCGAAACCGCTGGCAAAGGTCGTCACTTGCAGCGGCCAGCGGTCCACGGCCGCGTCGCCGATGGCGGCGAAACAGATCTCCAGGTCCTCGCGGTACTGGGACAGGGTGTTGTAGAGCAGCGGTAGCCGGTCGAAAATCTCAAAGGGCCAGTTGGCCATCGAGCCGGTCACGTCCACGGCGACGATGAGCGGATTGGACGAGGTGGTGGACACGCGTTTGCGCGGGTCGATGATCTTTTCGTTGGGTCCCGTCTTGCCGCCGTAGGTGCGCGGGCCAGAAGCTGCGGCCCGTTCCGCCGCGGCCCTGCGCCGGTCCGCGCCCTTGCTCTTGTAGCGATACTCGCCTTTGCCGTACCATTCGCTGGTGTCTTCGTTCCACGAATACATCGAACTCCCTCCTATGAGATAGCGGCGTCCAACGCCAGGGTTTCCAATCCAAACTCACGCCGGAAGCGCTCGTCGAGCCCCCGGTCCGTGAGATACGCGGCGACATCCGGCGGCACCAGGTCGCGCCAGCCGTCGCCGCGGGCCATCTCGCGGCGGACGAGCCGGCCGTCGAGGGCAATCTGCTTCTCCTCGGCGATCAGGTCCACCGGCCGGATCAGCCGGTAGTCTTGGCCCAGCAGGCTGGCGACGTAGGGGTTGGCCGTGACAAAGGCGTCGAGCGGGCCAAAGAGGTCGCGGATCAGCAGCCGCCAGCGCGGGCCGTCGTCCAGGTCGGGCACCGGGACCAGCCGGTAGTTCTCCCGCCCGCTGAGCACGAGGCGGATCATGTCGCCCGTCTCATCCAGCGTGAACGGGTTGCGGGCATCGTAGCGGTTCGAGCTGCCGATGCCGATCAGGGCCAAGTCAGCGCGGTCGCACAGGGCGCGCAGCACGGGGGCGTGGCCCAGGTGTACGGGCCGCCAACGGGCCACCATGCCGATCCGTTCAAAGCATACCATCGTCATCCCTGTTGGGCAAGTTTGAAACTTGCCCTACTGGCTCTCGCCCAGCGCCGATTCGATGAAGGCAAGTTTGAAACTTGCCCTACTGGCTCTCGTCCAGCGCCGACTCGATGAGCTCTTGTTTGAGGTCCCACAGCCGCTGCGTCAGCGAGACGTGGTAGATGTGGGGGTTGATCAAGCGCCGCACGCCGGGGTCGAGGTGCTCCACGTCGGCCTGGCGGCGCCCGCGCATCTCGTCGAGGCCGGGCAGATCGTACACCAGCCGGCCATCGACCAGCACGTCGACCAGCAGCGGCTCGACCTCGGAGACCTGGTCCTGGCGCAGGGTCCGGCGGGCCGCACGCTCGTGGGGGTGGCGCAGGGTAATCTCGTCCATCTGGCGCGGGTCCTCGTCGTCCAGGCTGAGCAGGTCGGCGGTGGCCTTGCCCCGCTCGTCGTAGATCCGCCAGACGCGCTTGTGGCCCGGGTTGGGCGTCTTGGCCGCCGTCTCGGAGATCTTGATGGCCGGCAGCCACTCACCGCCCTTGCCATCCGCTGCTCGGACGGCGACCAGCTTGTAGACGCCGCCCAGGGCCGGCTCGCCCCAGGAGGTGATGAGGTGCGTGCCCACGCCGTAGACCAGGCGGTTGATCAGGGCATCGGGGTCCACGCCGTAGCGCGGCGCCTCTTCGGCGATCTGGGTCAGGATCTGCATAATCACCATCTCGTCCAGGTTGTTGGAGAGCACGATGGAGGTCCCGGGAAAGCCGGCGTCGTCCAGCATCTGCGCCGAGCGGATGGCCAGGTGGGCCAGGTCGCCCGAGTCCAGGCGGATGCCCACCGGCTCGTGGCCCGCCCGCCGCAGCTCCTCGAACACGCGGATGGCGTGGGGCACGCCGCTCTCCAGGGTGTCGATGGTGTCGACCAGCAGCAGGCAGCCGTCGGGATAGACGTCGGCGTAGGCGCGGAATGCCTCCAGCTCGCCCAGGCCCAGGGCCACGAAAAGCTGGACCATGCTGTGGGCGTGGGTGCCCTTGGGCGGCAGGCCCATTACGTGGGAGGTGCCCACGTTTGAGGTAAAGTCGGCGCCGCCGATGAGGGCCGCTCGCGCCCCGGCGTTGGCGCCCCGCTCGTGGCCGCGCCGCAGGCCGAACTCCAGCAGCAGTTGGCCCCGCCCGCTGTCGTGGACGCGCGCCGCCTTGGCGGCGATGAGGGTCGGGTAGTTGAGGTGGTTGAGCAGCGACGTCTCGAGGATCTGGGCCATGGCCAGCGGCCCCTGGACGACGGTCAGCGGCACGTTGGGATGGACCACGCGGCCCTCGGGGATGGCGCGCAGGGTGATGCCGTCGAAGGTGCCGTTGCCCCGCAGCCAGTCGAGAAAGTCGTCGCCGAATATGCGCTCGCCGGTGCGGCCGGTCTGGCCGCGCAGGTAGTCGAGGTCCTCGTCGCGAAAGTAGGCGCCGGCCATCCAGTCGAGCAGCCATTCCAGCCCGGCGTTGACGCAGTAGCCGGCCTGGTGCCCGTCATACTCTGGATAGTTCCGAAAGAAGTGGTCGAACTGGACCTGCTTCTCGTGCAGCCCTTGCCGGAAGTAGAGCTGGGCCATGGTGAGCTGGTACTCGTCAGTGAATAAGATGCCTTCGGCCGTTCTGCGGTCTGATTCTTTCATGGGGATGCCTCCGCGCGCAGCAAGTCAATGGTTTCAAAGGCGTGACGCAGGTGGGGGATGACGATGCTGCCGCCGACGACCAGGGCCACGTTCAGCGCTTCGTACAGCTCATCGTCACTGAAACCCAGCTCGACGCACTGGAGCAGGTGGTAGTCGATGCAGTCGTTGCAGCGCAGCACGGCCGAGGCAACCAGGCCCAGCAGCTCCTTGGTGCGGGCGTCCAGCGCGCCGTCTTTGTAGGCGTTGGTGTCGAGGTTAAAGAAGCGCTTGATGCCCAGGTGGCCGGCGCCCAGGATGCGCTCGTTCATCCGCTCGCGGTAGGTACGGAATTCGTCAAGTCTCGTGGTCATGGACGGTCTCCTTTACTGGAGTCTGGCGAATTTTGAGCGGCAAGGATCAAGGGCACAGATTCACACAGATTTTCACAGATTGTCTAGCCGAGCCTTGGACCAAATCTGTGTTCATCTGTGAAAATCTGTGTCCGGCAATGAGCACGGTCAGAATTCGCCAATATCCAATCCTTTACAGAATTGCCAGGTCAGGCGCGTGATTCGTGATACGTGATTCGTGATGCGTCCCTCGACGAGCTCGGGATGCATCCTGAGCCTGTCGAAGGATGCATGGTCTATTTTACACCACCTTGGCGACGACTTCAACTCCGTTCTCGGCCATGTTGTAGAGAAAGAGGAGGTGCAGCAGGTCGGCGTGGTGGGGCATGGCGCCGATCTCCTCGGCCACGTCCACCGGGATGTGGAAAGTGTCCACGCCGTCCACCGGCACGATGACGCGCACGTCGGCCAGGCCGAAGGCGTTGGCCCGCAGGCGGAGGTGCATGGCCAGTTGGTAGGTGCAGAAATCGGTGCAATCGCCGACGGTGAGGAACGTCGTCACCTCGGGATGGGCGGCCAGCCAGTCGTCCAGCCCGGTGTTGATGCTGACGCTGACCGAGTTCTTTTCGATGACGGTAAAGAGGTCGGAGAAGGGCAGATCGCGGAGCTCGGGCACGGTGACCGATTCTGCGGTGCCGCCGACGCAGTGGGGCGGAAAGCTGCCGAATTCGACGGCGTCCTCGGTGTGGGTGTCCTGGGGCAAGACGAAGTGGCGCACGCCCAGCTCGTAGGCGCGTTGGAAGAGGTGAACGATGGGCTCGACGATGCCGGCCACCCGCTCGCTGGCCAGCGCCCCCTCGTAACAAAAGCCGACGGTCACGTCCACGGCCATCACGGCCACTTTTTCCGGGCCGCCGGCGTCTCTCACCACCTCGGCCAGGTCGAGGGCCGGGCGGGTGTTGTACCACTCGACGGCCCAGCCCAGAAACGGCCGGCTGCTCTCGATTAGACGCTCGACCTTCATTTCAAGCCTCCATTTCGTGTATTTATGACACTAATACTCAGCAAAAAAGAAGAAGCCACTTTGTGTAAATTTCACACTAATTATACCCACCTTCTGCCCGTTGTCAAAAACGTAAGCGGCTGTGACCGGTCCTCATGGAAAGAGCCGCCGGGCCTTGACTTCGGCGACGGCGTCGTCGCGGTAGCGGTAGAGCTGCGCCGGGCGCCCCTCGCCGGTGCGATAGCGGCCCGTGGCCTCGATGACGTCGGCGCCGAGAATCTTGCGCCGAAAGTTCCGCTTGTCCAGCTCCTCGCCCAGGACGATCTCGTAGGCGGTCTGCAGTTCGGTCAGCGTAAAGGTCTCGGGCAGCAGCTCAAAGCCGACGGCCGTGTACTCCAGTTTGTAGCGCAGGCGGGTCAGCGCATACTGCAGGATATCGGCGTGGTCGAAGGCCAGTGGCGGCAGGTCATAGATCGACCACCAGCGGACGCGCTCGGCATCGTCGGCCGTGCAGGGGACGATGCTCGTCGCCGGGACGGCGGCAAAGTAGGCCACGGTGATGGTCCGCTCCCGGGGATCCCGATCGGGCCAGCCAAAAGTGTAGAGTTGCTCCAAAAAGACGTCGGCCAGGCCGGTCTCTTCCTCCAATTTGCGCTGGGCAGCCGCCTCCAGCGCTTCGTCCGGGCCGACGTATCCTCCGGGGATGGCCCACAGACCTTCATAAGGCCAGTTCTTGCGCCGCACCAGGAGCACTTGCAGGTCCTCGTCGCGCAGGGCAAAGATGACCACGTCCACCGAGACGTGCGGACAGCCACACCCCTTCGATGCTTCTCCGTTCGTGTTCATTCCACACTAAGTATACCGGCAAAAAGGGGATTTGTCAAATCGGCTGTGACAAAAGACCCTTGGGGGTTTCCGTCGGTTGCAGCAGCTCTGGCCGATTGATAGCGTCTGGCTCACCGCCCAACAGCTTGTGGAGAGCAAGAAACCCCAAGGGTCTTTCGGGCCAAGAACGCGTCCACCGCCTCAAGAAAAGCAGCGGGGCACTCCTCGTGGGGCACGTGGCCGCAATCGGGCACGACGACCAGCTCGGCGTCGGGCAGCTCGCCCGCCAGGCGCACGCTCTGCTCTGTGGGCACGATGCGGTCGTCGTCGCCGGTGATGACCAGGGCAGGCAGTTGCAGCTCGTTCAGCCGCCCGTCGAGGTCCGAGGCACGGCTGGCGACGGTCAGCTCCCACAGCGCCCGGTCCCAGTTCTGGGCCTGGAGGGGCCGGGTGTAGCCGGCCCAGATCTCGTCGGTGATTTGGGCGGGATCGTGCCAGGCCGAGCGGCCAAAGTCCAGGCCCCAGTCCCGGATCGAGCGCACCAGCAGCGGCCCCACGCGGCGCATCTGGGGCGTGCGCAAGAGCGGGCGCACCAGGGCCGGCGTCCCGCCGCCGTGGTAGATGGCCGGATCGACCAGGACCAGGGCTTCCACCCGCTCGGGGTAGGCCAGCGCCGTCAGCGCCGACACCGTCCCCCCCGCCGAGTTGCCGACGAGGATGGCCCGCTCGACGCCCAGCGCGTCCATCAGGCCGACGGTCAGGTCCACCTGGGCCCCGGCGCTGTAGGGGCTCTCGCCCTGCCACTCGCCGGGCATCGGCCGCTCCGTCAGGCCAAAGGCGGGCCGGTCGAAGGCAATGACCGTGGCTTGTTCGGCCAGGGGGGCCATGACCTCGCGCCAGGAAAAGACGCTGGCGGCAAAGCCGTGGAGCAGGACCAGCACCGGCTCGCCCTGGCCGGCGATTTTGTAGTGGACGTCGATGCCGCCCACCTCGACGAAGCGGCTGTCGGGATCGGCCATTTGTTCCGGTGGGACCGTGCCCTCCAGCGGCGGCACGGGCACCAGGAACGGCCCGACGAGCACGACGACGAGCAGGCCGGCCAGGATGATCAGCAGGATTCGCCCTAATCGTTTCATTTCCCCCTCCGATTTCTGATGGGACCATCTTACCACGATTTGGATGCACAAAAAAGTGCGGACGGTCACGCGGTTGGTTGACATCTCCCCCCTTCCGCCGTATAATGGTTGTAATTTGGCACGCATCGGAGGAAAGATGAACGCGATACCCGAACACTTGCGCGTACGAGCCACGACACTGGAGGACGCCTGGAGCCGATTCGATCCCCATCTGCCGCTGCCCGTGGGCAGCCCCTTTTACGTCGAGCGGGACGACAACCCCCTGGGCCGCCTGGCCCGCGCCCTGTTGTTGGTGAGGGGCAGCGCGCCCAAGTATTTTTTCGCCGGCCATCGCGGCAGCGGCAAGTCCACCGAGCTGAACCGGCTCGTAGCCGATCCCCAGATCCAGGCGCGCTACTGGCCGATCAAGTTCTCAGTGCGCGACGAATGCGACCTCAACGACCTGGGCCACGTCGAAGTGCTGCTGGCCATCGGCGCCCAGATCTTTCACCAATACACCGAGGGTGGGGGCACAATCAAGGACGATCTCCTGGCCGAATTGGAAGCCTGGAAGGGGCGGACGGTCGAGCGGTTGCGGGGCAAAGGCGCCACCTTTGAGAGCGGCGCGGGGTTGGACATCGGCGCCTTTTTCCTCTCCGCTCTCCTCAAGGTCAAGACCGAGCACGTGACCCGCGAAATCGTCCGCCAGGAGATCGAGCCCCGGCTGACCGAGCTGATCGGGATCATCAACCTGATCAGCGCCGAGGTGCTGGCCCAGAGTGGGCGACAGGCCCTCGTCGTCGTCGAGGACATGGACAAGCCGCCGCTGGCCATCGCCCGCCAACTTTTCGAGGAAGGGTACACCAACCTGACCCAGCCCACCTGCGCCATCGTCTACACCGTGCCGGTCGCCATCTATTTCGACCCGGCCTTTACCCAGATCCGGGAGTGCAGCTACTTTTTGCCCAACGTCAAATTGCACGAAAAGGGACGGCGCGACGAGGCTCACGCCAGCGGCCTCCGCGCCATGCGCGCCCTGGCCCTGGCGCGTATGGACGACGCCCTGATCGACCCCGACGCCCTGGACGAGGCGGTGCGCACCAGCGGCGGCGTCTTTCGCGAAATGGCCCACGTCGTGCAGCGGGCCATCGACAACGCCCTGGCCCGCGCCGACGACCGTGTGAAAGTCGAGGACGTGGCCTGGGCCGCCAGCCAGATCCGCAGCGGGTTCCGGCGGCTGCTGGCCGACGAGGACTATCGCCTGCTCCTGGACGTGCGTTCCTCCAACGAGATGCGCCGGCCGGGCAAGCTGGGCCCCCTCTTTCACCTGCTGGCCGTGCTGGAATACACCAACGGCGAGAACTGGTGCGACGTCCACCCCGCCCTGGACCCGCTGCTGGACGAGGTGGCGCCCACGCTGGAGGAATCCCCGGATGCCTGATCCCCTCCCCTCCGTGGAGACGCGCCTGGACCTGCTGGCCGGCGCGCTCGACCGGGCCCGGCGCTATGGCACGGGCCTGATCCTCTTTGTCGTCTATCGCGCCGAGAGCAGCCGCGCCGCCCTGGAGCAGAGGCTGCTGGCCCACCTGGCGGCCAGCGGCCAGCGGGCGCGCCGCGTTCAATTCCGGCCCGACGACCCGCCGCCGGCCCGCGACCTGCTGGGACGCCTGCAACAGGAGCCCCCCGCCGGCGACGAGGTGGTCCTCGTCTACGACCTGCGCCACGCTTTTCCCCAGATTCTCAACTCGCTCAACTACCGGCGCGAGTACGTGCCCGAGAACCGCTGGCGGCTCCTGTTCTGGACGCGGGACGAAGAGGTCGTCCGCGTCATCCGCGACGCGCCCGACTTTTGGGCCTTTGTCAACCAGCTTGTGGAGCTGCCCGAGGCGCCGCCGCCGGCCGAGCGGCTGCGCCTGGCCCGCGACCTGGCCTGGGCCGGCCTGGGAGACGATGAGGAATTGCGACGGCTGGACCCCGACGAGCGCCGGGCGCGCATCGCCCTGCGCGAGCGGCTGCTGGCCGAACTGCCCGCCGACGAGACCAGCCTGGCCGGCCGCGCCGAGCTGCACTACACTCTGGGCGGGTTATATTACCACGCCGGGCAGCCGGGCCAGGCTCGAGAACATTTTCAGGCCGCATCAGACCTGGCCCAACAGAGCGGCGAAGCCGGCCTGCAAGCCAGGGCGCTCAACGGCCTGGGCAACGTCTACCGCGCCCTGGGCCGCCTCGACGAGGCCCGCGACGCCTACCGCCAGGCCATCGACCTCGAC
>CAYLZO010000088.1:0-18691 GCA_964387775.1 uncultured Anaerolineaceae bacterium
GTTGGCGCAGGTCACTGCCCGCGCTTGGCTAGGTTTTTTATGCAGAACTCTCTCACGGGTATTGGTGTTAAAGTGCGTTCGTTAGCGCAGTGTCAGACGCAGATCCGACCCCGCGCATGGTTGAGTATGTTGCAGGTGCGACAATCACGCAATACGCAGTACGCAACACGAAGGAGAAACGATGTTATACACCCGCCAACACCTGGAGAAACTGGAGGCCCAAACCCTGGCCCCCTACGCCCAACGTAGCCGCGACTCGCGGGGCCGGGTCTATGACGACCACGAGCCCGATTACCGAACCGCCTTCCAGCGCGACCGGGATCGCATTATCCACACCACCGCCTTTCGCCGCCTGGAGCACAAAACGCAGGTTTTCGTCGTGTCCGAGGGCGACTATTACCGGACGCGCCTGACCCACACCCTGGAGGTAGCCCAGATCGGGCGGACGCTGGCCCGTGCCCTGGGCGTCAACGAGGACCTGACCGAGGCCATCTGCCTGGGCCACGACCTGGGCCACCCCGCTTTCGGCCATTCCGGCGAACAGACGCTCCACGACCTGATGGAGGACCACGGCGGTTTTGACCACAACCGCCAGACGCTGCGCATCGTCGAGCGGCTGGAGGCGCGCTATCCCGGCTGGCCGGGCCTGAACCTGACCTGGGAGGTGCGCGAGGGGCTGGTCAAGCACGAGACCGAGTACGACGTCAGCGACGCCCGGGGCTACGAGCCCGACCTGGCCTGCTCGTTGGAGGGCCAGATCGCCAACGTGGCCGACGAGTTGGCCTACACCGCCCACGACCTGGACGACGGCCTCCGCTCGGGCCTCATCGCCCCCCTAGATCTGGAGGACGTGACCCTCTGGCAGGAGTTGACGGCCGACCTGGACCTCGATCCCTGCGCCGAGTTGGACCAGATCGAGCGCCACCGGCTCATCCGCGCCCTGATCGGCTGGGGTGTGACCGACGCGGTGCGGGCCACGGCCCGCCGATTGGTCGAGGCGGGGATCGACTCGGTAGAAAAACTCCGCGCTCGCGACGCGGCCATCATCGGCTTTTCCGAAAAAGTCCGGATGCGGCACGCCGAACTCAAACTCTTTTTGTACCAGGAGCTTTATCGCCACTGGCGCGTGATGCGCATGGCGGCCAAGGCCCGCCGCGTGCTGGAGGCTCTCTTTGAGGCCTATGTCGAGGAACCGGCCCAACTGGCCGATTCGGTCCAGGCCCGCGTGACGGCCGAGACCGAGCCGCTGGAGCGCGTCATCTGCGATTACATCGCCGGCATGACCGACCGCTTTGCCCTGGACGAATACGCCCGCCTCTTTGATCCAACGGTGCGCGTGTAGAAAGCCTTGCGAAGGTCCGCGCCGACCAATGGTCCGCACGGATCTTTGCAAAGCTCACCTGGCCAATATCTTGAAACCTTGAGCAGCATCTCGCGTAGAGGGGGGTGATTGCCAGGAAAGCCGGTTTCTGGTATAATCGTAATCAGTCTCGTAAACCAAAACACAAGGAGGAAAAAATGGACATTGGAAAATCGTTTACGTTCGTCTTTGAGGACGAGGACTGGATCGTCAAGATCCTCATCGCCGCGGCCATCTTTACCGTCGGCCTGCTGTTCTCGTGGCTGATCCTCATCCCCCTGATTCTGGCGGGCGCCCTGCTGGGTGGCTACGCCGTCGAGATCACCCGCCGCGTGATCCAGGGCCACCCCAAGCCCCTGCCCGAGTGGGACAACTGGGGCGACTTGATGGCCGACGGCTTTAAATTCCTGGCCGTGGGCGTCGTCTATGCCCTGCCCTTCATCATCATCATCGCCTGCCTGGGCATCCCCGTTGGCATTCTGGGCGATCAAGGCGGGGAAGGAGCTGCGGTCTTGAGCGCCATCCTCAGCATCGGCCTTAGCTGCTTCAGCCTCATCTGGGGCATCGCCATCTCCCTCCTGCTGCCGGCCGCCATTGCCTTCTGGGTCGCCGAGGACGACCTGGGCGCCGCCTTCCGCTTCGGCGAGGTCTTTGCTTTCGTCCGCAACCACTTTGTCACCTACCTGATCACCTTCCTCATGAGCTGGGTCGCCTCCATCGTCGGCAGCCTGGGCAGCGTCGTCTGTGGCATCGGCGTGCTGGTCACGGCACCCTACGGCTGGATGGTCACCGGCCACCTCTACGGCCAGGC
Organism: uncultured Anaerolineaceae bacterium; assembly: GCA_964387775.1. Classification (GTDB taxonomy): domain Bacteria; phylum Chloroflexota; class Anaerolineae; order JAAYZQ01; family JAAYZQ01; genus CAYLZO01. Next base: position 2,172 of record CAYLZO010000088.1, read on the forward strand.
CTACCTGGACGCCAAGGGGCAGCTCGCCGTACCGGCCCACGAGGACCTCTTTGAGGAGCCGGTCGAGGACGTCGGCGAGATCGAATAGTCGTCTCAAACGCAGCGCTTCGGCGGCCAACATCCGACCGCCGAAGCGCTGTCGCAACCACCTGAAGGAGCAGCAACCATGTTTTGTCCCAACTGCGGCGCGCCCAACGAGAAAGACGCCGTCTTTTGCGGCAACTGTGGGGCCGTGCTGGACCCCGACGCCGTCCCGGCCGAGTTTGAAGCCGAGATGGAAAACCTGGACGAGCCGGCTGAAGAAAAATCGGGCGAGGCGGAAATCGAGGAGCCGGAGCCAGAACCCGAAAAAATGGCCGTCGAGCCGCCCCCGCCACCTCCCGCTCGGCCGGCCTCGCCGGCCGCTTCTGAGCCGCCCACGAGCGGCATGGCCGTCGCCTCGCTGGTGCTGGGCATCGGCGGGCTGACGGTGCTGCCCCTGCTGGGCAGCATCGTGGCCATCGTCCTGGGCTACATGGCTCGCAGCGACATCCGCCGCCGTCCCCACGAGGTCTCGGGCGACGGCCTGGCCCTGGCCGGCATCGTCCTCGGCTGGATCTCGGTCGGCCTGGCCATCTTGGGCATCCTGGTCGTCGGGGGCTTTATGCTCTGCGGCCTGTGCGGTGCCTTTGGCTCGACCAGCCTTCAGTAAGCCATGGATGGCCTTCTGAGCATCCTGACGGGCTTTGGCCTGTCTTCATCGGCGGGCCTCAACGCCTACCTGCCCTTGCTGGTGGTGGCGTTGTTGGCCCGCTTTACGGATCTCGTCACCCTGAATGCCCCCTGGGACGCCCTGGAAAGTTGGTGGGTCATCGGGGTGCTCGTCGTCCTGTTGATCATCGAGATGATCGTGGACAAAGTGCCGGCCGTGGACTCGGTCAACGACGTCCTCCACACCTTCATCCGGCCGGTGGCGGGTGCTATCCTCTTTGCCGCCAGCGCCGGCGTGGTCAGCGAGGTGCATCCCGTCCTGGCCCTCGTCTGCGGGCTGCTGGTGGCCGGCGGCGTCCACGCCGTCAAGGCCACGACGCGACCCGTCGTCACCGGCACCACCGGCGGCCTGCTCAACCCCCTCGTCAGCCTCGTCGAGGACGTGATCTCGCTGGTGGTGGCCCTGTTGTCCATCCTGGTGCCCATTTTGGGCGTCTTGCTGCTGGCGGGGGTCATCATCTGGTTCATTCGCCGCCGCCGCCGTCATAGTCTATCCGATCTGTAGCACAAACTCTGAGCATCTGAAGGAGGGGAACCGTGGGAGAATCTTATCAAGACGAACTTTATCAGGCAGAGCCCGAGCCCAAGAGGGGCCTGAGTGGCTGGGCCATCGCCGGCATCGTCGTTCTGGTGCTGATCGTCGTCTGCTGCATCTGCATCCTGGCCGTCTTTTTGTTGATGGGTCCGGCCGTGGGCAACACCTTTTCCACCATCATCGAGGAGATGATGACCATGACCCCTGGGCCCTGACGGGTCTCGCTCGACCGGCAGTAGGTGGCGTCCGGCCGGTTGCGCCCCTGCCCGAAAAATGATATACTACGTCCCATGGAGGATGGTCTAGAGACCCGGCTGCTCGAATCCGTGGATGAATTCCGGGCCTGCCACGAGATCCAACGGGCAGCCTGGCAATTTTCCGATCAGTTGATCATCCCCTACACCCAACTCGTCACCGCCCAGCACCACGGCGGCGTCGTGTTGGGTGCTTTTGACGGGACGACGCTGGTCGGCTTTGTCTATGGCTATTTGGGCCGGCACACAGGCCCGCCCTACCTCTTTTCCCAGCGGCTGGGCGTGCTGCCCACCTACCAGGGCCGGGGAATTGGCGAGCGGCTCAAGTGGGCGCAGCGGAGCCGCGCCCTGGAACTGGGCCTCGACCGCATCCTCTGGACCTACGACCCGCTGGAAGCGCCCAACGCCTGGCTCAACATCGCCAAGCTGGGAGGCGTCGCCCGCCGTTATGAGCGGAACTTTTTTGGCCGGCACGAGACCCCCCTCCACGGCGACCTCCCCAGCGACCGATTCCTGGTCGAATGGGCCTTGCAGGGCGACCGCGTCCTGGCCCGGCTGGAGCCCGACTGGTCCCCACCGGACGCCGACGGCTTGCTGGCCCAGGCCGGCCCGCCCCTCAACGCGGTGACTTGGGACGAGCGGGGCTTGCCCGCCAGTGGTGCCGCCGACCTCACCGCCGAGCGCCCCCAACTGGCGGTCGAGGTGCCGGCCGGCTGGCAGGACCTTCCTGCTGCCGACGTCGCGCTGGCCGCTGACTGGCGAGCCAAGACGCGGCTCCTTTTTGAGCACTATTTCGACCTGGGCTACGCCGTCGCCGGCTACGCCAGGGGAACCGGGGATAGGCGCCGGCGAAACTACTACCGACTGGAGAGAAAAAGATGAAGCGTGACGAACTCGTTTCCTACCTGGACGACTATCTCAAGATCCACGAGATCGAAGACAGGTCCAACAACGGCTTGCAGGTAGAGGGCGCCGCTGAGGTCGCCCACCTGGCCTTTGCCGTGGACGCGGGCCTGGCGACCTTTGAGGCGGCCGTCGAAGCCGGTGCCCAGATGCTCGTCGTGCACCACGGGCTCTTTTGGGGCGAGCCGATCCTGATCACGGGCGTCCACCGCCGTCGCCTGGCCGCGCTGCTGGACGGAAACGTCTCCCTCTACGCCGCCCACCTGCCCCTCGATTTCCACGAGGAGGTGGGGAACAACGCCACGCTGGCCCGCTGGCTGGACCTGGAAGAGATCGAACCCTTCGGCGACTACAAGGGCCATCCGGCGGGCGTCGCCGGGCGGCTGGCGGAGGCCATCTCGCTGGAGGAATTTGCCGTCCGGGTCGAGGAGGCGCTCGGAGAGCCGGTGGTCCGGGTCTGGCCTTTCGGGGAGGAATCGGTGCAGCGGGTGGGCATCGTCTCCGGCGGCGCGGGCTCTATGGCCGACCAGGCCGCGGAAGCCGGCGTGGACGTCTACCTCACCGGCGAGATGAGCCACAACGTCTACCATCAAGCGCGAGACCTCGGCCTCAACGTCGTCTATGGCGGGCACTATGCCACAGAGACGGCCGGCCCCAAAGCCCTGGCCAAACACCTGGCGACCCGGTTTGATCTGGAAACCGTCTTTCTGGATCTGCCTACCGGGGCCTGAGAACAGTTCAATCGAGACACACGGGACACATTGAAGCTACAGAACAGGAGAAAACCCCATGCAATTGACCTTTCTCGGATGTAGCGATGACCTGGGCGTGCCGCGCGTCGGCTGCGAGTGCCAGGTCTGCCGCAACGTCCTCTCGCCGGGCAGCCGCGACTATCGGACCGGTCCTTCGCTGGCCGTGCGCTACGGACCATCTCATTCTGAGCGGGTGGTGCTCATCGACGCCGCCCCCGAGTTCCGCCTGCAGGTCACCCGCCTCGGCCTGCGCCAGTTCGATGCCCTGCTCCTGACCCACGCCCACGATGCCCACATCTTGGGCCTGAGCCCCCTGGCCCGCGCCCAGCGTGAGGCGGGCCAACGCCTGGCGGTCTATGCCCCGGCTGAAGTCCTGGACAGCGTCCACGAGCGCTTTGACAAGCTGTGGACCGACAAGATCTATCGGCGCATCATCCATCCCCAGACGATTGATGGCGAGGTGGACCTGCTGGGCCTGGTGGTCCGGCCCCTGAGGCTCGACCACGGCCTCGGCGGCACGGCCTATGGCTATCGGCTCAGCCTGGGGGACCTGCACGTCGCCTACCTGTCCGACATGCTGCGCGCCACCGCCGAGCTGCGGCAGGAGCTGACGGGCCTGAACCTGCTGATCCTGGGCGCCAGCCACTACTACGAGGGCATCGAGATCTGGAAGCGCTCGGTGATGGACGTCATGGCCGCCCTGGAGCTGATCCGCGAGGTTGCGCCGGAGCAGGCCATCCTCACCCACCTGTCCCACACCATCGAATACGACGAGATCTCGGCCAAGCTGGCGGCCGGCGTCCGCCTGGCCTACGACGGCCTGACTTTGGAGGTATCGCCATGAGCCAGATATTGGACTATTTGCGCGACCACCAGGAGGACATGACGCGGACCCTGGGCGAATTGGTGATGCTCGAATCGCCCAGTAGTGAGCGATTTGCCGTCAACGCCGTGGGCGATTTCCTGGCCGGCGCCTTCCAGGTCCTCGACGCCGAGGTGGAACGGCTGCCCCAGACCGCCTTTGGCGACCACCTGCGCGTCACCTGGGGCGAGGGCCAGGGCCAGGTGCTGCTCCTGGGCCACATGGACACCGTCTGGCCCATCGGTGAAGCGGAGCGCCGTCCCTTCCGCGTCTTTGAGCACACGGCCACCGGCCCCGGCGTGTTCGACATGAAGGGCGGCCTGGTCGTCGCCCTCTTTGCCCTGACCGCCCTGTACGACCTGGAGCTCAGCCCGGCCCACCGGTTGTGCTTCCTCTTCAACTCGGACGAGGAGGTGGGCAGCCTCACCTCCCGGCCCTTCATCGAGAAAGAAGCCCGTCGCAGCGATGCCGTGCTCGTGCTGGAGCCCTCCCGCGAGGAGGCACTGGTGACCTGGCGCAAAGGCGTGGGCCGCTTCGAGATCGAGATCCAGGGCCAGGCCTCCCACGCCGGCGCCGCCCACGAACGGGGCGTGAGCGCCGTCGAGGAGCTGGCCCACCAGATCCTCCACCTGGAGGGGCTGACCGATTATGACCGGGGCAGCACCGTCAACGTCGGCGTCGTCAACGGCGGCTCGACCGTCAACGTCCGGCCCGCGACGGCCTGGGCGGCCGTGGACCTGCGGGTCACCACCGCCCACGAGGCCGAGCGCATGTCCCAAGCCATCCGGGCGCTGCAACCGGCCAATCCCGAGATTACGCTCGTCGTCTCGGGCGGCATGAATCGTCCACCCTGGGAGACCTCTCCGGAGGGACAGGCCCTCTTCCAGCGGGCCAAGCGCGTGGGCCAGCGCCTGGGCCTCGACCTGTGGCCGGCGGGCACCGGCGGCGGCTCCGACGGCAACTTTACGGCGTCCCTGGGCGTGCCCACCCTCGACGGACTGGGCATCGTGGGCAACGACGCCCACGCCCTGACCGAGTGGGCCGACGTGCGGTCGCTGCCCATCCGGGCGGCGCTCCTGGCCGAGTTGTTGCTGGACCTCGGACGATGAAGCACGTGTACCTGGCTCCACACCTGGACGACGCCGTGTTGTCCTGCGGCGGGGCCATCCATCGCCATGTGGCAGTAGGGGACCCGGTCCACGTCGTCACCGTCTTTGCCGGGGGGATTCGCAGCGCCCGCCCGCCCTCGTCCTTTGCTCAATTGCAACACGAATACTGGGGCCATCCGCCCCGGCCGATGGCCCTCCGCCGGGCCGAAGACCTGGCCGCTGCAACCCGCCTGGGCGCCACGGCGCAGCACCTGGACTATCCCGACGCCGTGTATCGGGCCGACGCCGGCGGCAACTGGCTCTACACCGGCGAGGCGGCCATCTTTGGTGCCCTGCACCCCGCCGATCCCCTGGTCGGAGAGGGCAGTCGGGCGCTCGCCGGGCAACTGGCCGATCTCCTGGACGATGAAACCACGGCCTATGCTCCGTTGGGCATCGGCCATCACGTGGACCACCAGATCCTCCACGCGGCGGCGAAGAGGCTCGTGGACCGGGGACACCGCCTCGCCTTCTACGAAGATTATCCCTACGCCGAGGAGGTCGAGGCCACGGAGACGACGGTGGATTGGGGCGTGCAGGTTGTCGCCCTGACTCCGGCGGACGTTGCGGCCAAGGTTTCGGCCCTGGGCTACTACCGCACCCAGATGCGCGCCCTGTTCGGCGGCGCCGAAGCAATGCCCAGCCGGATCTGGGCCTTTGCCGCCACCCGCTCGCCCGAAGCGCGGCTGGCGGAGCGGATCTGGTGGTCACTTGAGAGAGAGCTATGAGTGAAATCGTAGAACTGAAATTGACGGCGATGGCCCACGGGGGGTCGGCGCTGGGCCGCCACGAGGGCCGGGTCATCTTTGTGCCCTACACCATCCCCGGCGAGACCGTGCGTGCCGAGATCACCGAGGGTCACAAACGCTGGGCCAAGGCCCGGCTCCTCAAAGTGCTGGAGCCTTCACCCCACCGCGTCGAGCCACCCTGTCCCTACTTTGGCCAGGACGCGTGCGGCGGCTGCCAGGTCCAGCACATGGCCTACGAGGCCCAGATCGCGTTCAAGCAGGACGTGGTGGTGGATCAGTTGGGGCGCGTCGGCGGTTTCGAGGCCCCGAACGTCCAGGACATCATCGCCGCCGCCGAGCCGTGGAGCTACCGCAACAACATCCAGTTCAGCGTGACTGAGGAAGGCCACCTGGGCTTTCGGAGCGCCGACAGCCACCGCATCGTCCCCGTGGACGCCTGCCTCGTCAGCGATTCCCAGCTCGACGACCTGTGGACCGCCCTCAACATGGAATGGCCCCAGCTCCGGCGCCTGACCCTCCGCTGCGGCTCGGCCACCGGCGACCAATTGGCCATCTTTGAGCTGGACCACTACGAGGACTTTGACATCGAAGTCGATTTCCCGGTGTCGTGCGTCCTCCTCCTGGCCGATGTGGGCTCAGCCCAAGTAGTGACCCTCATGGGCAGCCCCTACCTGGTCGAGCACGTCGCCGGGCACGACTATCGCATCTCGCCGACGAGTTTTTTCCAGGTCAACACCGGCGGCGCCGAGGCACTGGTCGCCCTGGTGCGCGAGCACGCGCAACTTCGGGGCACAGACACGCTCCTGGACCTCTACGCGGGTGTGGGGCTCTTTGGCCTGACCCTGGCCGAGGACTTTGGATACGTCATCGGCGTCGAGGCCCACCCCGGCGCGGCCGACGACTTTTGGCACAACGCCCGGGACCTGGAGAACGTGGAGCTGCTGGAAGGGCCGGCCGAGGCGGCCCTGGCCGAGATTGAGCAAAGCGTAGACGTGATCGTGCTCGATCCACCCCGCGCGGGCGCCGGCGAGGAGGTCGTCGCAGGGATGGTCCGGCTCTCGCCCCGGCGCATCGTTTACGTCTCGTGCGATCCGGCCACGCTGGCCCGCGACGCCCGCTACCTGGTGGACGCCGGCTACCGCCTGGACAGCGTCCAGCCGCTGGACATGTTTCCCCAGACCTACCACATCGAATCGGTGGCGCTATTCGTCCGTGGCGACTGACCGGATTCAACCCAGACCTTTTGGGGCTTTGGCCTCTCTCTCGCGCTGTGGGACTGGAGTAGGGTGTCTCGGTCCCAGATCGTCGCTTGGAGCGGCAAAACCCCAAAGGTCTGGAGCCAAAGTGAGAATTGCGGATGGGCAGAGCTTTGACGCCCGATGGTTCCGGTGTTATAATGGACGCTGTGAGAGAAAACAAGGAACGGGCGCTTCACGTCGGTGTGAACGCCCATCTGCTATCTTTGGCCGAAAACTATCGCAGCGCCGGCATTAGCTGGTACATTCAGAATCTGCTGAACCATCTGCCCGAGGCAGACGCGGACGTCGCCTATACCGTTTTCCTGGGTGAGCCCCGCTACGGGGGTGTGCCCGGGCTCCGACTTCGAGTTTCCGACCTGCCCACCCACCAGCCCTTGGTCCGTATTCTCTGGGAGCAGCTATTCCTGCCGGGGCTCGTGCGGCGGGCGGCCGTGGATCTGGTCCACGGCCTGCACCTGGTGGGGCCGATGGCCAGCACCTGCCCGTTCGTCGTCACCGTCCATGATTTGAGCTTTCTCTTTTTCCCGCAGAACTTTCCGTCGCTGAAGCGGCTCTATCTGCGCACCCTGACCCGCTGGTCGGTGCGGCGAGCGCGGCGCATCATCGCTATCTCAGAGAATACCAAGCGCGACGTGGTGCAACAATATGGCCTTTCGCCCGAGAAAGTGGATCTCGTCTATTATGGCCTGGACCCGATCTTTCAGCCGCTGCCCAAGGAAGCGCTGGCCGGCTTTCGCGCCCGGCAGGGATTGCCGGAGCAATTCATCCTCTTTGTCGGCACGCTGGAGCCGCGCAAGAACGTGAGCCGCCTGGTCGAGGCCTATGCCCGCCTGTCCGAGCCCCGCCCGCCCTTGATCCTCGTCGGCGGGAAGGGCTGGCTCTACGACGAGGTCTTTGCCCGGGTGGAGGCGCTGGGCCTGTCCGGCTGCGTGCACTTTGCCGGCTACGTGCCGGGCAAGGAGCTGCCCTGGTGGTACAACGCGGCCACGCTCTTTGTCTACCCCTCGCTCTACGAGGGATTCGGCCTGCCGCCGCTGGAGGCGATGGCCTGTGGCACGCCCGTCGTCAGCTCCGACGTCTCGTCGCTGCCGGAGGTCGTGGGCCAGGCCGGCCTGCTGGTGGACCCCACCGACGTCGAGGACCTGGCCGGGGCCATGGGACAGGCGCTCGCTGATAGCGGCCTCAGGGACGAGATGGGGGCCGCGGGTCTGGCCCAGGCCCGACGCTTTTCGTGGCGCGAGGCGGCCCGCCAGACGGTGACCACCTACCGGCGGGCGCTGAGTACGGGGGGAGGCAACGGACGTGTTTGAGCGTTACCGGCGCTTGCTATCCATCGCCGTCGCCATCGCCGACGTCATCCTCATCAACGTGGCCTTTGCCATCGCCTATTGGCTGCGCTATGACTTGCAGTGGTTCGCCTCCGTGGACGAGGCGAACTTTGTCACCTACGCCTCCTTTGTCCCCGTCTCGCTGACGCTGACGGTCCTGTTTCTGGGCATCTACAAGCTGAACGGCGTCTACGACCAGCCGCGCGGCGCCTCCTGGTTCGACGAGGTCTACCGCTTGCTGACCGGCACGGCGACGGGCATCATCCTGATGGTATTCGTCATCGTCTTTCTCTTCCGGCCGCTCTTTTACTCGCGCCTGATCTTTTTCTACGCCGGGGTGCTCATCACCATTCTGTTGAGCCTGAGCCGCCTGGGCAAGCGTTGGCTGCGCACTCGCCTGCGCCAGCGGGGCCTCGGCGTCGACCGCCTGCTCATCGTCGGCGCCGGGGAGGTAGGCCGCACGGTGATGCGCAACGTCGTAGCCCAACCCGCCCTGGGCTACCACGTCGTCGGCTTTGTGGACGACGACCCCGACAAGGGTGGCACCGACATCGGCCGCTTCCAGGCGCTGGGCAACACGGCCAACATCCCCAGCCTGGTCCAAGAGCTGGCCATCGACGAGGTCATCATCACCCTGCCGTGGATGTACCACCGCAAGATCGTGAGCATCGTGGCCCAGTGCGAGCGGGAGCAAGTGCGGGTGCGCATCGTGCCCGACATCTTCCAGATGACCCTCAGCCACCTCGACGTGGAGGACCTGGGCGGCGTCCCCATGATCGGCGTGCGCGACATCTCTATCGGCGGCACCCAGCTCCTCTTCAAGCGGGTGGCGGACGTTGCCGTTGCCCTCGTCGGCCTGGTCCTCTTTTTCCCCGTCTTTGCCCTCATTGGCGTTGCCATCCGCCTCGATAGCCCCGGCCCGGTGATCTTTCGCCAGCTCCGCGTGGGCAAGAACGAGCAGGTTTTCGCCTGCTTCAAGTTCCGGACGATGCACGAGGGCGCCGACGAGGCCAAAGAGACCTTGCGAGAGCAAAACGAAGTCGATGGCCCCATCTTTAAGATACGAAACGACCCCCGCGTCACGACCGTGGGCCGATTCTTGCGGCGCACCAGCCTGGATGAGCTGCCCCAGCTCGTGAACGTCTTGATGGGACACATGAGCCTGGTCGGTCCCCGACCGGCCATCCCCGCCGAGGTGCAGCGCTACCAGTCGTGGCACAAGCGCCGCCTGGAAGTGGCCCCCGGCATCACGGGGTTGTGGCAGGTCTCGGGGCGCAGCGAGTTGACGTTTGACGAGATGGTTCTGCTCGACCTTTACTACATCGAGAATTGGTCGCCCTTCCTGGACTTTCAGATCCTGTTCCGGACGCTGCCCAAGATGATCACGGGCGAGGGCGCCTACTAGAATGAAACACACAAGGAGGACATGAAAATGTGGCGATGTGGCGCTTGCGGTTACGTGTGGGATGGGGAAAACGCCCCGGACCGGTGCCCCAAGTGTGGGGCTAAAAAAGAACGCTTTGAGCAACTGGACCCTCGGGCCATGGACGTGGTGGAGCGTGCGCGCTACACCAACAGCCTGCACATGCAGCTCTACGTGATCCTGGAGCAGGTCTGGGGCGTGGCCGAGGACGGCATCGACGACAACCTCGATCCCGGTTGCGTCCAGATCTTTCAACTGGCCGTCGAGCAGGCCGAGATGCTCCAACAAGCCATCAAGGCCGAGCTCCAGGGCCACATGCAGAAAGGCAAGTGGGGCTAGCGATTTTTGATTGAGGATTTTTGATTTTGGATTGGAGTAGGGCCGACGTCCGGTTCTGTGAGGCGCCCCAGCTCGACGCGCCAGAGCTGGCCGCGGGCCAGGAAAGCTTCGGGCAGGACGTGCAGGTCAGTCGTGGTGACGATGGCCTGTTCTGGGCCGTCGGCCGAGGCCAGCCAGCGGAGCAGAAAGCGGCGGCGCTGGGCGTCCAGCTCAGAGAGCACGTCGTCGAGCAGGAGCACGGGCTGCTCGCCCGTCTCGCGGCGCATCAGGCCCACCTCGGCCAGCTTGAGGGCCAGGGCCGCCGTGCGCTGCTGCCCCCGCGAACCATAGACGCCGGTATCCACGTCGTTGATCAAGAAGCCAAAGTCGTCCCGGTGCGGCCCGACGAGGGTTACCCCCGCCGGAATCTCGCGCCGGCGCAGCGCCCGCAACTGGGACTGGAACGCCTCCCGGACGGCATCCACGGCCGAGCCCTCCTCTAGCTCTACACTCGGGTCGTAGCGCAGACGGAGGCCCTCCAGGCCATCGGTCACCTCGGCGTGGACGGCGCGGGCCAGCTCGTCGAGGCTGCGCAGCGCCCGGTGACGACGCGCGACCAGGTAGGCACCATGCTCCACCAGGCGCTCGTCCCAGAAGTTCAATTGGGCCGGGTCGCCGCCCCGCTCCCGCAAGTCGCGCAGCAGCGCGTTGCGCTGGCTGACGATCTTGTTGTAGCGTGATAGGGACCGGCAATAGGCCGGGTCGATCTGGCACAGGGTGACGTCCAGGTAGCGGCGACGCCCGCCGGGCGAGCCCGAGACCAACGAGATGTCCTCCGGCAAAAAGAGCACCACGTTGAGCTTCCCCAGCAAGTCCATGGCCCGCTTGGTCACGCCGTTGAGCCGGATCTCTTTGCGGTGGCGGCCGGTGTCGTTCCCCTGCTGGGTGAGGGTGATCTCGATGGTGACGCCGCCGGCGTCCCGGGTCACCTGGCCCACCAGGCGGGTGTAGGGCAGCGGCTCGTCCTCGGGGATGAGCCAGCTAACGATCTCGCGGTCGGCGCTGGCGTGGGGCGAGCGGCTGGTGGCCAGGTAGTAGACGGCCTCCAGCAGATTGGTCTTGCCCTGGGCATTGCCCCCCACCAGCACGGCCACGCCTTCCGGCAAGTCGAGGTCCAGCCGGACATAGTTGCGAAAGTTGTGCAGAGAGAGATGGGTCAGGCGCATGGGGCGATTATAACACAGATTCTCCGGGACGCAAGTCGGTAACTTTTTTCCCCGAGGAGCGGGGCATCACGTGATTGACGCCAAAGTCGGATGATGCTATACTCCTGTAGGCAAGTTGATCAAGGGACGGGACCGGACCGGACCTGACCGAGGCCAAGAGAGCAGGGAGGAGAAAGGGCTCTTGCAGCGTGGCCTTGGGCGTAGCGAAAAGAAACAAGAGGTCAGCGGCCTATGGCCAAACGCCTGACGATGGCGGGTGCAAGCGTGCCACCCCAGAAGTAACGAGATGGAAGCCAGTAGGAGCTAGTTTATGGAAAGCCATAAGCGCGTTCTTGTCGTAGAAGACGAAGCAGAAGTTCTATTCGTATGGGTCGCGGCGCTGAAAAAGGTCTCCGGGATCGAAGTCGAGACGGCCCAGGACGGCTACACCGCCGTGGAGAGGTTTCGTGCGGCCCCACACGACCTGGTCATCACCGACCTGGCCATGCCGGGCATGGGGGGGGTCGAGCTAACCAAAGCCATCCACCGCCTGGACCGGCAAGTCCCAATCGTGTGGGTGACGGCCCACACCCACTTTCGAGAAGGGATGGAGGAGGACGGCTTGAACGTCCATACCTTTCTCGCCAAGCCGGTCTCTATCCAAGAAATGCGGCAGGTTGTGCGTGATGCACTTGATTTGTGAGGGAGCCGTTGCGTATCCGTCTCGCACTGACCATTCTAGGGCTGGGGATCTTGCTGCTTGGCTTGACCCCCTATCCCCGCACCTATATGGCCGCCCTGCGCCAGGCCCAAGCCCACCGCGCCGCCCGTGAGTACGGCGCCGCCCTCGACACCTACCGGCGGGCAACCCGCCTCGACCCCCAGGCGCCCCGTCCCTGGCTGCGGATGGGCCAGGTCCTCTTGGCCCAGCACCGCTTTACCCAGGCCGGCGCGGCCTTTTACCAGGCGGGGCACCGGGGCGCCGGAATCGAGGCCCTGCGCGGCCTGGGTGAGAGCCACGCCGGCCTGGGCAACTGGCCGGCGGCCATGCAGAGCTGGCTCCACCTCCAGGAACTCGCGCCCGACGACCCGGAGACCCTCGTCGCCCTGGGCCGGGGAAGCCTCGCCCAGGGCAACTTTGAGCAGGCCGTTCGCCTGCTGGCCCGGGCACTGGACCTCGACCCGGCGGCCAACACGGCCCGCCAGGCCCACGCCCTGCTGGGCCGCCTCCTCCTGGGCCAAGACCCGGCCCGAGCCGCCGACCACCTGCGCCAGGCCGGTGACGACGACCTGCTGGCCGTGCTCGCCGCCGCCGACGCCGAGGACGACCCCGCCCGCCGGGCGCTGACCCTGGGCGCCGCCTTTTTGCAGCGGGGCGAGCTCTCGCTGGCCCGCCGCGCGTTCGACCGGGCCACCGCCCTCGCCCCCGAGATGGCCGTGGCCCACGCCTACCTGGGCCACGTCCTCGACCGCCAGGGCGCCACCGCCGCCGGCCGCCAGTCGCTGGAGCGCGCCCTGGCCCTGGCACCCGACCTGGCGCTGGCCCACTATTTCCTCGGCGTCCACGAGCGCCTGGTGGGCACCCCGGAGCGGGCCCAGGACGCCCTGTGGCAGGCCCTCCTCCTCGATCCCGACAACGCCGCCTTTCGCGTCGAGATGGGCGAGACCTTTGTGGCATGGGGCAACTATCCCCGCGCTGAGGAGTGGTACCAGGGCGCCGTCGAGGTCGCCCCGGAGGAGCAGCACTTCGAGTTTCAGTTCCTGCTGGCCCGCTTCTACGTGGATCACCTCTACCGGGTGCCGGGCGAGGGGCTCGCCGCCGCCCAGGCTGCCGTGGCCCTGGCACCGGGGGATGCCCGGGCCCAGGACCTGCTGGGCTGGGCCTACCACCTGGCCGGCCAGCAATCCGAGGCCCGGCAGACCCTAAACCTGGCCCTGACCCTCGACCCTGACCTGGTCAGCGCCCACTACCACCTGGGCAGCTTGCACGCCGCGGCGGGGCGGGCAGATCTGGCCCGCCAGCACCTGCAACGCGCCGCCGACCTGGACGTCACCGGCTACTACCGGCAGCGCGCCGAGCGGATGCTTGCAGGACTCGACTGAAAACGCCCTTTAGCGAGTCTCCAGCACCTTCTGAACCGCCGCCCAGGCGTCCACCTGGCCCCAACCGTAGACGTTGTTGGGCACCGAGTCGGGGCTGTCGCCCCCGCAGGCGCACACCGTCTCGGGTCCGGCCGGCCCGCCGGGACAGACGGCGTCTACCGTCAGCCGCCGGGCCGTCTCGATGAGGACCGCCTCGGTGCGCTCCACGTCGCCTGTCAGCGCCGGCTCGGCCGACCAGAGCAGGGCCACGGCCCCGGCCACGTGCGGCCCGGCCATCGAGGTCCCCGGCAGGCTGGCGTAGCCGTCCGGCACCGCCGAGCGGATGTCCTGGCCGGGCGCGACGAGGTCGGGTTTGCGCAGGCCGCTGCCGTCGGCCGTCACCGGGCCGCGGCTGCTGAACCCCGTCGCGTCGTCGTCGGCCTCGATGGCACCCACGGTCAGCACGGCGTCGTAGAGGGCCAGCGGGTCCTGGACCGTGCCGCAGGCCGGGCCGTCGTTCCCGGCGCTGACGACCATCATCTGCCCCGCCGCCCGCAGGTGGACGGCCGCGAGCTCCAGCGTGCCGGGCAGGCAGCCCTCCATGCGCGGGCAGCCCCACGAGTTGTTGACCACGCCGGCGCCCCGGGCCGGGTCGCCATCGAGCAGGGCGTCGCCGCCCAGGGGAAAGGGCGCCAGCAGGAACTCCATGCAGGCCAGGTAGCTGCCCGGATTGCCCAGGCCGTGGCGCATGTTGCGGCAGGCGATCCAGCGGGCCTCGGGCGCCAAACCGACCTGGTTTTCGCCGTCGCGCCCCAGGACGGTGCCGGTGGTGTGGGTGCCGTGGCCGCTGTCGTCAAAGGGCTCGGGGCTGGGGTCCCAGGCGTCGAACCAGTGGTAATCGTGGGTCGCCGCCACGCCGTCCCAGCCGCGATAGGCGGCCTTGAGCGCCGGATGGTCCCAGGCCACGCCCGTGTCGGCGCTGCCCACGACCACGCCCCCTCCCCGGTAACCCAGCTCCCAGACCCGATCGGCGCCCACCTCGCGGACGTTCCACTCCACGCCGTTGGGGCCGCTGTCGTCGGCGTGGGGCACGCCCAGGCTGCGCGGATAACGGCGCATGCCGGGCTGGAAAAGCACCGAGGCCACGCCCGGCTGCCCGGCCAGGGTGCGCCGCAAGCCAGGCCGCTCCAGCACCTCGATGGCGTTCATCACGTAGTGCGAGCGGTAGGCCACACCCCGCCGGTCGAGTTCGGCCCGCAAATTGGCCTGGCTCTCCTGGGCCGTATCCACCAGCTCGCGATAGACCCACGCCCGCCGCTCGGCGGGGTCGGCGACGCCGGCGGCCGGGCCCAGGTCGGCCTGGGCCTCCAGAAAGATGAGAAAGCCGTCGGGGTGAAAGCCGGGTACGCCCATCGTCAGGTAAAGGAGCACCACGACCAGCCAGGCCAGCGAGCCAAAGCCCGCCGCCACCAGCACGCCGGCCGGACTGCGCTCCGTGAGGCCGTCCTCGCGGACCGATCCCGCTACCTGGCGCCCCAGCCACAGGAGAAAGCCCAGCGCGCCCGCCGCCAGCGGTGCCCAGACCCGGACCAGCCAGTGCCAGATCTCCTCCTGGCTGCGGGGGTCCACGAAGGCAAAACCGAACCAGTCGTACAAAAGGTGGACAATGACCGCCGGCCAGATCGAGCCGCCGGCGCGGACGGTCAGCTCGGTGAGGAGCAGGCCCAGCAAGAGGGCCGAGACGAAGCGCAGCGGGGCGCCCCAGTCGCCCGCCGGCAGGACCGTGCCCCCCTGGGCGGCGACAAAGAGGGCCAGGCTGCCCAGCGCGGCCGCCCGCCGGCTGCCGCCACCCGGCGGCAGGGACCCGGCGGGCGCGGCCAGCGCCCGCCACAGCCAGGCAAAGGCCAGCCCGCGAAAGAGGATCTCCTCGCCCAGGGCATTGGGCAGGGCCTGGAGCACGTTGGCCGCCGTGGTGCCGGGGCTGCCCAGCGAGCCGACCGTCACCCACGGTCCAACCACGACCGCCGCCGCGCCCAGGGCCAGCCACAGCGCCGGCGACGCAATGGCGGCGGTCCGTCCCTCGTCGTCGCCCAGCGTCGTCCAGAGGCGCAGCCCGACCCGCCGCCACGCGGCGAGCAGCGACTGCTCCTGGCGGCGGGCCTCCAGCCAGCCGAGGCCCAGCAGCAGGAAGGGCAAAATCAGCACCAGGCGCAGGGCCGCCGTCCAGAGGCGGTCGGCGTAGGGTGGCACCAGGCCGACCCCGGCCCACGGCAGGCGGGCCAGGGCGTTGAACGCCTGGTACAGGGCGATGGCGAGGAGCAACACCGCCGTGGTACGGAGAAACTTGCGCTGGGACCGGCGGGTGGCGAAATAGAGGGGGACGAAGGCCAGCAGGTGCAGGCCCAGCGTCAGCCCGGTGGCGAGCAGGCCCAGGGTCCGCTCCGGCAGCGCGGGATCGCCCGGGGCGACCGCGCCGATCTGGACCAAGAGGTCCGGGGGCGTATCGGTCAGCGCCGAGAGCCCGGCCATCACGGCCAACGGCACGAGGGCCAGCCAGGCGGTCATCGCCAGAAAAAGCAGCCATTGGCCGCAGCCGGGCTGGTCGTGGTTCGATTCGCTCATGGTCGGTCTCTGTCCTTGCAGAACGAAAGGCGATGGACAGGCCGTCCATCGCCTTTCGACGTTCTCGGTTCGCCGTTATTCCATCTCGACGGCCAGCGCCACCGCCTCGCCGCCGCCCAGGCAGAGCGTCGCCAAGCCGCGCTTCAGGCCGCGGTCCTGCAGGGCGTAGAGCAGGGTGACCAGGACCCGCGTTCCCGAGCAGCCGATGGGGTGGCCCAGGGCGATGGCCCCGCCATTGACGTTGACCTTGTCCCAGTCCCAGCCCTCGTCCTCCAGGGCCTGGCCGTCGGCCAGCACCTGGGCGGCAAAGGCTTCGTTGATCTCGATGAG
>CAYLZO010000089.1:0-18583 GCA_964387775.1 uncultured Anaerolineaceae bacterium
CATTTCAGTTGAGCCCGGGTTCATAGTCGGCGATTCATCGCCGTAAAAGCGCGCTGAAGCGCGCACTACGAGCGTTTCCTAACCCAGCTGATAGCCGCCCTGCTGCTATCTGCCTGCGGAGCCACCGAGGAACCCACCCAGGCCCCTGCGGTGGAACCGACGGAAACCACAGCCGCCGAGCCAACCGAGGCGCCAGCGCCTTCCGGCGGCCTCTCGGGCCAGTTGCAGTTGGTGGGTTCGACGACGGTCCAGCCGCTGGCCGAGCTGCTGGCCGATGCGTTCATGGACATGCACGCCGACGTGACGATTGACGTCCAGGGCGGCGGCTCCAGCGTGGGCGTCACCTCGGCGGGCGAGGGCACCGTGGACATTGGCATGGCGTCGCGGGCCGTCAAGGACTCGGAGATGGGCGAGTTTCCCGAGCTTGAGGTCTTTACCATCGCCTTCGACGGCATTGCCATATGATCGGCGAGGAACCCCTCGTCAAGCCCCTGATCGACCTGCCGGCTATGGCCCTCAAAGCCCGGGCCATGCTCCACAACGCGCTGGAAGCCTTTATACATCAGGATGCCGAAAAAGCCCGCTCCATCCCGCCCCGCGACGAAGAGGTGGACGACCTCTACAACCAGGTCTATCGGGAACTGATCTCCTAACCCGGTCAGAGCCGGAACCAAAAGGGCCAATGCCGCCCCAAAATCCTTGCTCAATGTGCCAGGATTTCGTTGGTTAGGCCCTACATCATAGAAGTCCCACATGTCATCGAGCAGGCCAATTTTCTGCTCTGGGCCGCGCACAATCTGGAGCGCACGGCCGACCGCGTCATCAACCTCTGTGAGCGCGTGCTCTTTACCGTCACCGGCGAGATCACCGAATTGGGCAACGACGACACAGGGATTGAGAGTATCAGTTGAGCGCTTTGCACCTCCTCATCCGCCTTCCCCGTCTGGCTACGGTCCCCCGGTTTCCCCTCTCCTTGCTCGGGAGAGGGGAAACATTTCTGGGCAGAGGCGATGGGAAGGATGGCAAGTTGAGCGTAACGCTCAGACGGGACCCCGGTCTCTCCTCAGGACACTGGCGAGTAAGAGCCGGTCAGGCAAACAACAACAGGGGATGCGACCCTCGGTCGCATCCCCTGTATTCGTGTTCGGTGCTGACTATGGCTTGTAGGCCGTGATGCTGGTGCCGTTGTTATCTCCACACGAGAACGATAGGCTGAGCACCCAGCAAGAAGATTGGCGCCCGGTCACCAGCTTACGGTGACTTTGTTCGAGCAGGTGGTTGTGCCTGCTTCGCAGACCTGGTAGGTGGCGGAGCCGCCGCCCTTCTGGCCGGTAGTATCCGTGTACTCACCGTCATTGTCGGTGGTAGCTACGATTGAACCATCGCGATATACGTCGACACTGGTGGAAGTCGCACCGCTCCAACTCAGGTCAGCATACTGGGTGCCCCTGACCTTGTAAGCGTTGACGCTCAGGGTAAAGTCACCGCTACTGCCGCCACCGACGGTGATGGTGATGCTGTCGCTGCCGGTGCTGCCGCCCGAGTCGGTCACTTCGGCCGTGATGGTGTGCGTGCCATCGCTGAGCACCGCACTGAAGGAGCCGCCCGTTCCGATCTGGCCATCGAGATCGGAGGTCCAGACGAGGTTGGCCGTCAGATCACCGTCTTCGGTGTCGGAAGCGGACCCGGCGAACGAGATCGATTCGCCCGAGTTGAACGACGCGCCATCGGCAGGGCTGGTGATGCTTACGGTGGGCGGGTTGTTGGTTGGCTCACCCGTGGCAACCAACGTGGCGTTGAACGTGCTCACATCGAGCAGCGGCTCTTGGATGCCGTCACCCGAGTCGTCGGTCCAGTCAAAGTTGCCGGCATTGATGACCTGGTCATACAGGTTGTAGACGTCGGTGGCATCACCCGGATTGTTGACGCTGGCCAGCAAGGCCAGGGCGCCGGCGGCGTGGGGGCTGGCCATGGACGTGCCGCTGATGGTGCCATATTCGCCCTGCTCGATGGGGAAGGTGGAATAGATGCACACGCCGGGAGCGGCGATCTGAACGGCACTACCCCAGTTGCTGAAATCGGCCAGGGTGTCATCCTGGTCGGTGCGGCAGGTGGGGCTGCCGAGACCGCCTGGCTCGCCGTCGAAATCCGCCAATGCGCTCACCGTCAGCACGTTGTCAAAGGCGGCGGGGCTATAGTTGTTGGCGTCATCGTCGTCGTTGCCGGCTGCCACCGCAAAGGCAACGCCTGCATCGACCGCACCTTGAATGGCATCATACTCGGCCTGGCTATAGCCGCTGCCGCCGAGGCTCATGTTGGCGACCTCGATGGTGTCGGCGTTGGCCGCTACCCAATCGATGCCTGCCACGATCCATGACTCATAGCCGGAGCCGCGCTGATCCAGCACCTTGACGGCCCACAGGCGGGCGCCCGGCGCCACGCCAACTACGCCAACGCCGTCGTCGATCGCAGCAACGGTGCCGGCCACATGCGTGCCGTGATAGTGGTCGTCGTCGCCGCCGGAGGAGCAGGAGCCGCCAAACGGTCCGCCGCCGGAGCAGTCCACACCGCCCACCACGTTCAGATCGTAGTGATCGAAGTCAATGCCGGTGTCGATAATGGCGACATCCACGTCAACGCGGTAGTCGTCCGTGCTGTCAATGTCGATGTTGCCATTGTCATCCGCAAAGATGCGCTGTATGCCAGTTGGGATGGTTTGAGCCTCCAAGGTGACGAGATCGTCAGTCTCAACGTAAGCCACCCGCGGATCGTTTTGCAAGGCTGCCAGACGTCCCTCAGGCACAACAGCAGACATGCCTTTTAGGGCGTGCTCGTATACAAAGCCCACCTGCAAGCCGTGGGCTTGGGCAATGGCCGGCACCGTGGAGCCGACATCTATCGCATTTTTAAAGACAACAATGTAGGACTCGGCATTGGGGGCAGCCTGGATAGGGGTGGTGAATGTGAAACTGATCAGCAGAGCGAGAATCATCAACGAGGATACAAACGTCTTGATCTTCATGCTTTTCTTTCTCTCCTTCCCTTCTTCAAGTGTTTGATTGACCACATTGTGAGTTGGGGTGCGAACCCATGGCCATTCTCCCTGGCGGGCCTGGCAAGAACTATCTCGCGGTGTTATCTCCTTTTCTCGAGATACGGGCTGATCACGCTAGCCTCCTCGCTTCCGCAGGCCGTCGCTGAGCAAGTCCATAACGCAATCAGCAACCCGGTGCGGATCGTACTCTGCTCCCAAATAGACCTGTCCCCGCACGAAGGAATCGATCATGCCCATAATGCAGGCGGCCATCACATCGGGAGCTACAGCCCGGAACTCGCCGGATTCAATGCCCAATTGGACGATCTCCTGGGCCAAACCATGGATAGCGGCAATGCCCGAACCGAGTTGGCGCAGACTCACCCCCTCCAACTGTGTCGAATTTCCCAGGTGGAGGCCTGGGTTCAGGAGGTGGGTGGGATAGTTGGTCAGATAGGCGTGGACGTAGGCTTGCAGCTTGGTCCAGGGATCAGAGGCGGCAGCGACCCGAGCCACGAGGAGGGCAACAAAGTCGTCGAGGCTGAGGGTTTCCTCAACTACGGCTTCAAAGAGGCCCTCTTTGCTGCCAAAGTGATAGTACAAGACCGGCGCGGTGACGCTTGCTGCGTGGCAAATCTCACGCACAGTCGTGTTGGCAAATCCTTTGTCAGTAAAAAGGGCTCTCGCAGCCTGAAGAATCGAACTTTGGGTTGTGTGCTCTTCCAAAAGACGTCCTTTGGCCCGAATATGGTTGTGTATTTAGCGATAGTTATATTACCATGTAATCCCTATCCTGTCAACTTTGAGCCTCGCTCGGTTTTCCCCGGAGCTGATGATGAGGGTTTTCCCAAGCTTCTCTTCTTTTTATGTGTTTTAAGTGGGGGGTATGACGGTGCCTTTCGTTCGACTCTCGGTTGGTGTGCACGTCACTAGATTTTGCCCCTGGGTTTCGATCCTGAGCGTTTCGCAGCCGGCGGAAGGGCCGCGTCAGCCATCTCCACGTCTCGCCAACGCCCATTCCTAACAACAGCACAGCGTAGAACAGTGTGCTCAATCCCGCAATCGGTAGACCTACGATCATGCTCTTTCTCTGCATTCTAGCCTGACGAGACATGTGGTCAGGAAAAGGATTTTGACTTCTGATTGGGAATGGCTAGTGTCCCTTTTCGAACACCCGAAGCAGACGCCCCAGAATCCACTCCAATATTATCGCCCGCCCGAAATAATAGACGTTCAGCCATCTCAACACCAACACAAAGGGCAAGCTGGCGAGCGCCTTGCGCAGCAAACCCAGACGGTGGCCCATCCACACGACGGGGATGGCCATTAGCAACAGGTCTGCCAGGTAGAGCGCCAACACGAAACGCCAGCCATAGCTCACCAGGAGAAGGGGCGTCAGGACCAGGTAGAGCAGGATCGCCAGCAGCGAATCCAGAAGGGCGACGATCACGAAGGAGCGCAGCATCGGCACGTCGAGAATGCGCTCTCCATGCAACCGCACGTTCTGCACAAAGCCGTGAGACCAGCGCGTGAGCTGCTTGTGCATAAAGTGGAAATTGGGCGGTTCCACCGGATAGCAGATGGCGTCGCTCACGTATTTGACCGACTCGCCCGCTTCGTAGAGGCGCCAGGTCAGGTCCAGGTCCTCGCCCACCGTCTCTGTGGGAAAACCGCCGAGGGCCCGGACCATTTCTGTCTTGTACAGGGCAAAGCAGCCGGAGGCCACCATCGGGAAGCGGTACCAGTCCTGCACGGGCTTGAGCACGCCAAAGGCCAAAAGATACTCGACGAAACGAGCCCGCTCCCACAGCGTGCGGATGCGCTGGGGCAAGACCAGGCCGCAGGCCGCCCCAACCTCCTCCTTCTGGGCCGCCGCCACGATCTCTTCCAACGCATCCGGTGCCAGAATCGTGTCGGCATCCAGGGTGACCAGCCACTCGGTCTCGACGTAGCCCAAGCCAAGGTTCATCGCACCGGCCTTGAAGCCGGTGTTGGACGCGGGCCGGACGACCTCGGCCCCCCACGAGGCGGCGATTTGGCCCGTGTCGTCGCTCGATCCATCGTCCACGACGAGGATCTTGTCCGGCCGGCGAGTCTGAGACCCAAGGCTTTGCAGGGTATCGCCGATGACTTGGGCTTCATTATAGGCCGGAATCATCACAGTCAGGCCGGGTTCAGGCATGGACCCGCTCTGCAAAGTGGTCCCTCATGGAGGACCTGGGTTGTCCGGTGGACCGGCTCCGTCGGGCGGTCCTTCACCCTCCGGTGGCCCCGCATCGTCTGGCGGACCCGGGTTATCCGGCGGTCCTGCGTCGTTGGGTGGACCCGCATCATCCGGCGGTCCCGCATCGTCGGGCGGCCTTGCCTCATCAGGTGGACCCGCATCATCCGGCGGTCCCGCATCGTCTGGCGGCCCTGCCTCATCCGGCGGTCCTGCGTCGTCTGGCGGTCCTGCCTCATCAGGTGGACCCGCATCATCCGGCGGTCCCGCATCGTCTGGCGGTTCTGCCTCATCAGGTGGACCCGCATCATCCGGCGGTCCTGCGTCGTCGGGCGGCCCTGCCTCATCAGGTGGACCCGCATCATCCGGCGGTCCTGCGTCGTCGGGCGGTCCGGCATCGTCGGGCGGGCCGGCATCGTCGGGCGGGCCGATCAGCCCCAATTCCTGCCAGACCTGACCCCATCCGCCCAGGAGCGACTTTTGCGCCAGCAGCTCGCCGGCGGCTATCCCGGTTGTCTCGCTCGTCTCCAGGGCGAGCAGGATCTCGCCAAAGCCATAGCCGCCCTCACAGAACCAAGCGAGCACCTGTTCGTAGGGGACGTCGTATTTTTCGGCCAGGCCCTCGGCGGCGGGGTGGGGATCGGCGTCTACACACGTCTCGGATTCCTGTGCTTCTTCAAGAATGCCTGTCAGACGCTGCTCGTGGGCTGAAAACGCCTGGTCAACCGCAGGCGGAAGCAGAGCCTGGTTCGCTGTCTCGACGCCACCCAAGTTCTGGGCCAGCGACGAGATCGCCTGGCTGTAGCCGTCCAGGGCGACCTGAACGTTGCCGTCGTCCCCTTTGACCAACAGTTTCTCCGCTTCAGACAGGCGCTCATCGGCGAGGGAAAGCAAGAATTCGACGACAGCCTCCGGCCGATGGGTCAGGCTCAGTTGGGCCGACTCCAAAGCCCGGTCCACGCCATAGAGCGGCTGGCCGGGCACAGCGCCATCGGCCGCATAGACGACACCGCCGGCACCGATCATCAGGGCCAAAAGTGCCAACAGCAGGGCTTTGGCCAGAGCCGGCATCCTGGAGCGAGAAGAGAAAAACGGGATCGCCAGCCCACTCCCTTGGCGCTTTCTTGAATTCTCAGATATCGCTGAGGTTCGATAGTGCCGGGCGCGGGCCAGGAGTGCGGTTCGCTTGGCTGCTTGCCGCTCAGGGTCCGGCGGCGGCACCCGGTCCAGGCGCTCAAATACGTCCTCTAAAGCTGGGTCTACCCCGTTCCGTCTCATTTCGATTCCTCCTCGATGGCTCCACTCCGCTCCAGGTGGCGTCGCATGGAAGCCAACCCCCGATGCTGCAAGGCCTTGACGGCCCCGACCGACGTCTCCAGGATACGTGATACCTCCCGGTTGCTGCATCCTTCCAAAAACTTGAGAGTGATCACCGTCTGCTGCTTGGGCGTGAGTTCGTCCAGCGCCGCCCTCGCTTGCTCTTGGAGAACGGCCCGATGAACCAGGTCTTCGACTTTCTGCTCGACCGATTCGATTGGCTCGGCCAGAGGTTCGTGATCGCGATGGACGCGGCGTCTCGAATCGTCCACGACCAGGTTGTAGGCCACCCGATAGAGCCAGGCTTTCAGCTGTCGCTTGGGACCCCGTCCTTCCGCCAGTTGCTCCAGCATACGGGTGAATACCTCACCGGCCAGGTCCTCGGCCGTCGTTTGATGACGAACGTGGCGATAGATATAGCGATAGATCAATGGATAATAGGTATCAAAAACTGTGCCGATGGCTGCCTCGTCCAGCGCACGTACCCGGCGCAATAATGCTCGCTCACCGCTCAATGTTTGCTCCTATGCTCAAATGAGCCTTCATCTACTATGACGCACAACCGGCGCAAGAGATACGGGTGTCGCGGGAAATTCCCGGCGATCGTGACACGGTCGATTGGGAGGATAGTCTGGACACGGATTTCATCCATTCTTCAATCCGTGCAATCCGTGCAATCCGTGTCCAAGAGTGGAGAGTGTTGCTACGAGGACCTGGAGGGTTGGAGCGCAGTCCCCACCACGAGCACCACGAGCCCGGCCCAAAGGGCGACGGCGGCCGCGGCGTAGAGCACGTAGAGCCACATAGAGCCTCCCGTCGCCACGATGGCGGCGCCGAGGGCCATTTCGAGCCCAAAGGCAACCCCCAGCGCCGTGGCGCTGGCCCGAGTCGGCCGCCAGGCCCGGACGACGAGGGCCACGATTAGGAGGGCGGCCAGACCCCCGGCGACGCGGCGCGCCCCGTCAAGCCAGCCCCGCGCCCCGGCCAGATCGACCGGCCCGCCAAAGAGCGGCCAGCCCAGGCAGCGCACCATCGAGCCGCTCTCTGCGACGAGGACGCCGCTGACCAGCACGACGAACACGGCGATCAGCGTCACCAGGGCCAACCTGGAAAGGGCGCCGTCGAAGGAGAGCCGGTCGGGCAGGTCGGGCGTTCGGTGCCGGGCGACGGCCACCACCGTGGCCGCCAGCATGAGGGCCAGCACCACCAGCGCCGAGCCCAAGTCGAGGGCCGCCAGCCCGGGCTCCAGCCCGCGCAGGATCACCATCGCGCCGAAAACGATCACGGCCAGCAGAAAGCCGATGGCAATGGCCGGCGGACGGCTCAACCAGCGGCTGGCGCGATAGTGGCGCCGGCCCACCACCGCCGAGGCGACGATGAGCAGCGTCACCAGGGCGGCCAGGACCCGGTGGGTGTACTCCAGGATCGAGTCGAGGCGCAGCGGGGGGACCAGCCGCCCGTAGCAGCCGGGCCAGTCGGGGCAACCGCCCGACGAGTCGGTGACGCAGACGATCCCCCCCAGCGTGACCAGCAGGTAGGTCAAGAAGGAGGCTGCCAAAAAGAGGGTTTGGTGCCGCCGGGTCACGGCCATGCTGCCTGCTACACCCGCCGGAAGGCGCCCCGCGCCGCGGCCAACGTGGCCTCGATCACGTCCTCGCTGTGGGCGGTGCTGGTGAATCCGGCCTCGAACTGGGAGGGCGCCAGGTAGACGCCCGCCGCCAGCATGGCCCGGAAAAAGCGGCCAAAGGCGGCGGTATCGCTCGTCTTGGCCGTGGCATAGTCGGTCACGGGCGTCTCGGTGAAAAAGGTGGCGAACATGGTACCCGCCTGGGTCTGGTAGACCGGCACGCCGGCCTCCGCCGCTGCCTGGCCGATGCCCGCACACAGCCGTTCCGTCTGGGCGACGATGCCCTCGAACACGCCCGGCTGGCGCAGCTCGCGCAGCGTGACCAGCCCGGCCGTCATGGCCAGCGGGTTGCCCGACAGCGTGCCGGCCTGGTACATCGGCCCGGCCGGGGCCACCGTCTCCATGATCGCCCGCTTGCCGGCGTAGGCGCCCACCGGCAGCCCGCCGCCGATGACCTTGCCCAGCGTCGTCAGGTCGGGATCGACGCCGTACAGCGCCTGGGCGCCCCCCAGCGCCACGCGAAAGCCGGTCATCACCTCGTCGAAAATCAGCAGCGCGCCGTGGGCCCGGGTCAGCGCGCGCAGGCCGGGCAAAAAGCCCTCGACCGGCGGCACGACGCCCATATTGCCCGCCACCGGCTCCAGGATGACGGCTGCGATCTCGTCGGGAAACCGGGCAAAGAGGGCCTCGACGGCAGCCAGATCGTTGAAGGGCGCCGTCAGCGTATCCTGGGTCGCGCCGGGGGGCACGCCGGGGCTGTCGGGCAGGCCCAGCGTGGCCACGCCCGAGCCGGCCTGGACCAGCAGCATGTCGCCGTGGCCGTGGTAGCCGCCCTCGAACTTGACGATCTTGTGCCGGCCGGTGTAGGCCCGCACCAGGCGCAGGGCGCTCATCGTCGCCTCGGTGCCCGAGTTGACGAAACGGACCATCTCGACGCCGGGTACCATCTCGATCACCAGCTCGGCCAGCTCGGTCTCCAGGGCCGTCGGCGCGCCGTAGCTGGTGCCCCGGGCCGCGGCCTCGGCCAGCGCCTCGACGACGGCGGGGTGGGCGTGGCCCAGGATCAGCGGCCCCCAGGAGAGCACGTAATCCACGTAGCGGGTGCCGTCGGCGTCCCACAGGTACGGCCCTTGGCCGCGGGCGATGAACGGCGGCTCGCCGCCCACCACGCGAAAGGCCCGCACCGGGCTGTTCACCCCGCCGGGGATGACCTTTTTGGCCGCTTTCAGCAATTTCTTTGACTTTTCCAGGTTCATGTCTCCTCCGTTGTGGGTATTCCGCATTCCGTAAATGCCCATCACGCATCACGTTTTACGCACTACGTTTCAAAGTATTTCACCCGTTCTTTTTTGAACTCGCGCGTGCTATAAAGCACTTCATACCGCGCCAACCTCGTCTCATTGGCGATTTGGGCGACGACGGCCTCGACCTCGGCCTCCGTCTGGCCGTGGATCATGGTGAACAGCGTGTAGGGCCAGCGTGGCGGATAGGCCAGGCGTTGGTAGCAGTGGCTCACCTGCGGGAATCCGGCGGCGTAGCGGCCCACCTCCTCGATGCGATCTGGAGACACAACCCAGCAGGCCATGCCGTTGGCTTTGTAGCCGGCCTTTCGATGGCGCAGCACAGCGCTGAAGCGGCGCAGGATGCCCGCCGCCTCCAATTCCCGTCCCCGGTCGAGCAACTCACCTTCGCTCAAGCCGAACTGCCCGGCGGTCTCGGCAAAGGGCCGGGGGACGAGGGGCAGGTCCAATTGGAGCGCACGGACGAAAGGCACGTCGGCCGGGGAAAGGTCGCGCTCGGGCGACGCCTTTCCTCGCTCCGCGCTGGCGCTCCCGGGTGTAGCCCCTTGTTTCAGCTTGAAGTGGGTCTTGAGTTTGAACACTTTCAAGGCCGGCAGGTTCAGCCAGTCGTCCACGCCGGTCAGCGCCGCCAGGCGCCGGATCTCGTCCGCCACGTCCTCGCCCGGCGGGACGGCCAGGGTAAACCACAGGTTGTAGTGATGGGGCCGGGCATAGTTATGGCTCACGCCGGGATGGGCGCTGATTTGGGCCGCCACGCCCTCCAATCGCCCGTCGGGCACGTGAAAGGCAACCAACGTGCTCTGGTAGCCCAGCCGCCGCGTGTCGAAAATGGCCCCGATCTGGCGGATGACGTTCGCTTCTTTCAGTCGCCGCACCCGGGTCAGCACCTCGCCTTCCCCCAGGCCCAGCGCCTCGCCGAGCGACGCATAGGGCCGGGGCACCAGGGGCACGCCGGCCTGCATCCGATCCAGCAAAGCCTTGTCCTGCGCGTCCATTTCCATCAAAGTCGTATCTTCCTCCGCGTTCCGACCAACCAGCATCCGGTCATTGCGAGCCGCCGGAGGCGGCGAAGCAATCCCCGGCTACTCATAGAAAGCCGTCAGTCTGTCACAGCCGGGGATTGCTTTCCTTCGACCTGGCTTCCTTCGGCCCGGCTCAGGACGGGCAGGACAGGCGGGCGCAAACAACGCGCCCTCGCAATGACAGTCTGGGACTTGCTACTCACCACTTGCCACTCTCACCTTTCGCGGCCGGTAGACGCAATAGGGCTCTTCGGCCAAATAGTCACCGGTCAGGCTGTAGGCCCGCGCCCGGCAGCCACCGCAGACGCGCAGAAACTCGCAGGCGCCGCACTTGCCGCCATAGCTCTCCAGATCGCGCAGCGAACGGAACAGCGCCGACTCGACATAGATCTGACGAAAGGGCTTTTCCCGCACATTACCCGCCACGACCGGAAAATAGCCGCAGGGGGTGATGTCGCCGCGGTAAGAGATAAAGCAGTAGCCGTCGCCGGCCAGGCAGCCGCGCGTGGTGCGATCCAGGCTGCCGGGATGGCTGTGCCCTTCAGGGTGTTGCCGACCGCCGACGGACGGGCGGTTATTGCCCCCGGGATGCCCGTGCCCGGTGTTGCCCGGCCGGACCAGATTCGGCTGCCCGCGCTCGTGCCGCCGGTTCTGGGCCACGATGCGCTGAAAGTGCGGCCCGCACGTCACCCGGATGGGGATGGGCGAGCGGGTCGTCATGGCATAGATCTCGTTCAGGATGGCCTCGTATTCCTGAGGCGAAACCTCGTCGTCGATCTTGCCCCGGCCGGTGGGCACCAGCATAAACACGTGCCACGCCTCGGCACCGATGCGCACCGCCAGGTCACGCACGGCGGCCAGGTCGTCGCGGGTCTGGCGCATGACGGTGGTGTTGAGCTGGAAGCCCAGCCCCGCCTCGCGGCAGCGGGCCAGGCCAGCCATGGCCGCGTCGAATGCGCCGGCCACGCCGCGCACCGCATCGTGGCGGCGCGCGGTGGAGCCGTCAATGCTGACCGAGATACGCCGCACGCCGGCGGCGATCAAATTGCTCACTGCCTGGGACGTCAGCAGCGTGCCGTTGGGCGAGACGGCCACCCGCAGGCCGCGCTCGGTGCCATAGGCGGCGATGTCATAGATGTCGGGCCGCATCAGCGGCTCGCCGCCGCTGATCACAAAGATGGGTGGGCCAGAGTTGGCCTTGCTGAATTCGGCCAGTTGGTCAATCAGATCGAATACCTCTGGGGTGGTCAGTTCGTCCGGTTCTGGCGTCGTCTGGGCGCTGGCCCGGCAGTGCACGCAGGCCAGGTTGCAGGCAACGGTCGATTCCCAGGCCACGATGTGAGGGCCGGGTATGGTGTCTGTCATAATCGTACTCGCTTTCCAAGCGTGTTGCATGATGCGTGATGCGTGCGGGCTGGCGCACGCATCACGCAACACGTTTCACGCATCACGGAGCCACCGGGCCACGTCTTTGGCCCAGTAGGTGAGGATCATGTCGGCGCCGGCCCGCTTGATGCCGGTCAGCGACTCCAGGGCGACGCGCTTTTCGTCGAGCCAGCCCCGCGCGGCAGCGGCCTTGACCATGCTGAACTCGCCGCTGACGTTGTAGGCGGCGGTCGGCAGATCGAAGCGGTCGCGTACCTGGCGCACGATGTCCAGATAGGGCAGCGCCGGCTTGACCATGATCACGTCGGCGCCCTCGGCGGCGTCCAGGGCCACCTCGCGCAGCGCCTCGCGGGCGTTGGCCGGGTCCATCTGGTAGCCGCTCCGGTCGCCGAACTGGGGCGGCGAGTCGGCCGCGTCGCGAAAGGGCCCGTAAAAGGCCGAGGCGTACTTGGCCGCGTAGGACATGATGCCCACGCAGTCGTAGTGTTCTCCGTCCAGCGCACTGCGGATGGCGCCCACCCGCCCGTCCATCATGTCCGAGGGAGCGACCATGTCGGCGCCCGCCTCGGCGTGGCTCAGGGCCACCTGGGCCAGGATTTCCAGCGTGGCGTCGTTGTCCAGGCAGCCGCCGGGCAAGCCTTTGCCATGGCAGTACCCCGGATGGTCGTGGATGACGCCGCAGTGGCCGTGGTCGGTGTACTCGCACATGCAGACGTCGGTGATCACAAACAGCTCGGGCACGGCGTCCTTGATGGCCCGCACCGCCTGCTGGACGATGCCCTCGGGGTCGAAATTCTCCCTGCCGATAGGGTCTTTTTCGGCGGGTAGGCCAAAGAGGATCACGGCCGGGATGCCCAGCCGGGCGATCTCTTCGGCCTCGGCCGGCAGCCGATCCACCGACCAGTGGTAGTTGCCCGGCATCGAGCCGATCTCGGCCTTGACGTTCTGGCCGTGGACGACGAACAGCGGATAGACGAGATCGTCGGGCGTGACGCGGGTTTCGCACATCATCCGGCGAAAGGCCGGGCTGCAGCGCAGGCGGCGCGGCCGGTTGCGGGGAAACGGGCTAAGCTCCATCGAGACCAATCTCCTCATCGCCGAGATAGCAGGCCGGGTCGGGCGCCCAGACGTCGCCGTGGACCGCCTCGGCCCGCACGCGAAAGTTGCCGTTGCAAATATCCAGGTATTGGCATTGGGCACAGCGGCCCTTGAGCAGCGGCTTGCGGTTCTTGAGCCCGGCCATGAGCGGGTCGCCGGTGTCGGTCCAGATCTGGCTAAAGGGCCGCTCCCGCACGTTGCCGAAACTATAGTGCTGCCAGAACTGGTCGGCGTGCACGTCCCCCCGGTGGTCCACCGCGCCGATGCCGATGCCGGTCGAGTTGCCGCCGTTCCAGCGCAAGAGCTGCAACACCTCGTCGGCGCGCTCCGGCTGCTGCTCCTGCACGCGGCGCAGCAGGTACGGCCCGTCGGCGTGGTTGTCCACGGTCAGGATCTCGATGTCCACGCCGCGCCGGGTGAAATCCTCGGTGCGGTCAAAGATCAGGTCCACGGCGTCGCGGCTCTCGGCCAGTGACAGGTCGTCGTGCTGGATGCGGGCGCCGCGCCCGGCGTAGACCAGGTGGTAAAAGCAGGCGCGGCGGATGTGCTCCTCTTCCAGCAGGTCAAAGATAGCGTTCAGGCCCTCATAGTTGTGGCGGTTGAGGGTCAGGCGCAGGCCGGTGCGCACGCCGACCTCGGTGCAGAGGCGGATGCCGGTCAGCGCCGCGTCAAAGGCGCCCGGCACGCCGCGGAAGCGGTCGTTGGTCGCGCCGATGCCGTCCAGGCTGATGCCCACGTAGGAAAAGCCGGCCTCTTTGATGCGCGGGGCGTTGTAGCGGTCGATGAGGGTGCCGTTGGTCGAAATGACCGTGCGCAGGCCACGCGCCACGGCGTAGGCGCCCAGCTCGTAGAGGTCGTCGCGCAAGAAGGGCTCGCCGCCGGAAAAGAGCAGCACCGGCACGCCGAACGCGGCCAGGTCGTCGATCAGGGCCTTGGCCTCGTCGGTCGTCAGCTCGTCGGGATCGGGGCGCATGTTCGCCGTGTAGTAGCAGTGGATGCAGCGCAGGTTGCAGGCCTTGGTGCTGTTCCAGACGACGATGGGCCGTTTGTCGTGGGTGAATTGCAACAGGTGGCTTGGCGAGCGGTCGGAGCGCCGGCCGTAGCGCAGCGCGTCCGAAGGCGTCACCGTGCCGCAGAGTAGTTTTGTGACTCCGATCATGGGTTTGTTCTATCCTCTCCGTTGGATATTGGGTATTAGATATTGGATATTGACGCTCTTGATGAAAAAATATTCAAATATCCAATATCTAATATCTACTATCTAATATCGCCTCAACCAGCCCGTCAATCGTGTACTCGTCCGCCACCACGTCCACCGCCAGCCCCAACTCACGGGCGGTGTTGGCGGTGATGGGGCCGATGCAGGCGACGGTGGCCCCGGCCAGCGCCCGGGGCAGGTCCAGGCCGGCGTCGCGGGCCATGGCCGCCAGGTTGCGGGCCGTGGACGAGCTGGTAAAGGTCGCCACGGTGACGCGGGCCAGCAGGTCGCCCAGTTCGCCGGGGTCGGCCTCGGGCCGGAGGGTGCGGTAGGCGGCGATTTCGACGACGTCGGCGCTGCCCTCGCGCAGCAGGCGGGCCAGGGCGGGGCGGGCGATGTCGGCCCGGGGCAGCAGCACCCGTTGGCCGCCCACGTCGCCCAGCCCGGCGGCGACCGCCTCGGCGACGTATTCGTCGGGCACGTGGTCGGCCCGCAGGCCGTGGGCGGCCAACTCGGCGGCGGTGGCCGGGCCGATGGCCGCCAATCGCACGCCGTGCAAGGTCCGGGCATCGAGGCCGGCCGCCTCCAGCCGCTCCCAAAAATAGCCGACGCCGTTGACGCTGGTAAAGATGATCCAGTCGTAGCCGGGCAGCTCGGCGATGGCCGCGTCGAGGGGCGCCCAGTCCTCCGGCGGGGCGATGCGGATGGTGGGCAGCTCGACCGCCTCGGCGCCCAGGGCGCGCAGCCGCGCCGAGAGGGCACTGGCCTGCTGCCGCGTGCGCGTGACGAGCACCCGCTGGCCAAAGAGGGGCCGGTCCTCGAACCAGCGCAGCCGGTCGCGCAGGCCGGCCACCGGACCGACGACGGTCACGGCTGGCGGCTTGAGGCCCGCCGCCTCGACCCTGTCCACGATGTCGGCCAGGGTGCCGCCGACGGCCTGCTGGCCCGGCATCGTGCCCCAGCGGACCAGGGCGGCCGGCGTGTCGGCCGGGCGGCCGTGGGCCAGCAACTGCTCGACGATGTGGGGCAGGTTGCCGACGCCCATGAGGAACACCAGCGTGTCGGTGGCCGTCGCCAGCCGCGCCCAATCGAGGGCCGACTCCTCCTTGGTCGGGTCCTCGTGGCCGGTGACGACGGCAAAGCTGCTGGCCAGCCCCCGGTGGGTCACCGGGATGCCGGCATAGGCCGGCGCGGCCACGGCGCTGGTCACGCCGGGCACCACCTCGAAGGGCACGCCGGCCTCGACGAGGGCCAGGGCCTCCTCGCCGCCCCGGCCAAAGACAAAGGGGTCGCCGCCCTTGAGGCGGGCTACCCGCTGCCCGGCCCGCCCCCGCTCGACCAGCAGGGCGTTGATCTCGTCCTGCGAGAGCTTGTGGCAGCCGGCCATCTTGCCGACGTAGATGCGCTCGGCCCCGGGCGGGGCGAGGGCCAGGAGGGCGGGATTGGCCAGGTAGTCGTAGACGACCACGTCGGCGGCGGCCAGGGCCTCGGCGCCGCGTTGGGTCAGCAGGCCGGGGTCGCCCGGTCCCGCGCCGATGAGGGAGACAAGGCCATTAGCTGCCACGGCGCACCTCCTCCAGGATGGCCAGGCCGCCGGTGGCCAGCAAGCGCTCGGCCAGTTCGATGCCCAGGGCCTCGGCCTCGGCGGCCGGGCCGTGGATCGCGTCGCGCACCAGGCGCGAGCCGTCCAGGGCGGCGACGAGCCCCTGCAGGCGGACGCGGTCGCCGTCGATTTCAGCGTGGGCGCCGACGGGCACCTGGCAGCCGCCCTCCAGCCAGCGCAGCAGGGCGCGCTCGGCCTCGGCGGCCTGACGCGTGGGCGCGTGGTCCAGCGGGGCGATGAGGGCCCGGGTGGCCTCGTCGCTGGCCCGCACCTCGACGCACAGGGCGCCCTGGCCCACGGCGGGCAGCATGAGGTCCAGGGGCAGCACCTGGCTGATGGCCTCGGCGTGGCCCAGGCGCTCCAGCCCGGCGACGGCCAGGACTATGGCCTCGTACTGGCCCTCGCGCAGCTTGCGCAGGCGGGTGTCCACGTTGCCCCGCAGGTCGAGCACCTGGAGGTCGGGCCGGGCGGCCAGGATCTGGGCCCGGCGCCGCAGGCTGCTGGTGCCGACGCGTGCGTCCCCTGGCAGCGTGGCCAGATCTGGCCGGTGGCCATCGCCGCCGCGCACGACCAGCGCGTCGCGGGGGTCGGCCCGCTCCAGGATGGCGCCCAGGGCCAGCGCTTCGGGCTGCTCGGTGGGCATGTCCTTGAGGCTGTGCACGGCCAGGTCGATCTCGCCC
The DNA here is from genome assembly GCA_964387775.1 of uncultured Anaerolineaceae bacterium. Taxonomy (GTDB): domain Bacteria; phylum Chloroflexota; class Anaerolineae; order JAAYZQ01; family JAAYZQ01; genus CAYLZO01. The sequence continues at coordinate 16,488 of CAYLZO010000089.1, forward strand.
GAGAGCAGGGCGCTCTCGATCTCTTTGACGAACAGCCCCTTGCCGCCCACCTGGGACAGCGCCCGGTCGCGCACCCGGTCGCCCCGGGTCTGGATGGTCTTGATTTCGACGTCGAGGCCGGGCGTGGCGGCCCGCAAGTGGTCCACGACGTAACCCGTTTGCCACAGGGCCAGGGCGCTGGCCCGGGTGCCGATGACGATTTTGGTCATGGTTCAGGATCCAAAGAGAAAACTGTGCCGGCTGTGCGGCATGAGGAGGTCGGCGCCGACGAAGGTGATGAGCACCGAAACAAAGCCGCCCACCAGCAGCCACGCGCTCCGCTGGTCCTGCCAGCCGGCGCTGTGCCGGACGTAGAAATAGGCGGCGTAAATGAACCAGGTCACCAGCGAGGCCACCTGCTGGGGCTCCCAGGGCCAGACCACGCCCCAGGCTTTTTCGGCCCAGAGCGAGCCGCTGAGCAGGGCGCCCGTCATCAGCACCAGGCCGACGACGGCCGTCTGCCGCTGGAGGGCCTCCAGGGTCTCCAGCGAGGGGAGTTGGCGCGCCCAGAGCCAGCGGCCCGGCCGTTGCAGGGCGCGGCGCTTGAGCAGGTAGGCGACGGCGCCGACAAAGGCCACGCTGAACAGGACGTAGGCCGAGAACGAGACGCCGACGTGGATGGGCAGCCAGTGGCTCTGCAGCACCGGCACCAGGGGCTCGATGCGCTTGGGCAACACCGAGGCGGCCAGGATGCTGAGCAGAGCCAGGGGCGTCACCAGGGCGCCCAGGGCCACGTGCCGCCGCAGCGAGGGGACCAGGAGGTAGACGAGGCTCAGGCCCCAGGCGTAGGTGGAAAAGGCCTCGAAGGCGTTGGACAGGGGCGCGTACCCGGCTTCGATCCAGCGCAGGGCGATGGCGACGCCGTGGAGGAGCACGGCAGCCAGCAGCGCCGGCCGGGCAAGCCGTTCGCAGCGTGTGCTGCCGCCGATCCAGCAGGCCACGTGGGCCACCGTGCTGACGGCGTAGCCGAGCAGGGCCAGGACAAAGAACACGACGTTAGCCATCGGTCCCCTCCTCGTCCATGCCAAAGAGGTCGCGCAGCGCGTCGGTGTAGCGGTAGGCTTCGCGGCCGTTGGCGTGTTGCTTGAGCTTTATCGTGGGCTGGTGCAAGATCTTGTTCATCAGCCGCTGGCTGAGGGCCATGACCACGTTCCGCTCCCGGTCCGAGAGGCCGTCCAGCTTGTTCATGGCCCAGGCCAGCTCGGCCTCGCGGATGCCGTCCACGTGCTGGCGCAGGTCGACGATGGTCGGCACCACGTCGCGGGCGCGGAGCCAGGCCAGGAAGCGGGCCGTCTCCTCGGCGACGATGGCCTGCACGCGGGGCACCTCGCGCCGCCGCTGGGCCAGGTTGGCCTCGACCACGCGCTGCAAGTCGTCGATGTCGTACAAAAAGACGTTGGTCAACGCGCCCACGGCCGGGTCCACGTCGCGCGGCACGGCGATGTCGATAACAAAGAGGGGGCGGTTGCGGCGCAAACGCATGGCGGCCGAGACCGAGTCGACGCGCAGGATGGCGTGGGGCGCGGCCGTCGAGCTGATGACAATGTCCGAGCGGCAGAGGGCCTGGGTCAGGCGCTCCCAGCCGAGGGCCTCGCCGCCGTACTCTTTGGCCAGCCCCGCCGCCCGGCCCGCGCTGCGATTCACGACCAGCAGCTTGCCGACGCCGTGATCGACCAGGTTCTTGGCCGCCAGTTCGGCCATCTCGCCGGCGCCGACGAGAACGACGGTCTTGGCCTCCAGGTCGTCAAAGATCTGTAGGGCCAGCTCGACGGCGACGTGGCTGATGGAGGTGGCGTGCCGGTTGATGGCCGTCTCGGTGCGGGCCCGCTTGCCGGCCTGGAGCGCGGCCCGAAAGAGGGCGTTGGTCACCGGGCCGGCCGCGCCGTGGGCCTGGGCCAATTGGTAGGCAGCGGCGACCTGGCCCTGGACTTCGGCCTCAACGGCACCTACAGCGGGAGCGATCCCTTCAACTACGACTACGGGGTCAACATCAACAACGAGGAACGGCAGACCTCCGGGGACGCGACCGCCAATCCCAGTCCCGCGCTGGGAGGCGG
>CAYLZO010000090.1:0-18242 GCA_964387775.1 uncultured Anaerolineaceae bacterium
TAGATACATAGACACTGCCCCGGTCTTGTGTTATCCTGTAGGCAAGCCTAGGGCCCTTTTGGACAGGGATGTGGGGCGGACAAGCCATCCCACAATCGATCCCTGCCAGATTGAGAATCGGGAGTGTTCTATGCAGTTCCGTGGGGTTCTCTCAGGTCGTTACGGGATATAGAGGAGTGTCAAGCGTGAAACAGAGTCGGATCATCCTGGCAAATGACTCGCGCCTGCTGCGCGGGCTGCTTTGGCGTGCCCTGGACAAGGTTTCGGGGTTGCAGATCGTGGGCGAAACCCAAGATCTGTCGAGCTTGACTGCCAGAATCGAGCAGGCCGGCGCCGAATGGGTGATCCTGCCGCTCTGGACTGACGGCCAACTGCCGTCGGTGCTTGATGCCGTGCTGAACGAGCACCCAGAGGTGTCCCTGCTGGGCCTGGCAAAAGATGGCAGCGCGGCCAAGCTCCAGCGCAGCGCCGGTTCGCCCGAAGAACTGTTGCCGGGCATCTCCCTCGACGAGTTGATCCTGACGCTGGGCGGCGACCCGTCCGGGAACGGGCCTTGGCCCTGCCAAGAAGCGCGAGAGGCGAAGGAGAGGTCCCTTTCCACGGTCACCTAACACTTTGCGGCAGTCGAGAAGAAAAGGAAACAAAAGACAAAGGAGGAAACGTGGACACCAAAGAAGCCTATCAAGAAAAGATGGATGCCCAACTCAAAGAGCTGGACGCCCGCATCGACCTGCTAAAGGCCAAGGCCGAGCAGGCCACGGCCGAGGCCAAGATCGAGTACAACGAACAGATCGAAGAGCTGCAACGCCGGCGCGAGGAGACCGAGCGACGGCTGGACGGGCTCAAGGCCGCCGGCCAGGCCGCCTGGCGGGACCTGAAAACCGGTGTGGACAATGCCATGACAGAGTTGGAAAACGCCGTAGCCTCGGCCGCGTCCAAGTTTAGATGAGACCAATTCAGAGCTTTACGATCACCCCGTCGCTGCCGGAGCGGCTGGAACCCTTGCGCGAGATCGCGTGCAACCTGCGCTGGGCCTGGAATCACGACACCATCGAGCTCTTCCGGCGCCTCGACAGCGATCTGTGGGAGACGAGCAACCACAACCCGGTGCTGATGCTGGGCACCGTCGAGCAGGCCCGGCTGGAGGAGGCGGTGGCCGATCAGGGCTTCTTGGCCCACCTGGACCGCGTTGCCGAGAACCTCGACGGCTATTTGACCACCCAGTCCACCTGGTTCGACCGGGAGCACGAGCCGGAGGATGGCCAGCCCCTGGTGGCCTACTTTTCCGCCGAATTCGCCGTGACCGAGTGCCTGGAGATCTTTGCCGGGGGCCTCGGCGTGCTGGCCGGCGACCACCTCAAGTCGGCCAGCGACCTGGGCCTGCCCCTCGTCGGCGTCGGCCTGTTATATCAAGAGGGCTACTTTCGGCAGTATCTCAACGAGGCCGGCTGGCAGCAAGAGTTCCGCGAGGACAATGACTTTTACAACCTGCCGCTGCGGCTGGAGCGAGGGCCGGACGGCACGCCGCTGACCATTAAGGTCCGCTACCCCAAGGGCGACGTTTTTGCCCAGGTGTGGCGGGCCCAGGTTGGCCGTGTGCCCCTCTACCTGCTCGATACCAACGTCCCGGCGAATTCCGACCCCGAGGACCGGGACATCACCGACGAGCTCTACGGCGGCGACCACGCGCTGCGCATCCGGCAGGAGATCATGCTCGGCATCGGCGGCTATCGGGCGCTGCAGGCGCTGGAACTGGAGCCGCAGGTCTACCACCTCAACGAGGGGCACGCCGCCTTTATGGCGCTGGAGCGCATCCGGGACCTGGTCGAGCGCCACGGGCTCACCTTCGACGAGGCGCGGGAGGCCGCGGCGGCGAGCCTGGTCTTTACGACCCACACGCCCGTCGCCGCCGGACACGACTATTTCGCCATGGACCTGATGCGCCGCTACCTGGGCGATTATGTCCGCGGGCTGGGTCTTTTAGAAAAAGAGTTCCTGGCCCTGGGGCGCGAGGACCCCCGCGACGCCCACACGCTGTTCTGTATGACCACGCTGGCTTTGAAACTATCTGGCCGGCGCAACGCCGTCAGCCGCCTTCACGGCGAGGTGACCCGGCGGATGTGGCAGGTGCTCTGGCCCGACGTGCCCCAGCCCGAGATCCCCATCACCCACGTCACCAACGGCGTGCACTTTCGCTCCTGGATCTCGCTGGAGATGAACCAGCTCTACGACCGCTACCTCGGCCCGCGCTGGCGCGAGGAGCCGGCCGACGAGGAGGTCTGGGGCCGGGCGGAGCGCATCGCGCCCAGCGAGCTGTGGCGGACCCACGAGCGGCGGCGCGAGCGGCTGGTGGCCTTTGTGCGGCGTCGCCTGCGGCAGCAGCGGCGGCGGCGCGGCGCCCCTCAGTCCGAGATCGAGGCGGCCGACGAAGCCCTGGATCCCCAGGCGCTGACCATCGGCTTTGCCCGCCGATTTGCCACCTACAAGCGCGCCACCCTGATCTTTCGCGACGAGGAGCGGCTGGCCCGCCTCTTTAGCGACCCGGACCGCCCGATCCAGATGATCTTTGCCGGGAAAGCCCATCCCAAGGACGACGCCGGCAAGCGGCTCATCGCCCGCATCGTGCAACTCTCGCGCAAGGAGCCCTTTCGCAACCGGCTCATTTTCCTGGAGGACTATGGCATGGCCACGGCCCGCTACCTGGTGCAGGGCAGCGACGTGTGGCTGAACACGCCCCGCCGCCCCCGCGAGGCGAGCGGCACCAGCGGCATGAAGGCCACGGCCAACGGCGTACTCAACCTGAGCATCCTCGACGGCTGGTGGGCCGAGGCCTACGAACCCGAGCTGGGCTGGGCCATCGGCCGGGGCGAGATGTACGACGACCCCCAAGAGCAGGACCGGGTCGAGGCCGAGGCCCTCTACGGGTTGCTGGAGCGAGAGGTGGTGCCCATCTTTTACGAGAGAGGCGGCGACGGCCTGCCCCATCGCTGGCTGGCCCGCATGAAGGCCTCGCTGCGCGACCTCTGCTCCTTCTTCAACACCCACCGCATGGTCCAGGAGTACACCGAGCGCCTCTACCTGCCCGCCGCCGAGCTCGCCGGGCGCCTCGGCGCCGACGAGATGGCTCGCGCCCGGGCGCTGGCCGGGTGGAAGGGCCACGTCCGGAGCAATTGGTCTGACGTGCAGATCGTGGCCGCCGACGCACAGCCCACCGGAAGCCTCCAGGTCGGAGACGAGATCTCGGCCGAAGCCTGGGTCCGCCTGGCCGGGCTGTCGCCCGACGACGTGACGGTCGAGTTCTACTTCGGGTCGATCGACATCGATGGCGAGATCGTCGAAGCGGAGGCCATCGCCATGCAGGCGGCCGGCAGCGACGGGGACAAGGGCCATCATTTCGAGGCTGAGGGCATCCCCTGCCGGCGAAGCGGTCGTTACGGCTTTACCATCCGGGTCCTGCCCGACCATCCCGACCTGGTGACGCCCTTTCTGCCGGAACTCATCACCTGGGCAAGTCCAGAGACCCAGGCAGGATAGACACGAGACCTTGAGGGTTTTGATGTCGGCATCGGCAGCCCCTGCCCGCCGATGGGCGAGACCCCCGCTATTAGTGGCGGCTCTGCGCCCTGGACGCGCCGTGCGGGTTGCCGCCCGGAGCGAAGAGATGCACGAGCATCTCCAGGCGCGTCTTCAAGAGATCGGAGGGCAGTGAGCCTTGCCGGTCTATAATTCCGACGTCGCCGCCATCTTTCAAGAGGTGGCCGACCTGCTGGCCATCGAGGGCGCCAACCAGTTCCGCGTGCGCGCTTACCGCAACGCCGCCCGGACCATCGAGACCCTCTCCCGGCCGGTGGCCGACCTGGTCGCCGAGGGTGAGGACCTGACCGAGCTGGAAGGCATCGGCGACGACCTGGCGGGCAAAATTGAGGAGATCGTCGAGACGGGCGGGCTGGCCCAACTGGAAGAGATCCAGGCCCGCACGCCGCCGGGCCTGGCCGAGATGCTCAAGCTCGAAGGGCTGGGACCCAAGCGCGTGCAAAAGATCTACGAGGAGCTGGACGTCACGGGGCTGGACGACCTGGAGACGGCGGCCGAGGCGGGCGAGGTCCGTGAGCTGGACGGCCTGGGACCCAAGACGGAGCAAAAGATCCTCGACGAGCTGGAGCGCGAGCGGGCCGAGGCGGGCAAAGACCCCTTTGCCAATCCGCGCAACGCGGCGGCCGGCTCGGTGCGCCAGCTCGACCCCGGCGTCACCGAGCGACGGCCGCTCCACGTCTTTTTCTACGCCCTAGCCGGCGCGACCGAGCACGACTTGGAGACCCAGTGGGCCGACCTTCGCGCCGAACTGCCCGACGAGTACGACGCGATTTTGACCTAGTTTGAGAGAGGAGGATGTGATGAATCAAGTATTCGAGTTCTTGGCCAGCAGTGGGGGGCGCATCGTGCGGGCCGTGGCCGGGCTGATCCTGATCGCCCTGGGCATCTGGCTGGTGTCCGGCGCCTGGGGCTGGGTGCTGATCGTCGTGGGGCTGGTGCCGCTGGCGGCGGGCGTATTCGATTTTTGCGTCTTTGCCCCGCTGTTCGGGCTGCCCTTCGTCGGCGAGCGCCTGCGCACGCGGCTCACCAAGACCGAGGGATAGTGTTCGGACGTGCTCGCATGGGACTTGTCCCCATGCGAGCACCCATCCCTCAAAAAATATCGGCAGCGAAATAGAAAGAGAGGACAGAAATGGAAGTGTATTTGGTACAACACGCAGAGGTCATGTCGGAAGAAGAGAATCCCGACCGGCCGCTCACCAAAGACGGCCGCCACGCCACCGCCGATGTCGCCGTGATCGCCGCCAAGCTGGGGCTGGATGTGCAGCAGATCCGGCACAGTGGCAAGACCCGCGCCGAGCAGACGGCCCAGATCCTGAGCGAAGCCCTGTTGCCGCCCGACGGCGTCGTGCAGATGGACGGCCTGGGGCCCCTGGACGACGTGGAGCCGGTCGCCGTCGAGCTGGCCCACACGTCCAAGCCGGTGATGCTCGTCGGCCACCTGCCCTTCATGGAGCGGCTGGCCAGTGCCATGCTGACCGGCAACGTCGAGACGCCGGTGGTCAAATTCACCAACGCCGCCATCGTCTGCCTGTCTCTGGATGCCCAGTGGCAGGTGACGTGGATCCTCACACCCGAGATTGCCGGGATCTAGGGAGAAGCGGATGCCGATGAAGACGATCTTTTGGTTGTTCGAGGACTATCTGGCGGCCAAGGCCGCCGTCGCCGAGCTTTCGGCGCGGGATTTTGCCGAGGACGAGATGAACGCTATCGCCCTGGAAGAGGTGGTCAAAAAAAGCGGTGGACGTGGACTGGAAGGCGGTCGAGGTTCAGGTCACCGAAAGTCGGCGAGCAAGAGCTGGAGGGCCTCGACCGGCTCTTTGGCGGCGAGCGGCCCGTGGAGGGGCCGGACGTGGGCGACGTCTTTGCCACCGGCGCGTTGGGGACGATGGTGGCCAAGACGGCGCTGCACTTTGGCGGGGAGGAAGAAGGGTTTAGCGCGGCCCTCGCCGATCTGGGCGTGCCCGAGAATCTGGCGGACAAGTTCGTGGACGGCATCAAGCGGAGAGGGATCCTGTTCTGGCTGCGTTGCAGCGACGATTGAGCCGCCGGGGCCACGAAGGCGATGCAGGACCGCCAGGGCTCGATTCTGGCCAGCTACACTCATCCGTAAGGTGCACGCCGGAACGTAGGCGGGCTGGCCGCCGAGGAGTACTCTGTGCAGGGAAAAAAACAAAGCCCGGGTCGCTTGACGGGCTTCTCAGGCAATGGTATACTCCTTGGGCTGTATCACGATGGCTGGGCCTCGGCGCATCCTGCGGTTTCCACGTCGCAGAAGGAGGAGGGGATGGCCCGACGCATAATCGCTCCCTTGATCCGGGAGTTCTACCCCAACCGGCTGTTACCAAGCCTCAGTATGGGGACGGTCGCTGCGACGCTGGTCGTTATGATCCAGATTTCGTTCGCGCTGCTCATCTTTTCCGGGCCATTGGCCGAGCACGTGGGCGCTGGCATTGGGGTGACCCTCTTTGCCGGGGTGATGCTCGGCTTGGCCGTGGCCCTGGGCAGTTCGCTACCCGGCATGGCGGCTGTGCCCCAAGATAGCCCGGCGGCGGTGCTGGCCCTGGTGGCGGCGGCCATCGCCGCCTCGATGCCGCCCTCGACCTCCGCCGAAAGCCTCCTGGCGACCGTGATCGCCGCCATCGCCCTGACCTCACTTCTCACCGGCGTGGCCTTTGTGGTCTTGGGCTGGCTCCGGCAGGGTCGCCTGGTGCGCTACATCCCCTATCCCGTCATCGGCGGATTCCTGGCGGGCACCGGCTGGTTGCTCTTCCAGGGGGGGATGGGTGTGATGACCGATGCCTCTTTGAGCCTGGCCCAGCTCCCCACTTTTTTCCAGGCGGACTTGATGCTCCGCTGGCTGCCCGGCTTGATCCTGGCCGCAGGGCTGCTCCTCATCCTGCGCCGTTTCAGCCACTTTCTCATCATGCCGGCGATCTTGCTGGGCGCGATTGCCTTCTTTTACGTTGGCCTGTGGCTGACCGGCACGCCGATGGCCCAGGTCCGCGCGGCAGGCTGGCTGCTGGGTCCCTTTCCCGAGGGTGCGCTGTGGCAGCCCCTGAGGCCCTCCCTGCTGGCTCAGGTTCACTGGCCGGCCGTCGTCGGCCAGTTCGGCAACGCGGGGACCATTTTGGTCATCAGCGTCGTGTCGCTCTTGCTCAACGCCAGCGGCGTAGAGTTGGTGGCCCGCCGCGACGTGGACCTCAACCGCGAGCTCAAGGCTGCCGGCCTGGGCAACATCCTCGCGGGCCTGGGCGGCGGCCCGCCGGGCTACCACGCCCTCAGCATCTCGGCCTTGAGCTACCGAACCGGCGCACCTAGCCGCCTGATAGGCATCTGGATGGCGTTGCTGTCCGGCCTTTTGCTTCTGGTGGGCACGACCATCCTCTCCTACTTTCCCAAAGTCGTGCTCGGGGCGCTGATCCTCTTTCTCGGGCTCAGCTTTCTCGTCGAATGGCTCTACGACGCCTGGTTCAAACTCTCCAAGGCCGATTATGCCGTCGTGTGGGTGATCTTGGTGGCGATGAGCACCATCGGCGTGCTGGAGGGGGTCGGCCTGGGGCTGGCCCTGGCGGTCGTGCTCTTTATCGTAGACTACAGTCGCGTCGGCGTGGTGCGGCACGCCTTTTCAGGCCAGACGTACCGCAGCAACGTGGATCGCCCCCGGCTCCACGAGGGCCTGCTCCGGGCCAAGGGCGATTGGCTCTACATCCTGGAGTTGCAGGGCTTTCTCTTTTTTGGCACGGCCCACAGCCTGCTCGACCGGCTCCGGGCGCGGATCGGTGCCGAGGACCGGTTCAAGACGCGCTTTGTCGTGCTCGATTTTCGGCGGGTGCGGGGCATGGACGCCTCGGCCGCGCTGGGCTTTGCCAAGATGGTGCAACTGGCCCAGACCCAGGGTTTCACCCTGGTCTTGACCCAACTCTCGCCCCCGATGCGGCGGCAGTTGCAACGGGAGGCCCTGACCACCGGCGAGGGGACCGCCTGGCGCATCTTTCCCGACCTGGACCACGGTGTGGAGTGGTGCGAGGAGCAAATGATCGACACCTTTGCCCAGGTCGGGTTGGTGGCCAAAAAGCCCAAGACGCTGATGCGCCGCCTGGTTGAGTACCTGGAGGCGGCGCCCCGCTTTGCCGGCTGGCAGGCCTACCCGGCTGTCGAGGAGGAGGCGCCCCGCGCCGAGCCCGACGCGATGCGCGGCGTGCTGCCCTTCATGGAGCGGTTGGAGGTCGAGGCCGGTGAGGTCCTGATCCGCCAGGGTGAGCCGCCCCGGGGACTCTATTTCGTCGAGAGCGGGCAGGTGACCATCCAGCTCGAAGGCGAGGACGGGCCGGCCACGCGGCTGCGTACCCGGGGCGAGAGCGCCATCGTCGGCGAGATGGGCCTCTATGCCGGTTCGCCGGCCTCGGCCACCGTCGTCGTCGACGCGCCCGGGGTGCTCTACTACCTTTCGACCGAAAACCTGGCCCGCATGGAGGCAGAAGCCCCGGAGCTGGCCGCCGCCTTTCACAAATTCATCGCCCGGCATTTGAGCGAGCGGTTGTCGACCACGACGCAGACCTTGCAGGTCCTCCTGGAGTAGCATCCCCGCCCCCCCGGGCGGCCGAGTTCAGGCCATCCCAACGAAATTCCAACTTTCACAACCCAACTAAAACTAATCCCAACCCGATCCATCGGTTGTGGCTGCGGTTTCTGTGTTATCATAAGGTGACTGCCCTGTAAAAAGGGCAAAAGGGTACTGTGTGTTGTGTGTGCGGTTTGCGCACACACAACACACAGTAATCCACTGACCTTTTCAGTGGATTCATAAGGTTGATTCTATATCCGTGATTCGCGAGAAACTCAAAGCAGGATCGATCCTGCTTTGAGGCAATTCGGAGGGAGATAACACCGTGCCAATTCGTTATCCGATCGAGTATGAGCTTAACCCCAAGAACATCAGCCCGGGTACCCGCTGGCTGACGCTGAAGCTAAAGAACGTCGGGACCGAAGACCTAGTGGGACTGGACGTACGCCTGAATTCCCTCGATGCCTACAGCTTGAGTGTTCTGGGCACAGGGAGCTACGTCTCGCTCCTCAGCCCGAACGAGGAGCGGGTGTTGCCGTTCCAGGTGTCGGCCAATATGACGGCCAGCCTCTACATCTCGATGGATGGTCTGAAGAATACCACCGCGTTCCACTGGGAGTCGCCCGTCATCTTTGTCACGGTCGGTAAGGAGGCTGCGGAACTCGTCAGCCTCTTTGCCATGAGCGAGCCCTATCCGCCGGTGGGGGAGCGCATTCGCATCGAGGCGACCGTCCGTGGCCGGTCCGAGAGTGAGGGTCTCAGCCTCGAATTCTGGGCCGACACGCCGACTGGTGAGTTCCAGGAACTGGGCATCGTCGAGACCAAGCCTCTGGATATGGGCGAGGAGGCGGTGTACGCTGCCAAAGTCACGCCCGAGGAGGAAGGGCTCTACACCATCTATACTTACCTCTACGATGGGACCAAGCGGCTGGGCCGCGAGACAGAGAGGGTCTACGTCCGAGAGACCTAGGTCGAGTCTGTCGATCTCTGGCTGAGTCGCTGCGATGCGCGCAGGGCGATTGCCTTGCGCGCATCGCCTTGCCGCACGTCCCGATTTTTGCGGAACGATGGGAGGGGGAGTCGATGATTCTCACAGACATTCTGTTCGCGATGGTGGTGGCCGTGGGCCTGACCCTGATCTTTGCCAAGCTTCTTCGCAACGTGGGCCCCTGGGCGCTGTGGTGGATGTTTCTGCTCCTGGTCTTTCTGGCTGCGTGGGCGGGCGGCGTCTGGATCACGCCCGTCGGCCCCCAGCTCTTTGGCCGATACTGGCTGCCCTTTCTGCTGGCCGGCCTCTTTTTTGCCCTTCTGTTGGCCGCAGCCGCGCCGGTTTCGCCACCCCGCACCGAGGAAGCCGCCCAGCTCGTGGCCCAAGCAGAAGAGGCAACCAGCACCGGCGTGAGCATCTTTTTCTGGATCTTGTTGCTGGCCTTGATCGTGGCCATCGTCGTGGCCTATATCGTCTGAAGGAGTGAGAAATAAAGACCCTGTTGTTCGTTGCATCGGTCACCCGGGGCTACATCGAGCCCCGGAACCGCCGGCATCGGAAACACAGCTCGCTACAGGTCACGTACTATGGCCGGCGGGCCGTGATCGACTGCGGCGAGGACTGGCCGGGCGAGGTGGGGGAGTGGAACGTCCAGGCTATCCTGGTCACGCACGCCCACCCCGATCACGCCTTTGGCCTGAAGGCGGGCGCCCCCTGCCCGGTCTATGCCACCGAGCGCTCGTGGGAGCGGATGGAGGATTTTGAGATCGAGGAGCGGCGGGTCGTCGCCCCCCGCGAGCCGGTCGAGATCGCGGACATGACCTTCGAGGCGTTCCCGGTGGAGCATTCCACGCGAGCGTCGGCGGTGGGCTATCGTATCACCGCCGGGCGGGTCGCCATCTTTTACGTGCCCGACGTGGTCTGGATCCGCGACCGGGAGGAGGCCCTCTCGGGCGCCAAGGTTTACGTGGGGGATGGGGCGACGGTCACGCGCTCGATGGTTCGCAAGAGCGACGACTCCCTCATCGGCCACACGCCCGTCCGCACCCAACTCACCTGGTGCCAGAAAACGGGCGTGCCCAAGATGATCGTCACCCACTGCGGGTCCGAGATCGTGGACGGCGACGAGCGGGCGTTGGGCGCCGAGCTCCGCCAGATGGCCGAGGAGCGGGGCGTCGAGGTCGAGATCGCCCACGACGGCATGGAGGTTATCTTGGGATGGAGAGTCCCCAGCCCGCCAGGTCCCCCAGCACCTTTTCGACCAGGGTGTCCAGTTGGGCGGCCACCGGCGGCGAGAGGTCGAGCCCGACCTCCGTACTCGCCGGCTGCACGCCCCAGATCACCACCTCGCGCGGATAGTGCTCGCGCAACTGGGCGGCAAAGAGCAGATCGGGCAGGCCGATCTCGTGGGGCGACATCTTGACGGCGAGATAGGCCGGCACCTGGTCGCCCGCCAGGCGGACGAGGGTCCCCGGCGGGCGGCCGTCGTCGACGGCGTCGATGATGAGCAGCTGGTCGACTTTTTCCAGGTAGGGTAGGAGGTCCAGACCCAACGTCCCCCCATCGAGGATCTGGACCTCCCGTGGCAGGTCTAAACGTTCTTGCAAGCGGCGGACGGCGTGGACGCCTACGCCATCGTCGGAAAGAAGCAGATTGCCGACCCCCAGCACCAGGGTCCTGGCCGGCGGCATCTACTCCCCTTCGTCGACCGGCTCAAACTTCCAGCCGCTGATAATGCCCGTGACCGGGGCATTGCCCTCTTCGATGTCGCCCAGCACCATCATGTAGAGGTGGATGAGAAGGAAAACGCCGAACAGGTACATGAGGCCGTGGTGCACGAGGCGCACCGCCTGGCTGCCGAACAAGGTCAGAATCCAGCCAAAGGTCACACGCCAGAAGCCGGTGGGGAAGGGTTCGGAGTAAAGGGCAATGCCCGTCACCCCCTGGAAAAAGATGATGATGCCCAACAGGAGATAGGTGACCCCCGAGACGGGGTTCACGCCGGTATAGCGCGGGCGCTCGCGCTTCATAAAGAGGTAGTAGCGCATCTGCTCGACCAGGCCCCGCAGCTTTTTGCGGGTGACGGGCGCCCAGCCGCTCCAGCGGGCGTACTTGTTGCCGACGAAAAACCAGTAGAGCCGCACCAAAAAGCCGAGGCCAAAGATCCAGGCTGCGACAAAGTGGGTAAACCGCATCCAATCGGTGATGTGAAAGCCGATGTCAGGCGTCGGGTCCAGGCCGATGAAGGGATAGCCGATGTAGACGCCCGTGACCGACAGCACGATCATGCTGGCCACGTGGAGCCAGTGCTGGAAGCGGACCGGGAATTCCCAGACGTACACGCGTTTCCACATAGCGCCTCCCTCCTACACGATCTGGATGCGCACGAGCTCGCCGCCGTCGGGGTCCAGGACGTGGACGGCGCAGGCCATGCAGGGGTCAAAGGAGTGGATGGTGCGCAGGATCTCGATGGGCTGCTCGGGATCGGCCACCGGCGTGCCGATGAGTGACGCCTCGTAGGCGCCCATCTGGCCGCCGGCGTCGCGGGGCGAGGCGTTCCAGGTGGAGGGCACCACGCACTGGTAGTTCTCGATCAGCGTGTCCTTGATGCGCACCCAGTGGCCCAGGGCGCCGCGCGGCGCCTCGTGCCAGCCCCAGCCCTCTGCCTCTCGCGGCCAGGTGTCGGGCTCCCAGTGGTCGATCTCGTGGACGCGCAGGTCGCCCTGGGCAATGTTCTCGGCCAAGGCGTTGGTCCAGGCCAGCAGTTGCTCGGCCACGACCACCGTCTCGATGCAGCGAGCGGCGGTGCGGCCCAGCGTGGAAAAGAGGACTTCTGGCCCGGCGCCTAGCGCGCCCAGCACGGCATCCACGTAGGTTTGCACCTGCTCGTGGCCCGAGGCGTAGGCGACCAGCATCCGGGACAGCGGGCCGACCTCCATGGCCCGGCCCTGGTAGCGAGGCGCCTTGATCCAGGAGTACTTGTCGTCGGTGTTCAAAAAGTCGTAGGGCGGCTGGGGTCCGGTATAGTTGTAGTTGGTCTCGCCTTGCCACGGGTGTTTGTCCTGGGCCTCGCCTTCGTACGTGTACCAGGCGTGGGTGACGTTTTCGGTGATCTGGCGGTGATCCACGGGGTGGACGGTGCTCAGGTCCCGGTCGAGGATGATGCCGCGCGGCAAAAAGAGCTCGCCCGGCTCGTCGCTGCTGGCCGAGTCGGTCAAGGGGAATTCGCCGAAGGAGAGGTAGTCGCTCAGGCCACCGCCCAACGCGGCCCAGTCCAGGTAAAAGGGCGCCACAGCCAGGACGTCGGGCAGGTAGACGTTCTTGACAAAATCGACGGCCTTGGTGAACAGGCTGCGCAGGTGCGAGATCTGCTCGGCGTTGATGGCCGTCGCGCTGTTGGGGTCCACCGGGCGGGCCATGCCGCCCACCAGGTAGGTCTGGGGGTGCGGATTCTTGGAGCCCAGGATGGCGTGGGCCTTGATCACGTCCCGCTGCCACTCCAGGGCCTCCAGGTAGTGGGCCACGGCCATCAGGTTGGCTTCGGCGGGCAGGTTGTAGGCCGGGTGGCCCCAGTAGCCGTTGGTAAAGTGGCTCAGTTGGCCGCTCTCGACGAAGGCTTGCAGGCGGTTCTGCACGTTCTCAAAGTAGCCGGGACCGCTGGGCCACTGGGAGGTGCGTCGGGCCAGCTCGCCGGTGGCCTGGGGGTCGGCTTCCAGGGCGCTGACGACGTCCACCCAATCGAGGGCGTGGAGGTGGTAAAAGTGGATGACGTGATCCTGCACGTACTGGATCGCCGCGATCAAGTTGCGCATGAGGCGGGCGTTGGGCGGGATCTGAATTCCGAGGGCATCTTCTACTGCTCGCACGGAGCAGACGGCGTGAACCGTCGTTCAGACCCCTCATATGCGCTGGGCAAAGGCCCAGGCGTCGCGGGGATCGCGCCCTTTCAGGATGATCTCGATGCCCCGGAACATGGTGCTGCTGCTCCAGGCGTTGGTAACTTGCCCGCCCTCCACTTCCACTTCGATGCGCAGGTGTCCTTCGATGCGCGTGATGGGATCAATCGCGATCTTGGCCATCATTGCCTCCTTCTTCACGTTCCTCGCCTAATTCCGTGTCTTTGACTTCACCCTCTTGCCGCTTGCGCACGGCACTGGCCAGGGCGTGGGTGCCCACGCCGGCGGCGGTGACTCCCAGAAGGGCCAGGCCGATGGTATCTACGTTCGATTCGACGCTAAAGCCCGGCACCACCGGCAGACGCCGGTAAAAGGGCGTCATGGTGTCCCAGAACTGGGGCTCCGAGCAGCCGATGCAGGGGTGGCCCGCCTTGATGGGCCAACTGGTGCCCTCGTTGTACTCGACGACGGGGCAGTTGTGCTGCGTCTGCGGCCCCTTGCAGCCCATCTTGTACAGGCACCAACCCCGGCGGTGGCCGGCGTCGCCCCAGGACTCGACGAACTGGCCGGCGTCAAAGTGGGGGCGGCGCGGGCAGTGGTCGTGGATGCGCTCGCCGTAGGCAAAGTCGGGCCGCTTGTGGCCGTCCAGGTGGGGCAGGGCGTTGAAGGTCAGGTAGTGGGCGATCATGGCCGCCAGGTTGACGGCGTTGGGCGGGCAGCCGGCCATGTTGACGATGGGCACGCCGCTCACGATGTCGCTCACGCCTACCGAACCGGTGGGATTCGGGTTCGCGGCCGGGATGTTGCCGAAACTGGCGCAATCGCCAAAGCAGATGATGGCGACTGCCCCGCTGGCCGCCTCTTGCAAGAGGTCCAGGGACGTCCGCCCGGCGATGCAGCAGTACACGCCCTCGTCCTTGGTCGAGATGGCGCCTTCGACCATGAGCAGGTAGCCGCCCTCGTCGATGACCGCTTGCTTGGCGGCCTCAGCCGCCTCTCCCGACGGGGCCATGATCGTCTCGTGGTAGTTGAGCGAGAGCAGGTCGAGCACCGCCTCGGCCACCGTGGGGTGGGGCATGCGCAACATGGCCTCGGTGCAACCGGCACAATCCTGGAAGGCCAGGTAGATGGCCGGCGGTCGCTGCACGTTCTCCAGCGTCTGGGCCACCTGCGAGACCATGTCATGGGGCAGGGCGAGGGTGGCGGTCACGGCGCTACAGAACTTGAGAAAATCTCGTCGAGAGATGCCCCGCAGGCTCAAGGCTTCTCCCAGGGTCCGCCCCCCCCTTCCAATTCCGCTTCCCAGGGGGACTCTTGCTCCGTCGTTCATCGGGTTGTCTCCTTTCCTCTGGTTTCAGCCCAAACTAGGGGCTTTCGATTCCATGCTCTTCAGCCAGATGGTCGACCACCTTCTCAACTTCTCGCTCGTTCAGCTCGGCGCCGTGCTCAATCATCTCGTATACGACGTCTTTCCATTCGTTCCGCGTCCGGTCCTCTACTTCGATGGGCGCCAGGGTGTGGCACCGCGTACATTCTTCTTGCACCAGCGTCTCGCCGGAGGCTTGCAGCTCACAGGCGCCGATCAGGATGCTTAGAAGGAGCAGGAAGGCCAGCGCTGTCCACAGGCTCCTCGTACCGATCAGTCGGCTAATCTTCAATTCTCCTTCCCTCCTTCGTGTGCTTACGCCAGAGTACCGTGGTCGTCCGCCTGGATCAAAGGGCGGCCACTTTGGTCCTGGCGACTGGTTGCGGATGATCGTGGGCCAAACGGATGCGGGCCTTGCAGAGCGGGGGAGTCGATCCTGCAAGGCGTGGCAGATCGCTTACTGCCTCCAGGAGACTGACTGCCCGAAGCTTGCCGAGGGCGTTTTGCACGTGGAGTCTGGCCGTCAATTCGTTAACGCCCAGCCGTTCGGCGATCTGGAGGTCGCTTTGACCCGCTATCATCCAGCCCAATATCTGCCGCTCCCGGCCGTTCAGCGCCGAACGGGGATAGGCCCACAGAGGGCGAGTCGAGCCGTTCTTGGCAGGCGGATGGGGCTGGTCCCAGGAGCGGGACTGAATCAAGCCGGCCAGTTTCTGGGTAGCGCGGTCCTCAAATAGGCAGCGGACCACCCCCGTCTCGTGCAGGTGTTCGAGATCGGGCTGAACGGGCCGGCTGGCCAGCACCACGAGTTGGACCCGCGGCCACCGATTGTGGATGATGGGCAGGGGGATCAGGTCGTCGGTCTGGGGGGTTCGGACGTCGACCAGGATCACGTCAGGTCGCAGGTGGCGGCATTGGCGGAGGGCTTCCTGGCAGGTGCTCGTTTCGCCGACCAGCTCGAACCCGTCGAGGGTGGCCAGCGGGGCTGTCAGCCGGCAGCCTGTCCCGTCACGCTGGCTGACAAGTAGCATTCGCATTTGATTCTCGTTCTGTTGAGACTTTGTCAGAGAGATGTTGCGTACCATCGTTGGTTCCCTTCCTTGTCAGGTCAGCCGAGACCCAATTCGTCCAACTGTACAAAAGTCCCGAGCCCTTGGACAGAGGCTTACAATCTGGTAGAATCAGAGAAAAGAGGTGGACTACTGACCAAGATTAAAGCTATTGTAGCACGAAAACTGTATTCCCAACCGATGGGTTAGGTTCGACTTTCGTTGGCTGCGTTGGCAAAAGTTGGATTTCGGTTGGAGTTATCCTGGTCAGCCCCTTTCCCCAGGGTGGAATCTGCTCAGATCAAGGCCAGCTCCTCAAGACGGGCCACGATCCGGGCTACTCCCTCTTTGGGATCGTGGACGGACGTGTCTACGACCACTTCCGGGTTTGGGGGCGCTTCGTACGGGACTTGCACGCCCGGCACGGTGGTGGCCTCCCCCGTCAGCGCCTTTTCGTAGACGCCCTTGGTGTCGCGCTCCATGCAGACCGGCAAGGGGCAGCGTACGTGCACCTCCACGAACCGCTCGATGGCCTGACGGGTTCGCCGCCGGCCTCGATCACGACGTCCCCGCCTGTGCGGATGGGACCAGGACCAGCAACCCTCCAAAAGCGAGCCCGGCAATGCCGATCAGGAGTTTCTTGTTCATCCACCGTGACAGCTATCAAGATAAAGTCATCCCGGTAGTCGTTTCGCAGGACGAGGACCTCTTCCGGCAGGCGGATGCCCGTGATGGTCGCCACCGCCCAGTCTCATTATAGTACAAGAAGGGAGATTCTAGCAGTTGGCTTTGGTTGGGCTTGGTAGGAAGGGTTGGAATTTCGTTGGGAAAAGGGGGCGAACGGTCAAGGCACCCAGGACTTGGCAAGGCCGGCCTGGACGCTATGGAAAAGGGTTTGGGCTTTTGGAGATCCGTTCGGCTAGCCGAGTTTCTCCGCTGCCGCTGCCCATTCTTCCAAGCTCAGCGTCTGGGCCCGGCGGCGGGGGTCCACGCCGGCTTCTTTCAGGGCCTTCTCAGCCTCTTTGGGGGGGAGCGCCAGTCCGCCGCTCAGCGAGTTGCGCAGGGTTTTGCGCCGCTGGCTGAAACCGGCCTTGACCACGCGAAAGTAATCTTGCTCCGAAACGCCGCCGGGCAGCCTGGCGAGGGGCTGTTCGCTCACGTCGATGCGCAGCACGGCCGAGTCGACCTGGGGCGCGGGATAAAAGGCGCCGGCCGGGATGCGGGCCACGATCTGCGGCCGCCCGTAGAACTGGACGCTGACGGCCAGCACACTCATGTCGCCCGGCTCGGCGACGATCCGCTCGGCCACCTCGCGCTGCACGGTGGCGACCATGAGCCGGGGGCGGGGCGGGTCCTCAAGAAAGTGGCGCAGCACGGCCGAGGTGATATAGTAGGGCAGGTTGCCGACGACTTTGTAGCCCAGATTGGGGATTGGGAATTGGGAAATTGGGAAATTGGCGAGTTGGAGGATGTCGCCCTGGATGATCTGGACGTTGGGGTAGCCGGTCAGTTGCTGGCGGAGGATTTCGACCAGGGCCGGGTCGAGCTCGACGGCGAGGACGCGGCCGGCCTGCTCCGCCAGGAGGCGGGTCAGGTTGCCGACGCCGGCGCCGACTTCCACCACCACGTCGTCCGGCGCCAGGTCGGCGGCGTCCACGATCTTGGCCAGAGCCGACTCGTCGAGGAGAAAATTCTGGCCCAGGCCCTTCTTGGGCCGCAGGCCGTGGGCGCGGAGCAGGGCAGGGACGCTCTGGGCCACCTCTCAGCGGCTCCAGCGGCCCCGGTCGGGGAAGCGGGGATAGTCGGGCAGGACGTAGCGGATCTGGCTCGGCGGTGGCACGGGCGTGAGAATATAGACGTCCATCCACCAGTGCCACGACTCGTAATCGTCGTCGCTAAAGCCCAGGTCTACGAACTTGCCCTTGACGCCGCCGCCCGTGTCGCCGGCCTTGGCCAGGCCGTAGCCGGGCACGTAGAGCCACGTCTTCAGGGGGATGACCTCCGGGTCCACGGCCACGAGCCCCTTGCGCAGCTTCTGGCCCAGCCGCGTGTAGCCGTAGCGGGGGTGATCCTTGGGCTTGCCGCAGGAGGCAGGCTTGTACGACGTGACGTACACGCGCATCTTGCGCCAGTATTCGATGGGTCCGTCGGGGGTCTCGAGCGTGCGGACGACGATCTTGGTCCCGTAGGCCATCGTCTTGGTAATGGGCGGCTGCTCGGCCCACGAGTCCTCCAGGAAGCGATCGACCACCTCGTCGTCCTCATAGAGCACGCGGTAGCGGCGCTTGTTGAGGCCGAGCTGGCCCTCGCGCACCAGGCGGATGTGGTCGATCTCGACCTCCGGGTCGGGCACCCACTCGGTCACAAAGGGGATGGGGTCGAACTCGACGAGGAGCTCCTCCCGCACGCGGGTCACGCGGACCGTCAGGCCGGCGCGGATGGGCGCGTTCAGGCCCGGCTCGACGCGGTCCTTGCCGACGAGGGCCACGCCCTCCTGGCCCAGCAGGCCGGCCACCGTCTCGGCCCGCGTCCGGGTGCGGATGGTGCGGCCGTCCACCTCGATCTCGACCGGCGTCGAGCGCTCGATGCCGACCGTCATGCCCGGCTGGACGGGCGCCTGGAGCCCGGGCGTCACCGCGTCGCCCAGAAAGAGGCGGACGCCGTGGGCGTGCAGCACCTGGCCGACGGTGTCGAGCGTGGTGTGCAGGGTCGTCGTCACGCCGCCGTCGTCCAACGTGAGCGAAGCGGCCCGGTGCAGGGCGATGAGCGGGATACGGCTGCT
>CAYLZO010000090.1:18252-18568 GCA_964387775.1 uncultured Anaerolineaceae bacterium
GACGCGGCCCGCCCCGGCTGCTGACGGCGCGGGGTCGCACCTCGCCACCAAAGAGCAAGGTATCGGCCGTCACCGGCTGCTGGCCCAGCCACAGCTCGTCGGCGGGACCGAGGTCGACGCCGGCCTCGGCCAGCACCTCGCCCACCGTCGCCGCGTGGGTGCGGAGCTGGCGCGTCCGGCCGTCGGCGCGGACCTGGACCGGGCGCGCGCGCTGCACCTGGATGGTCGCGCCGGGCCGCAGTGCCGTCTCCAGCCCCGGCGAGACCCGGTCCTCGGGATAAAGGTCGATGCCCGCCCGGCGCAGCGCCTCGCCGAC
>CAYLZO010000091.1:0-18513 GCA_964387775.1 uncultured Anaerolineaceae bacterium
CAGAGCCTTCAGTGTTTTCAGTGGTTCTAGGGTTGGTGCGGTAAACAAATACCTCTGCGCCTCTGCGGTGAAAAAATCCTGTGCCAGGACCTTTTTTCAGGAGAGTCATCTGCTTTCCTTTGTGGGATTGCCCGCCAGAATCGGGCTGGTTCGTGAATTGCTGGCCGGGGCTGTTCCATTCAGCCCCAGGACCTTGCGCGCTTTGCGGGCGTAACGGGCCGGGTCGCTGTACTTGGCCCAGAAATCACGGGCTGCCCGCTTGACCCGGTTCTTGAAGAGCCGCTTCTGGCTATAGTCCCGCGCCCACTTGAGGAATTCATAGTCCTGGCCCCTGATCTTGGGCTCGGTGGGATTGCGGCGGTAGCTGTCGTAATCGGTGATGAGGCTCAGGTCGTGCTCGATGGAATAGTCGTAGAGGTCGGTGCCGGGATGGGGCGTGAAAAAGCTGGGGCTGTAGTAGTCGGGGTCGATCTCGCGGATCATATTCACCGTGTCCATGACTTCTTCCTTGGTCTCGGTGGGGATGCCCAGCATATAGTTGGCCCAGATGGCCAGTCCGTATTCGCGGCAGACCTCGGCCGCCTTAAGGTTGCGCGCCGGTGTAGTGCCCTTGCGCAAAAAGTTGAGGACCCGGGCATTGCCGCTCTCAAAGCCGATAAAGTAGCCGCGCAGCCCGGCGTCGGCCATGCGGGCCACCATGTCGGTGTGCCGGGCAATGATGTCGGCCCGGCTCTGGCAAAAGAAGGGCTGGGTAAAGCCCTCCGCTTCGTAGCGCTCGGTGAACTCGGCCACCCAGCCGCGATCTTCGGTCAGGCAGTCGTCGTGGAACATGAAACTGGCAAAGTCGTACTTGTCGCGCAGGGTTTTCAGCTCCTCGATGACGTTCTCCACCGAGCGGCGGCGCACGCCCCGGCCAAAGATGTAATCCTCGCCCGGCTTGCAGAAGGAGCAGTTGTAGACGCAGCCTCGCCCGGCGATGATGGTCAGAAAGGGCGCCGGCAGCTCCTTGACAAAGGGCACCTCGGGGCTGTTCAGCGTATAGCCCCAGCGGCGCCACTCGTCGAGAAAGAGGTCGCGGTCGGCAAAGGGGATGGCGTCGAGGTCGGGGGTCTCGCCGCGCACTACCCTTTCCCCGAGCGGATCGCCCTGCTCGATGGCGCGTAGCATCTTGGGAAAGGTGACCTCGGCCTCGTGCGTCACCAGATAGTCCACGTTGGGCATGTTCAGCGAGTCGGAGAGGGCCAGGGTGACGTGCGGCCCGCCAACGAGGGTCACCGTCTCGGGCTTGACCTCCTTGATGACGGCCAGCGCCTCCTGGGTCGGATTATAGTCCACCGACATCATGCCGATGCCGACGACGTCGGGGTCGCGCTCCAGGAACACCTGGCGAAAGTGGTCCCAGTCGCGCAGGGCGCGCAGGTCGATGAGGTCGATGTCAAAGCCTTCGGCCTTGGCCGAAGCGCTGATGCTTGCCAGGCCGTGGGCCACCCAGCCGGCGTCCATGCCCTGGCCCAGGCTGTCGAATCCTCTGCCGGCGATGCCGGGATAGACGAGTGTCGTTTTCATCGGGATATCATCTCCTTCGTCAGGTCAATATCCAATATCAGGTATTGGGTATTGGGTATTGGATATTGGGCATTTGGGATTGGTGCTACACCAGCCCCTCGGCTTCCACTTGCCTGCGCAGCTCAGTCTTTTCGGCCTTGGGCAGGAAGGTGCGCAGGGCGATGCGTAGATTGCGGTGTAGGTTGAGCCAAAAGCCCCTCGATTTCAGCCGGCGAAAGATGGGGCCGGGGCGCAGGTAAAACTGGCGGTAGGCGCGGCGGTACATCTCTTCAACCAGCTCGGCAGTCATGTCGCCCATCTCGTAGCGAGCCTTTTGCTCAAAAAAAACGTAATCCTCCCAGTCCTGGATGAGAAAGTGGCCCTGCTCTTTGACAATCTCGTAGACGCGGGTGCCCGGGTAGGGCGTCATCATGCTAAAGTTGGCGATGAGGGGGTCGATCTCGATGGCAAAGTCTATCGTCCGCTGCATCGTCTCCCGCGTGTCGCCCGGCAGGCCGATGATGAAAAAGCCGATGGTCTCGATGCCCGCCGCCTTGGCGTTCTTGAACGCCTCGCGGATGGTATCGTGATCGACCCGCTTGTCTACGTTGAGCAGCATGTCGGGGTCGCCGGTTTCGACGCCAAAGGCCGTGCGCTTCAGGCCGGCGGCCTTCATCTTGGCCAAGAGCTCCTTCGTGGCCAGGTTGGCCCGGATGCCGTTGACGAAAATCCAGGGCACGTGGTTCAGACGCTCGGCAATGAGCAGGTCCGAGAGCTCTATCAGGCGCTTCATGCGGATGTTGGCCGAATCGTCCAGGACGCCGATCTCCTGGGCGCCCCGGTCGCGGACCAGGTGGCGCCACTCGGCGACGACGTTCTCGGGCGAGCGGGCGCGCCACTTGATGGGCATGATCGACTGGGAGCAAAAGGTGCAGCGGTAGGGGCAGCCCCGGCTGGTCATGATCGAGTAGGAGCGGGCGCCGCTGACGGCGTCGGTGGCCGGTTGCAGGCTGGTGTAGCGCTCCATCTTGAAGAGGTCGTAGGCCGGCCAGGGCAACGTATCGAGGTCGGGGATGGGCGGCTGGTCGGGGTTGCGGTGCAACGCGCCGTCGGCCGTCGCATAACTGATGCCCAACACGTCGTCCCACAGGCCCAGGCCCGGCGCAAAGAGCCGCGCCGTCGAATGTTCTGCCTGGTCGCGCTTCCACGTCTCTAGCCGCTCGCAGATCTCGATCCAGGCGCCCTCCCCCTCGCCGCGGACGACGACGTCCACGTCCGGCTTGCGCAGCGACTCAAAGTCGAGCTCTTCGGAGACGACGCTGACGTGGGGGCCGCCCAGCACCACCGGCACGTCGGCCACCTCCTTGACCATGGCCGCCGTGCGCCAGGCCTGCTTGACCTGGGGCGTGTTGGCCGTGATGCCGACGACGTCGGGCTTGAACTCGGCCACGAATTCGCGCAGCGGCTGGTCCTCCACGTCGGCGTCGTAGACGCGGACGGTGTCGCCACGCTCTTGTGAGACGGCGCCCAGGTAGGCCAGCCCCAGGTGGGGGCTGGTGCGGGTGTCAATCGGCAATCGGAATCTGGGGTTGATCAACGCGATTCGCATCGGGTCCTATTCCTCCTCGGCGTGCCGTGAGTGTGTCGGCCAGCGCCTCTCGAAACTCAGCCCGGCAGTCGGGACAGCGGTCCAGAACCTTTTCTGCCACAGGCAGGATTTGGCCGGGGGGATGGCCTTCAGCGAGTAATTCGGCAAAGCAGTCCAGCAAAAGAACACACTCCTCGCAGGACAGAATCCCCTCTTTCGGGCCGGTGGCCCGGAGGAGCGCTTGCCACAGATCTTTCATCTTCTCTTTGTATCCCTTCCAGGGGCCACATCCCGGTTTGGATCATCCTCCTCCACCTTGATCAAGGTCTGCCTCCGCCTGCACCGCCTATTTGTCACGAATTACATCATACAATTGGAGATTATAACACGGAACAAGATTGTTGTCAAAGGCGCGATTTGGCAAACCTGGACAAGGTCGGAGGACTGTGTTACAATCCTCGTCGTCATGGAACCAGATGCACAAGCACACTTTGATGCAGAAGCCGCAGCCTGGGCCCGATACAACCGGTCGCCCCTGGGACGCATCCGCCAGGAGTTGACCTGGCACAACCTGGCCCCCTGCCTGCCGGCGGTTGGCGACACGGGGGACCCGCCCCGTGTGCTCGACGCCGGCGGCGGGTCCGGCGAGCTGGCGCTGCGCCTGGTGCAACGCGGCTACCGCGTCTGGCTGCTCGACTATGCCCCGGCCATGCTCGACCAGGCCCGCCGGGCTGCGCGAACGCTCTCCGACCAGGCTCAAGCCCGCCTGACCCTGTGCCAGATGACGGCCGACGAAGTGACCCGCTCCTTCGCGCCTGGCTCCTTTGACGTCATCACCTGCCACACCCTCGTCGAATACCTGCCCGAGCCGCACGACACCCTCCGGGAGCTGGCAAGCCTGCTGCGCGACGGCGGTCTGCTGTCCCTGTCCTTCGTCAACCGCCACGCCGAGGTCCTGCGCCAGGTCTGGAAACAGGACGATCCGGCCGGTGCCCTGGACAAGGTGGAGAGCGGCTGCTTTTGCGCACGGCTCTTCGGCATCTCGGCCCGGGCCTATACCGCCGAGGAGGTGACCGCCTGGCTGGTCGAGTTCGGTCTGACCGTGGTGGCCAGTCGCGGCGTGCGTGCCTTCGCCGACTATGTTCCAGACGAGCGCCTGGACGATCCCGCCTTTTTCGCCGAGCTGCTACGCCTGGAACAAGCAGCGGCTGGCCGCTCCCCCTACCGCCTGATAGCCCGCTACGTCCACCTGCTTGCCCGCGAGGATGTTGAGCTTTCCTGACAATTCTGGTATAATGGCCCCTCGACGCCAAAGCACCCCGACGCGGGTCGGGCCGGAAAGGGACTCAGCGTGAAAGTATCCATCGGCATTGGCATCACCAACGACTGCAATCTGGGCTGCGCCCACTGCTACCGCCCCCAAGATCGCGTCTACCAGCTCAGCCTGGACGAGATCCAGAGCATCTGCGAGACGCTGGACGTAGCCTCCTTCAACATGGGCACCGGCGAGAGCTGGCTGCATCCCGAATTCCCCCAGATCGTCGAGTATCTGGCCGAGCGGGGCATCAAGACCAGCATGGCCTCCAACGGCCACAGCCTGACCGGGATGCCGGTCTCTTTGCTCGGCCGATTCCACGACGTCGAACTCTCCGTGGACTTTGCCACGCCCCAGAGACAGGACGCCTTTCGAGGCGTGGGCAACTGGGACTGCGTCATGGCCGCCATCGAGCGTTGCCACCGCCACGGCATCGAGGTCACCCTCCTGGCCACGCTGATGAACACCAACTACGACCAGATGGACGGCCTGGTAGCGGTGGCCCGCGACGTTGGCGCCAACCTGCGGGTCAACGTCTACCAGCCGGTCGGCCAGGATGAATTTACGTTGAATTACGACGAGTTCTGGGAGGGCTACCGCCGCTTGCTCGGCGCTGGGCGGCTGCTCAGCACCAGCGAGCCCATCGTCAACGCCATGCTGGGCCTCGACACCCTGGCCGGCTCGCCCTGCGGCCGGCAGAGCATCCGCTTCACGCCCCGGCGCTACATCACGCCCTGCGTCTACTGGCCCCAGCCCGACCTGACCCTCAACGATCTGCCCGGCCTCAGCGCCGAGGGCATCCTGGAGAGTGAGCAGTTCCGGCGCTCGCGCCACGTGCCTGACGCCTGCCAGGATTGCCCTCACGTCGCGAGTTGTGGCGGGGGCTGCGCCAGCCGCCGCGCCCTGCTGGGCAACCCTTCGAGTGCCTCAGGGCCAGGGCAGGGTCTCAACCAGCCCGATATCTACTGCCCCATCGTGCGCGGCGAGACCGTGGACCTGACCTTCACGCCGGCGCCGGCGAAGGACTTGCCGCGCGGGGGGAACGTGTGTACGACGATCATCGTGCCGTAAAGCGTATTGCGCGGCATGAGCGTCATCGCCCTACTGTTGGCGGCGCGGCGGCGGGGGGAGTGATCCAGCCCGATACAGGACGTCAATGGTTTCAGTTCAGAACCTATTCACACTTCCGGTGCAAGCCAAGTTTCTATCTCGGCCAACACCTGGCTCAGGCTCGGCTGGTCGGCTGGAGCTACCCGGTCCATCGGCCCAACGTGCTTGTGATGGGGATGCGTTGCGATCTCGGCATGGTGCGGAGCATTATCATAGCGAAACACACGCTCTCCCTCGCGGATATACGCATAGGCATAGTGCACACGGACGGGGTACCCCAATTCGGTACTGACAACCTCGTAGATGTCCAGGTACGAGCCATCCCAGAAAAAGATCCGGCACCGGATCAAGCCATTGTAATCATCAGACGCCAAGCAAGTAATCGGCTTCTCGATTTCACCGATCTGGACATTCTGCAGCAGACCACGTTCCATGGCTGCAAAATAGTCGTCAATGATCACGCAGGCACCGGCTCCCTTTGCATAAACTGGCGGACAGGCAGAGACGTCAGGTACAGGTGATACAAACCAGCCCACAACATCAAGTCATCGTCGTCGCCCAATTCGCCGCTCTCGTACCGACGGTAGAACTCAATTGTCGAGAAGCCGTACTTGCGCTCGTAGGCCCGCAAGCGTTCGCTCAATTCCTCAAAGGTCAGTCGCTGTGGCTTGAACATACCCTCCACCCCCATTCATGGTTCTTTGCGCGAGTATACTACCAAACGGGCGGGCGGTCAAATCGATTTCGACCAGCCTGCGCGGTCAGTCGTTCTGTCGTTCCTGCAAAAACGCCCAGGTACGCGGCGCCGACGCCGGGTCCCGCGCCAGGTCGCAGCGCAGGCGCGCCAGGTCGGCGGCGACGTCCACGTCGTACCACTCGGGCAGCGCGTGCACCGACAGGCCCAGCCGGCGGCACTTGGCCAACGTCTGGGGGATGACGCGCTCGGTGCTCCAGTCGATGCCCTGGAACAGTTCGCGATGGAGCCGGTTCATGCCGATGAGGTAGTAGCCGCCGTCGTGGCCCATGCCCAGCGTCACGTCGGCGCGGTCCAGGCCGGAGAAGGCTTCGGCCAGGTAGGCCAGGGGCAGCGTCGGCCCGTCGCTGTTCATGATGGCCACCCGCCGGTAGCCCAGCTCAAAGTGTTGGCCCAGGGCGTGGGCCAGCCGCGCACCCAGGTCGGCGCCCACCTGCGGCACCAGCCGGAAGCCGTTGGGCGACAGCCGGGCGAAATAGTCGCGGGCGCTGGTCGGCGTGTAGGCCAGCGTGTGGTCGGCGATCTCCAGGCGTTTCATCAGCGCCAGCGTATCGAGCAGCAGGCAGCGGTAGAACTCGGCCGCCGACTCGGGGCTGAACGGCGGGCTGAGCCGGGTCTTGGTCCGGCCCGGCACCGGCTCCTTGGCAACGGCGATGAGGGCATTGTCCATCACGGCTTTCTCAACTCCACGTGGGACACGGATTTCACGGATTCCACGGATTCTTGAGCATCTGATCCGTGAGATCCGTGGCATCCGTGTCCAAAACAGGTCGGTCATTCAAAGGGCAACTCTACGATGGTCTCTTGGTCCCACAGGGACAGCGGCTGCCCGCCGGCCGGCTCGATGGGCACCAGCCGGCCCTCGACTTTGCGGTCGGCAGCGCTTGGGGTGAGCGGAGTCGAACCACCGGGGCGCAGCACGGCCACGCCGGCGTGGGACAGGTCACCCACAGGCGAGGGCGGCAGCGCCACCTGTACCATCTGGCCCGGCTCCCACAGCCAGGTGGGATACCAGTGCACGGCCCGCTCCTCAGGTTGCACGCGCACCAGCTCGCCGTCCTCGTCCCAAAAGTAATAAACCAGGCGATAATCCTCTTCCAGAGGGGCCAGCACCTGCCAGTAGGTCGTGATCTCGACAACCGGCTCTGGGCGGACGACGGGGCGCACGTCCCAGTCAAACCCCACCAGGCGCAGCAGCCCGCCAAAGTCGGCGCCGACGGCCACCTCGGGCGCCTCCCCTTCGGCCAGGAACACCTCGTGAAAGGTGGGCGAGAGCCGGTAGTCGTCCAGGCCGCGCTCCAGGAGTAGAAAGCCGTGGTCGCTGGCGGCCACGCCAAACTCGGCATGGTCCAGCAAGTCGCGCACGATCTGGCGCTGATCGCCCGCGCCCACGGGGCTTCCCGGACCCGTGGCGTCGATCAGGATGAACTGCGCGTCGCTGACCGTGGGAAAAAGGTAAACGCGCTCCCGGTGCGCCACGTGGGGATACAGGTTCGAGGCGGCCGAAATCGGCATCTCAGGGGGCAGGGCATTGACCCGGTCAAACAAGGGGACAGCCCGGCGGGCGTGCTCGCTCACCGGCTCCAGCACAAAGCGCTGCGACAGGGGCGACACTCCGGCATGGTAGTGGTGCACCAGCGCCACCCCCAGCCCCACCCCCACCAGAAAGAGACTGACAAGACGGTACGCCAGATTCCCTGATTCCCCGATTCCCCGATTCCCCACCGTCCGCGCCACCCACCCCACCCCATACACCGCCGAAATCATCAAAAAGGGCACAATCGTCACCGAATAGTGCCCCCCGCCGGAGCGCATCCAGCCGTAGCTGGAAAAGGCGTTGATCGCCAGCGAGGGCAGGGCCATCATCAGGCTGACGGGGTGCAGGACCGCCAGCCCGCCGCTGCCAAGCCACAGGTCGTGCAGGTAGCGGAGCACGTCGGGCTGCAGCAGCCAATCGACGAACAGGCCGGGCTGTGCCACCAGGCTGCCCACGATGGCCACCGGACTGTCGCCAAAGTGCCCGTAGCGCACGAGAAAGGCCGAGCTGGCCAGGCCGCTAAAGTGGGGCATGATGACCGTGAAGCAGAGCAAGCTCCAGCCGGCCCCGGCGGCGGCCACCCCCAGCCCCAGCGCCCGGCGGCGTCGGGCCAGGGCCGCCCAGAGGCCCATCGCCGCCACCAGCAGGCCCACCTCCTCCTTGGTCATGGCCGCCAGGAAGGCAAAGGCGACAAAGCCCCAGGGCCGGTCGGTTTCCAGGCAGTAGAAGGCGGAAAGCAGCAGGACCGGGCTCAACGCCACGGCGTGAAAGTCGGACAGGTTGGCCGCCTCCAACGGCGGCGACAGGAGGTAGATCAACACAAAAGCCACAGGAAGCCAGCGTGTTGCGAATTGTGAATTGTGAATTGTGCATTGTGCATTGCGAATTGTGCCTTGTGCCTTGTGCCTTGCCAGGAGGTGGACGGGGAGGGCGCCGAGGGCGAGGGCGACGGTTTGCAGCCAGAGCAGCGTCTCGGGGCCGTCGTGGAGGAGGTAGAGGAGGGCGATGGGCGCCAGGATTGGCTCGACGTGGTAGCCGAGCAGCACGTCCGGCTGGCGAAAATCCTGGATGGGGATGTCGAGGCGGAAGGCGGCGTCGAGGTAGGTGGAGAAGCGGAAAGGGCGGCCATGCAGCGTATTCCACACGGCCTGGTCGGTGTAGCCCAGGTCGAGGGCGTGGGTGCGCAAGTTCTGGTGGCGGCGCAGCGACAGCGTGCCAAAGGTGGCGACGTAAGCCACGATCAAAACGCCGACGACGAGTTGGGCAAGATTGAATCTTGCCCCACGCACCCTCACTGCTCCAGCCTCAGCTCGTGCACGTCGGTCGTCGGGTCAGGGCGGTCCGCCAGGCCGCGGAAAAGCTTGACGAAGAAGCGATAGCCCTGCGCCGGGTCGGTGAGGTTCTGGTCGTAGGGACTGGCGCTGACCTTGGGCCGGCTCCACTCCAGCAGCCACTCGCCCGCCGACCAGCCGCCGCCCGAGGGCAAGTCCTCGTTCAGCCCCGGCGGGATCGTCTCGGCGCGGATGCCGATCAACGTCCCGCCGCCGGTCGCGGTGGCCGTGTGGCAGCCCACGGTGCAGGCCAGCCCCTCGCTGCCGGTCGATTCGCCCGACACCTCGCCGGGGTCGACCAGCCGCCAGTGGACGGTGGCCAGGTTGCGCCAGACGTTCGGCTCGCTGCCGGGGGTCTCGGCCGGCCAGCGCGCCAAAAAGTAGACGCGCTCGGCGTCGTGCAGCGAGCGCAGCGCCACCGCGCCCGCCGGCTCCTCGCCGTGCAGGCCGTAGTGCAGAGTCGTCGTCAGCACGGGGGCCGACGCCCAGGCGGTCTCGACCACGCCGTCCATCACCGGCGGCGCCTCGACGGCCACCGAGCGCAGCGGCTCGCCGATGGGCACGCCCAGGTCCGGGTCAAGCCGGGGCGGGGGCGGCGAGGCAGCCCCCTGCCCCGCCGCCCACACCAGCAACGGCACCGCCAACAGCAGACCAAAGGTCGCAGTGGCCAGTCTCAAGTCACGCATCACGTATCACGCCTCACTGGACCGTGTACGTCCGCGTCACGATATTGCTCGTATTGCACTGGTGATCCACGATGAAAAAGTACCAGGTGTAGGTCCCGGCCGGCAGGTTGGGCAGCTGCACCGTGGTCTCCCAGTTGTTGCCCCCGGCCCAGCGCAGCACGTAGGCCGTGCCTAGCTCGGGATTGAGGGCAAAGACCTGGTCCTCGGCGATGTTGAGCCGGCCCTGGGGATCGGTGCCCGTCATGCGGAAGGTCACCTGGGCATTGCCCGGCCCCGACGAAGGGCTGAGGCTCACGTTCGAGATAGACGGCGTCTGCCCCGCCGCCGGCGGTCCCGGCAGGGTGATGTCGGCCACTGCCCGACCGCCCTGGGGCACGGTGACGTGCACCTCGTGGTAGACCAGGCCATCAGAGTAAGCCTTGACCTGCATGACCCGCACGGCTGCCAGGTCGCGGATGACGACCTGGCCGTTGCCGTCGGTCTGGCCGGCCGTGGGGCTGGGCGCCGTCAAGGCCGTCACGAGGGCACCGGCGATGGGGCTGCCGTTCTGGTCTCGGACCCGGACCAGGACCGAGCCGGTAAAGCCCGCTTGCTTGACCGCCAACGAGGCCGAGGGCCAGGCGTCGAGCCGCGAGAGGGTGACCATCTCGGCCGCCTCGTCGTGGGCGGCGTCGTAGTTCTGGGTGCCCAGGGCGGCGTTGGCGTGCTGCAGGATCTCGTTCACGTAGCCCTTGACCTCGCGGATGGTGTCCCGGGCCTGGGGATCGGGGATGTCCTGGATGGCCAGATCGGCCTCTTGCAGGGCGTCGTTGGCCCGGTCGCGGGCCTGGCTGACCCGGTCGTGCAGAGCGCCGATGTTGGGCGAGGCATCCTTGGCAAAGTCCGAATGGACCTTCACCCAGTTGACGTGCTCCCAGAAGGCCATCAGGTGGCCCGAGGGGGGCAGCGGCGGGGTGGGCGTGGCCGTCGGCTGGTCGGGCACGGGGGTGTCGGTTGGCAGGGGCGTGGCCGTCGGCCCGGCCAGCGATTTGAACCAGGCAAAGATGTGCCGCAGCTCCAGGTCGCTGACCTCGTCCTCGGTAAAGGCCGGCATGGGCGCCTTGCCGGCCCGCACGCGAAAGAGCACCTCGTCGAACTCGAGGTTGGTGCCGGCCAGCTTGGGGCCGATGTCGCCCTCGGCCTTGGCCCCGTGGCAGCCGATGCAGGGCTTTTGCTGCCACAGTTGAGCGCCCACGTCCGGATCGGGCTCCTCTGGCAGCTCGATCTCGGGCGTCGGCTCGGCCTCGACCGCCTCGGAATACTCGTAGGCAAAGGTCCAGACGTAGTTGACCACGGCCCAGATCTCGTCCTCACTCAGCGCGTCGCCCCAGGAGGGCATGGCGCTGCCCTCAACACCCTCGGTTACCGCCTCGTGGAACTCGACCGGGCTCTCGTTGGCCATGAATTCCTGGCCGGTGAAATCGGCCGCGCCCTCAAAGCCGGAACCGTCACCCGCCTGGCCGTGACAGGTGACACAGTGCTCGCCAAAGATCGCCTTGCCCTGGGCCACCTCCTCCGGCGATGTGGCAAAGGACCACTCGTAGTAGAGGACGTCCCAGATCTCGGTCTCGCTGAGAACATCGCCCCAGGCGGGCATGGCGCTGCCTTTGACGCCGTCGCGGATCGAGTCATAAAACTCGGCCGGTTCTTCACCGCGCATAAAATTGACGTCGGTGAAATCCGCCGCGCCCGGCAGCCCCGAGCCGTCTCCTTCCGGTCCATGACACGAGACGCAGTTGTCTTCAAACACGGTCTTGCCCCGCACCGCCGAGGGCATCTCTGGGGTTGCCGTAGGTTCAGCCTCTGTCGGCGTGGCGGTGGGCTCTTCTGTCGGCTCTTCCGTCAGCTCATCGGTGGGCTCCGAAGCCTCGTCGCCCGGGTACTCGTAGGCAAAGGTCCAGACATAGTTCACCAGGGACCAGATCTCGTCCTCGCTGAACTCATCGGCCCAGGCCGACATGGCGCTACCCTCGACGCCTTCGCTGATCGCTTCGTGGAACTCGGCCGGCTCCTCGTTGGCCATGAATTCCTGGCCGGTGAAATCGGCCGCCCCCTCCAGCCCTGAGCCATCGCCCGCCTCGCCGTGGCAGGAGACGCAGTTCTCGCCGAACAGGACCTCTCCCTGGGCCACCTCCTCCGGCGACGTGGCGAAGGACCACTCGTAGTAGAGAACGTCCCACATCTCCATCTCGTCGAGCCGGTCGCCCCAGGCCGGCATGGCGCTGTCCTCAATCCCATCGTGGATGGCTTCAAAGAACTCGGCCGGCTTTTCGCCGCGCATGAACTCGACGTCGGTAAAGTCGGCGGCGCCGGGCAGCCCCGAGCCGTCGCCCGCCTCGCCGTGGCAGGAGACGCAGTTGGCCGCGTACACCTGCTGGCCGCGCACGGCGGAGGGCATCTCTGGCGGGAAAAGGGTGCTTTCTTCGGGCGGTTGGGTGGGTTCGGCTTCCGTCGGTGCCTCGGTTGGCGGTGGTTGGGTAGGATCTGGGCCGGTCGGCGATGCTAAAGGCTCTGGGGTCGTACCACAAGCCGCGAGCAGCAGGCCGGCGATCAGCAATACGACGACCATCCACATAGATCGATTGACGCTCATGTTCATTCCTTTTCTCCTCGAATCTAGCCCTTCGTGGGGCCGATTCTCCTCTCTCCTCGCAGCGCACGATAGCCCTGCATCTGCCTGGGGACTGCCTGTGTATAGTTCGGCAGTGAATTTGGGGGCTAACGTAGCCACGCCCATGATACCAGGAAAGTGCTGCAAAATCCTTACAAAGAGATTACGTTGCTCATAAACTCCACAGAACGCCGCAGCGATCGCACGATTCCCACGGAGTATCGCTCTGTAGCGCACTTCGAAAGCGCCGGTAGATTTCGCTGTTCCAAATTTCGGCCAGGGATGCCCGGAAGGCGTTGCCCAGGATCAGCCCCTCATAGTCGCGGGTCGTAAAGGGCGACAGACAACAGGGCAGCACGTTGCCGTTGGCGGTGACGTACATCAACGACGAGGGCCGACGGCACTGAGACCAGGGCCGCCGATCTCCGTCGGCAGACAGCAGGCTGTCACGCGGCGTCGTGGCGCCCGAGGCCCGGAAGAGCACGCCCAATCCCTCGGCCAGTTGCTCGGCTTGGGCCAGCATCTTCTCTTCAGCTGCTCGCAGCGCCCGAAAGACGGCCTGATCCTTGTGGGCCAGCCCGCCGCCGTGATAGACCAGGCGGTGGACATAGACTTCGCCCACGCCCAGCCGGTGGGCCAGCCGCACCAGGTCGGGCAGCTCGCCCACATTCTCCCGGATGGCCGTGAGCCACATCGACAGTTTGGGTCCCCGCCCCGCCGCCTCGATGCGGCGGGCAAAATCGGCCACGTTAGCCACCATCCGGTCGAAGGCGTCCACCCCCCGGACGCGGGCGTAGAGTTCTGGGTGGGCGGCGTCGGTCGAGATGCGATATTCGTCCAGGCCGGCTTCCAACAAGGCCGCCTGCCACCCGGGCGTCAGCAGAATGGCGTTGGAGTTGAAAAGGACGTGGGGCGGCTCGGGCCGTTGCTTGAGATAGCGGATCATGGCCGGCAGGTCGCGGTTGAGCAACGGCTCGCCCACGCCGTGAAGGACGACGCGATCCAACACCGGTATCTGGTCCACCAGGTCCCGGAACTCGGCCAGGGTCAGATCGCGGAGCGGTTCGGGCTCGCGAAAGGTGTGCACGCACGTCTCGCACCGCGAGTTGCAGCGATTGGTCGATTCGATGTAGAGTTCCTTGGGCAACGGCAGGATCATGGTGCTCGACGATTCCCTTTCCAGCCAAATGCGTAACGAAGCGTGACGAAAAAAATAAAGTAGGTCGCCAACACGGTCCCCCGGAGGGTGCCGCTGACCTTGGAGCGCCCGCCCCGCCGCACCCGGTAGCGCACCGGGATCTCGGCGACGCTCGCGTCCCGGCGGGCGGCCTTGACCATCATCTCTGTCGGCCAGCCGAAGGTCATCTCGCGCATGGCCAGTTGCTCCAGCAGGTCGGCGCGGATGGCGCGAAATGGCCCCAGGTCGGTGACCTGCAACCGGTAGAGCAGACCCATCAGCCGCGAGACGAGCCAGTTTCCGAACCGGGCGTGAGGCGGCATGGCACCCGGTTCCATGCCACCCGCCATCCGCGAGCCGAGCACCAGGCCGGCCCGCCCAGCCGCGATAGGGGCCAACAACTCTGGGATCTGGGCCGGGTCGAAGCTGCCGTCGGCGTCGAGAAAGACCAGCACCTCGGCGTCCCGCGCCAGCGCGGCCCGAACCCCGGCGGCGCAGGCAGATCCGTAGCCGGCCGCCGGCTCGCGGATCACCACGGCGCCGGCCTCCTGGGCCACCTCGGCCGTCCGGTCGGTGGAGCCATTGTCCACGACGATGACCTCGTCCGCCACGTCCGGCGGGATCTCGGCGAGGACTCCGGGCAGGGGGATCTCTTCGTTGCGGGCCGGGATGATGACGGCCACCTTGAGATCCCTTCCGTTCCACTTCCCCGTCGCTCGGTCTGCCATGGGATGCTCGTTGCGCCTCCGTGATGATCTACTCACCCAAGTATACCTTAGGTCAGGAAACTTGACAAGCTAGGTTTCCATGCCCCGGGGCAGGCGTTTGGCCCTCGCCACAGGTTACCTGGGTCCGCTTTCGCTCTGCCGGGCTGCGCTCCGGCCAGAATTACGCAGGGAATCTATTTTTTTTGCGAACGCTATGGAAGTGCTACTCTGAGCCGCTCCAGGTGAAAGAGAAGAGTTCACCGGGTGGAGTCAGGAAACGACGGAGGATCTTGAGGGTGCCCGCCTGACCGCCCTCCATGGCGCGCACGGTCCAGCGGTAAGGCCCCGGCGGATAGTTGGCCAGGTCCAGGCTGTACGTCTGGTCGGTGGTGAAAAAGAAGCAGCAAGGGCTCTGGGCCTCATCCCACCAGACGAGGACGGCGAAATACTGCCCCAACTCCAGGGCCCCTTCCCACTGCCACCGGAGCTCCACCGGGCCCGAGTGCGTGGCCCCTCCCTCAGGAGCGAGGAGGGTCGGCGCTGGCAGGGGCCAAGAGGGTGTATCGGTTTCGGCCTCCCTGGACCCGGTCAAGACAGGTCGGGCTGCCAGGGCCGCCTCGGCAGAGGTCAGGGGAACGGTCAATATCTGGCCCCGGTAGACGAGGTCCGGGTTCTCCAGCCCACTGCTCTCGGCGATGGCTTCCACCGAGCTGCCGTAGCGGGCAGCGATGCGGGCCAGGGTCTCGCCCGGCTGGAGGACGTGAACGACCGTCCACGGCCCGAAGGTGGCACCCGCCGCAGGTTGGGGGCTGGGCGTCGGGGAGGATGTGGACGTAGGGGTAGGCGTAAGCGTGTCCGTCAAAGTAGGCGTGGGGGGGTCCGTGCGAGTTGGGGTGGGCGTCGCGGTCGGCGCCGGCGTCTGCGTGGGCCGGGGCGACGGGGATGGAGAGGGCGTATTGCCGGGGCTGGAGCTCGGCTCAGGCGGAACGGGGGAAGAAGAGGGCGTGGCCGTCGGCGCGGGAGAGGCCTGAAGGGTCGAGGTAGCGCTGGGGGCCAGTGCCGCGGTCGCCGCATCGGACGGCGCGACGGCAGCCACCGACGTCGCCTGCTGAGAGGTCCCGATTGGCGAACGGAAGAGAAAAAATAGCCCACCGAGCACCACCGCAACGACCACGGCGGCGGCGACCCACCTCAAACGCCGGGGCCGGGGCCGGCGCTGCTGCAATCTCTCGCGAGGAGCAGGCACCGCAGCAGCAGCGACTCCTTCGCCACTTTCCACGGCCAAATAGCGCGGGCAATCGGACCAACTCTCTCCCAGGCAGGTGCTAGCTTGATAGGCCAGCTCCACCCCGAACGGGGACGGTTGGGCGTGGCAATAGTTGGCCAGATTCGGGTAGCCGTATCGCGTTTCACCGTCGTTGTACAGGCCCAGAAAGGGACACGTGGTGCCGGTCATCAAAGTGCGCATGAAATTCTGTTCATTGATTCTCGTCCCGTCTTTTTCGAGGCCATTATAGGGGCACTTGACGGATCTGTCAAAGCCAACCTGGGTGCAGGCCGGGTCGGGTGCACGAAAAAAGCTCCCCTGGCCGGAACCAGAGGAGCTGACAGGGTGCCGTGGAGGCACCCTATCCTAATTTGACCGTTCTGCGGATTCGGCCTATAATCCCCCACGCAACTCGACACGGAGATTGGACCATGTCCACCGAATCGCACACAAGCACACACGCCATCGGCACGCTGAACGAGGGGCCGCTCCACGCGGCGCTCAAGGCGTGGTACGCTAAACCCGGCGACCGAACTGAGGTGGCGGTGGACGGATACGTCGTAGATCTGGTCCGCGGCGATCAACTCGTCGAGGTCCAGACGGCGGGCCTTGCGGCCATCAAGGCCAAGCTGCTCGACCTGGTGCCCCGCCATCCCCTGCGGCTGGTCTATCCCCTCGCCCGGGCCAAGTGGATCGTCAAACTGGCCGGCGACTTGGAGACGCAGAGCAGCCGCCGCAAGTCGCCCAAGCGCGGCGCCCTGGTCGAGGTCTTCTCCGAACTGGTGAGCTTTCCCCACCTGCTGGCCCAT
This sequence comes from uncultured Anaerolineaceae bacterium, assembly GCA_964387775.1. GTDB lineage: Bacteria > Chloroflexota > Anaerolineae > JAAYZQ01 > JAAYZQ01 > CAYLZO01. The sequence goes on from CAYLZO010000091.1 coordinate 16,477, forward strand.
CCCAATTTTGCGCTGGAGGTGCTGTTTATCCACGAGGAGGAGGTCCGCCGCCACGAGCCGGGGCGGGCCTGGCGGCGCCGGGGCTGGGTGACCCACGAGCGGCGCCTGCTGGACGTGGTGGGCCGGCGGCGATTCGAATCGCCCACGGACCTGGGCGAATTGCTGCCCGCCGACCTGGCCGAGCCCTTCACCACCGCCGACCTGGCCGGGGCGCTGGGCCGGGGCCGCTGGCTGGCCCAAAAGATGGCCTACTGCCTGCGCGAGATGGGCGCCCTCGAGGTGGTGGGCAAACAGGGCAGAGCCTTCCTCTACACCCGCGCCAGACCGCAGAATTCCGAGTTTGTCGAGGATCGACAAATGTGATAGAATGAGAGCACCCGATCCGGGAGGCCAGTTCAGCGAGGAACGGAGGGTGCCAAATGCCAAACGCTGACCACGCAAGTGAGTTGCTCCGCCGAGGGATCGCCGCCGCCAAGGCCGGGCACAAAGAGGAAGCCCGCCGGCTCCTGATGCAGGTCGTCGAGCTGGAGGAGAAGAACGAACAGGCCTGGCTCTGGCTGAGCGGCGTCGTCGAAACCGCAGAGGATCGGCGCATCTGCCTGGAGAACGTCCTGGCCCTCAACCCGGACAATGCCCACGCCCAGGCCGGACTCGCCTACCTCGACCTACAGGCGCCGGAGCCCGAGACCGCCGTGGCTCCAGCCGCGCCCACTGCCCCGGCCGGGGAACGCTGTCCACGCTGCGAGGCCGAGGTCTCGCCCTCCGATTCTAGCTGCCCCGAGTGCAACCTGCCCCTCATCGTCGCCTGCCCGACCTGCGGCGAGTACGTCGACGTGGACCAGACGGCCTGCCCGGCCTGCGGCCAGCGCCTGGGCGATTTCCGAGAGGGTGCCCGCTACCACCTGGACCTGGCCCAGACCTACGTCGCCCAGCGCAAACTCGACCGGGCCGAAGCGGCCCTGGCCCGCGCCGAAGCAGAGGCCGGCGACGACGGCGAGGCGCTGAGACGCGTGGCCGAGCTCTACGCCCAAGTAGGCCAGTGGGACCGGGCTACCGCGACCGGCGAGCGGGCCCTGGAACTCGCGCCGGACGATCCGGCCCTCCTGACCCAGATGGGCAGCCTCTACCACCAACTGTCGAGACCTGAAGAAGCCGAAGCGATGCATCGCCGGGCCGCGGAACAGATGGGTGACGATCCTGACGCGCTTCTGGAAATGGCCCAACGCTACGCGGAGCGGGACAGCACCCGGCCCCAGGCCATCGCCCTCTTGCACCGCGTCATCGAAAAGAAGCCGATGCACGCCCAGGCGTTTCTGCTCCTGGGCGACGCCTACCTGGCCCAGGGGCGGCGCGGCCCGGCCCATCGGGCCTACGAGTCGGCTAGCAAGCTGACGTCGTCCTCGTCCAGCCTGGGCCGGGAAGCGCGCCAGCGGCTGCTCGAATTGCAGGCGGCGGCGAACCGGCAGCCCGGCCGCGCTCAAGCCGCGCCAGAAGCCCCCCGCAGGGCCAAGGCGCAGGAGCGGCCCGGCTGCGTCACCCTGTACGCCGTCCTGGCCGGCCTCGGCGCGCTCTTTGGCATCCTGGCCATCCTCGGGATGGTCCTGCTGATGACCGCCGGCCGGGAGATGATCGACCAGGCCCTCCAGATGCAGGACCCCAACATGGCGTTTCCCCTGGAGATGGGGACGCTGATGGGCATGGTCGGCGTCTATGCCCTGATCATGCTGGTCGTCAGCGGCGTCAACGGCACCCTGGCCATCGGCTTGTGGTACATGAAGAACTGGGCGCGCATCCTGGTCATCGTGCTCCAATCGCTGAGTCTGCTGGGCGGGATCGCCCAGGCGGCAATTTCGATCCTCTCCACCCGCCAGGCGCTGGCCGTCTATGGCGTGGAAGGCGTGCCGGTCTGTTACCTGGGCGGCTTTCTGGTCGGGTTCCTCATCCAGGTCTATATCATCTTCTGGTTCGTAGCCAACGGCGACCGGTTCGCGTGATAGTATTATATCACGTCATTGTGAGGCCCGTCGTTTGGGCCGC
>CAYLZO010000092.1:0-16820 GCA_964387775.1 uncultured Anaerolineaceae bacterium
GGCGAATGCCGTGCCGATTATATCACTACCTGGCCTACAGGTCAAAACGGCCCTTTGACTTTCGCCATCTCTTTTGCTAAAATGGCGCCTGACGCTGGACACCGGGAGGCAGGGCATGGCGTATACACAAAAGATGAGCGTGCACGATCTGACGTTGTTCTACGGTGACTTTCAGGCTCTGAAAGGGATCTCGCTGGGCGTCAAAAAGAACCAGATCACGGCCCTCATCGGCCCATCGGGTTGCGGCAAGAGCACGTTTCTACGCTGTTTGAACCGCATGAACGACACCATCCCCGGCGTGCGCATCTCGGGCGACGTCCGGCTGGACGGCGAGGACATCTATGCCCCCCAATTTGACGTGGTGAATCTGCGCCAGCGGGTGGGTATGGTCTTTCAGCGCCCCAATCCCTTTCCGCAGAGTGTTTTCGACAATGTGGCTTTTGGCCCCCGGGTCCTGGGTATGCACAAGACGCGCAGTTTGGATGACCTGGTGCGCGAGAGCCTGGAGGGCGCGGCGTTATGGAGTGAGGTCAAGAGTAACGTGAAACAAGCGGCCCTGGAGCTGAACAGCGGCCAGCAGCAGCGGCTGTGTATCGCCCGCGTCCTGGCCGTTGAGCCCGAGGTCATTCTTATGGACGAGCCCTGCTCGGCGCTGGACCCCGACGCTACGCTGGCCATCGAGGACTTGATGCGGCGGCTGGAGCAGGACTATACCATCGTCATCGTCACCCACAACATGCAACAGGCGGCCCGGGCCTCCGATTGGACGGGTTTTTTCTGGCTGGGCGAGTTGGTGGAGTATGGCCCCACAGAGCAGATCTTTACCACGCCGGCCCAAACCCTCACCGAAGACTATATCACGGGACGCGCCGGCTAGCACTACAACGAGACTTTGCCAAAGGGCGCCCCACACGGGTCATTCTGAGCGACCGAAGGGAGCGAAGAATAGCGCGCCCTATGCTTTAAAGATGTAGCCCACCCCCCGCACGTTGAGGATGTGGCGGGGGGACGAAGGGTTCGGTTCCACCTTGCGGCGCAGGCGATAGATGTACCACTTGATGACATCACGGGCCTCCTGCAAATGGTCGCATTCGTAGCCGCGCACCACCTGCACCAGTTCGGGCGGGGGGATCGGCCGGTCGTCGTTTTCCATCAAGTGGACCAAAAGCTCGTACTCGCTGCTCGTCAGGTCCAAGACGCGCCCATCCAGCAGGACTTGAGCGTCCTGGAGATCCACCGTGAACCCGCCCCGCTTCAAGAGCGAAGCGTCCTCCTCCTGCTCGGGAGAGGCGGGTTCGGCTGCCCTTTGCTGCCGCTTTTCGAGCACCTCGGCCACCACCTGGCGGACCTGGCTGGCCTTGACGGGCTTGAGCAGGTAGGCGTCCACGCCCTCGCGGATGGCCTCCATGGCCGAGTCGAGGGTGCCGTGGCCGGTCAGGATGATGGCCGCCGTCCGGGGCCAGCGCCAACTGAGGGCCTGGAGGACCCGCAGGCCGTCGACGCGGCCGCCCAGCCTCAAGTCCAACAGGGCCAGGTCAAAGGCGGTGTCGCGCAAGCGCTCCAGCGCCTCCTCCCCGCTGGAGGCGGTGACGACGTCGTGTCCCTCGCCCTCCAGCGTCTCTGCCAGGAAGAAGCGAATCCCTTCGTCGTCGTCCAGGATGAGCGTTCGGATCTCTTTCGCCATGTGATTCACCTTTCGTGACCGGGCCGGATAGGGGCGAGGCGTCCCAGGTAACGGCCTCCTGAGTGCAAGACGCGCCGATGGTGCCCGGCCGTTTCCGGGCGTCGGTCTGGCTGGGAATACCTCTCCCCCACCGGTCTTTTATTCTTGCAGCGGCAGCCAGATGGTAAAGGTCGTGCCCTCGCCCTCCCGGCTCTTCACCTCGATTCGCCCCCTGTGCTGCTGCACGACGTTGCGGCTGATAAAGAGGCCCAGGCCCAGGCTGTCCCTCTTGGTCGTGTAGAACGGCTCAAAGAGGTGATCCAGCGTCTCGGGCGAGATGCCCACGCCGTCGTCGGCAAACTGGACCTGAATCCCGGCCGGTTGCCCCACGCTGGAGGTCCGCACTTCCAGGCGGCCGCCTTCGGGCATGGCGTCCAGGGCGTTGAGCACCAGGTTGAGAAAGACCTGCTGCATGGCGTCGGACATCAACTTTAGCTCCGGCAGGTCGGGCGCCGGCTCCCAGCTCACCTCGACGCAGGCGTCGTCGCACGTTCGCTCGGCCAGGATCAGCACCTTGTCCAAGAGTGCGTTCAGATCGACGGATTTTTTGTCCTCGGCTTTGGCTTGCCGGTGCAAAGCCCGCAACTGGGTCACGATCCGCGAGGCCCGCTCCAGGGCCTCGGCCGTGACCTCCAGGTAATGGCCCGCGTCGCCCCCCTTTTCCAGGCGCTCCTGGGCCAGATCGAGGCAGCCCACGGCGGCCTGGAGGGGGTTGTTGATCTCGTGGGCCAGGGAGGCGGCCATCTTGCCGGCGACGGACAGTCGCTCGGCGTCGACGAGGGCCTTCAGGGCCTGTTTCTGCTCGGTGACGTCCTCGGCGACGCCGGCCAGGCGATAGACCCGCCCAAAGTCGTCCTGGATGGGAAAGGCCCGGGTTCGGATCCAGCGCACCTGGCCGTCGGGCCGGACGATGCGGAACTCCAGTTCTCGGTCCTCCCAGACCAGCATCAGGTCGCGGGGGATGCGTTTTCGGTCCTCCGGATGTACGTCGGCCAGGAGCGCCTCCATGTCCCGCGGCAGCTCGCCGGGAGAGCGGCCCCAGATCTCTTCGTAGGCGGGATTGACATAGAGCACCTGCCCGGTCTGGGGATCGGTGAGCCAAAAGATCTCGTCGATATTCTCCGCCATCTGGCGCAGTTGCTCCTCGCTGGCCCGCAACTCCGCCTCGGCCCGGTGACGCTGGTCGATCTCGGCCCGCAGCGCGGCGTTGAGTTCGAGCAACTGGGCCGTCCGCTCCTCGACCCGCGTTTCCAGCTCGCTGCGCGCCTGTTCCAACTCGTCGTGGAGCTGCTTGTGCTCGGTGATGTCCCGGTGGCTGCTGCGATAGCCCAGCCAGGTCCCGTCGTCGCCGTGGACCGGCTGGCAGACGTGGTTGATCCAGCGCACCTCGCCGTCGCGGGTCACGATGCGAAAGTCAAGCCCTCGCACTGGGTGGCCCTCGTGTTTGTTCCCCAGATGTTCTTCCAAGATGAAGTGGTCGTCGGGATGGACGATGCGCTGCAGGAGGTCAGGATCGTCGTAGAATTCCTGTGGCCCATAGCCCGTGATCCGCTCGCACGCCGGCGAGACGTAGAGGTGCTGACCATCGGGGCCGGTCCAAGACTCCCAGTAGTAGGTATAGTCGGCCACCAGGCGAAAGCGCTCCTCGCTGGCCTGCAACACCTGTCCAGCCTGGATGTGCTCCGTCACCTCCAGCAAGGAAAGGACGAGCCCCTGCACCGTCCCCGCTCCATCCTTGACCGGCACCAGGGTCCAGTCCCAATAGGTCACGCCCCGCTCGGGCTGGTCGGCGTACTCGAAAGGCTTGGCCTGGAAGGCAATCGGCTCGCCGCTATCGCGCACCTGCTCAAAAATGGCTCTGTTCTCTTTGTTGGGAAAGAGGTCAAAGTGATTGCTGCCCAACAGCTCCTGGCGGGTATGACCCGATTTCTCAACATAGGCCGAGTTGACGTGCAGGAAGTTGAACTGGGGATCCAGGTAGGCCAGACAGGTGTGGGTGCTCTCCATGATCACGTGCAAGGTGTCGCGGTCCCGCTCCAGGCTTGCGGCCAGTTCCTGGATTTCCTCCCGGTCCCGGGCGATCTGGCCCAGCAGCCGCTCCCGCTCCTGGGCTCTGTGGCTGGCGGTGATGTTGCGCAGCAGCCAGCGCAGGCCGGTCAGCTCGCCCCGGGCATCGTAAGAGGGGGCCACGGTCAGGGCCGCCGGAAAGGGGACGCCCTGGTGCGGCCGGATGTGCACCTCCCATTCGGCCCGGCCGGCGCTCGTGGCCTGTCGGATGGCCAACTGGTCGAGATGGCGGTGAAAGGGCTTCCAGTCGTCAGGGTCCAGGTAGAGAACGAGGGGTTTGCCCCGCAAGTGTTCGCCCGGCAGCCCGAGCAGCTCCTCGGCTGCGCGGTTGGCGTCTTGGATGTGGCCCTGGGGGTCGGTCACCAGGTAGCCGTCGGGCGCGAACTGGAAGGGGTCCTGGTAGCGGCGGCGTTCGGCCTCGAGGGCCTGGCGGGTGGCCAGGAGCTCGTCGTTCTGTTGCTCCAGCTCCTCGCCGGTCACTTGGAGTTGTTCGTAGGCCACCCGGAGTTTCTCGTAGGTCTGCTGGAGCTCGTCGTCGGTTTGCCTGCTGGGGGCTGGCTCGAGCAGGTCGCGGGATAAGGGTTGCACCTTTTTTCGTCCGGGGTCACCCTGCCCGTCGTTGGGTCTCTCCATGTCTCATTCTTTCCAATTCCCTTGTCACACGTCTCTGTGCTCGCCCGATCCACCACAGACCGGCTACCTGTCCCAAGATCGACACGGGCAGCCTCTTGGCGTCGGGTGGTTATTATAACACAGCCGGGCCAGAGTCCCAAATTGGCCTGTTTTTGGGTGTGCGAAGCAGCGTGTTTCGACCTGGCTCAAATCGACGAGCTGGTTCGGTTTCCGTGGGGGGATGGACCATGGGCTGGGCAAAGTCCAACGCAATCCCAACCCTATCAGATCAAGCTACGGCAGCCCTATTTTTCAGGGCATAACCGGTTCATCTCTGGACAAGGGGCAAGTACACGAGCCGGGCATAGGTCCGGTTCGATACCGCGTCGCACTCCACCAGTCCTCCGTCCTGGGGCTCGACGCACGCCTGGTTGAGGATGAGCGGCGCAAAGTCCCCTGTGCCCGTGATCTCGACACGCACGGCAAAGGTCACCATGGTGGGTACAGCAGCGGTCAGACTCAGCGAGCCGCTGATGGCTTCCGCCGCCGGGTCATAGACCACGCCCGCCGGGCCGCTCAGCGAGCCGCTGAGGTAGGCCGTGTAGGTCGGCACGGGGTCATACAGCACGACGTCACGGGCCTCGGGGTAGAGGATCCGGACCGTGTAGGTCAGGACGTCGCCATAGTTCAGGGGTTGGTAATCGGGAATGGCGCTCTCCTTCAGGATATGATATCCGGTAAAGTCCTGCCCCGTGGCGCTGGGTGGGATGGTCACTGTACGGGCTTCCGGCGAAAAGAAGTAGCCGGCCCGTTTCGGAGTCAGCACGTATTCGCCGGGCTCCAGGTCGGCGATGGTGTACTCGCCGCTGGTCCCGGTGGCGCCCAGGTAGCCCCCTCCGGCAACGACCTGCACGGCCAGAATGGGCCGGCCTTCCGGGTCAACCACCTTGCCGGTGATGAGGTAGCTGGGCTCGACGTTTAACTTTGCCACGAAAGCGTCGTCGCACGGATAACCACTGCAATCGCCGCCGCCAAATTCCGTGTCGTAGGCGCCGGGGGTGGTGGGCCAGTCCGCGGAGCCGGTGTGTCCGACAACGTAGACGGTCTCCCCCTCTCCCAGGGCAATGCCGCGGCCATAGTCCAGATAGTCGCCGCCTAGGTAGGTGCTGTAGACCAGGTCAGCCGGTCCATTCCCCTGGGGACGCAGGCGCGTCACAAAGAGGTCGGTGTAGTCAACCGAAAAAGTTTGAAAGGCATCGGGCGTGACCGGAAAGTCGTCCGAATAGGTGTCACCGACGACATAGATGTCACCGGCGTCGTCCACGGAGATGGCGTAGCCGCCGTTATCTATCCACCCCCCCCCCAAGTAGGTGGAGTAGCGCAGGTCGGCCGCGCCGTTTCCGGCGGGGTTCAGTTTGCTGACGAACCCATCCCCATCGTTAAAGGTCGTGTCGAAGGCACCCGGGGTGGTGGGGAAATCCGCGGCCCAGGTGCTGCCGGTCAGGTAGACCACACCGGCCGCGTCGACGGCGATGCCTTCTCCCTGTTCGTTGATCGTGGCCGCGCCTCCCAGGTAGGTGGAATAGAGCAGGTCGGCGGCGCCGTTGCCGGCCGGGTTCAACTTGAAAAAGACCACGTTGCGCGGGCATATCCCTCCCACGCAGTGCGTGCCATTAAAGGTCGTGTCATAAGCGCCACTGGTGATGGGGAAATTGCCGGTAGTGGAGCCAACTACATACACAACCCCATCAGCCACCGCCATGTCCCCAAAGGTTTCATAGGCGCCCGGTTCCATTGGCGTCGCCCCCATAGCGACATAGCTGCTGTAGAGCAGATCGTCCTGGCCCTGACCGGCAAGATTGAACTTGAGCACAAAAAAGTCCGGGCTGTAACCAAAGGTGCGGTTATAGGCCCCCTCCGTGGTGGGAAACGCCGAAGCCGCGACCAGGCCGGCGACATACACGCCCGACTCGTCGACGGCGATGCCCATGCCATCGGCCAGGGGGGGCGCAAAGTACGTGCTGTAAACCAGCGCCCCGTCAGCATCCAGTTGGACGACGACCAGATCGCGAGACGGCGGGCTGCCGGGGAAAACGTCATCCGGGCTGGCGGGGATGTAGGTCGGGGAATAGGCGCCGGGCGTGGTGGGAAAATCGTCGCTGTTGCTCTCGCCGGCGATGTAGGCCGCGCCGTTCCCATCCAGGGCGATGTCCCAGCCCTTTTCGCTCACCGTTCCCGTGTAAACACCCGTGCCCCCCAGGAAGGTGCTGTAGAGCAGGTCGCTGCCGTCGGCGCTCAGGCGCGCCACAAAGATCTCGCTGTCCCCGCCAAACGAGGTGTCCACCGCCCCTGGTGTGGTGGGAAAGCCGGGGGTCTTGGTGTAACCCGTGACGTGGGCCTCGCCGTCGCCGTTCACGGCCAGACCGTAGGCCTCATCGTCGTCCTCTCCACCCAGGAAGGTGCTGTAGAGGAGGTGGGTGGGGTTGTCCTGGGGGGCGGGAGGCGTTAGGTGTAATGCGTCACCTTCGATGATGACATGTTGCGTGATGCGTGATGCGTGATGCGTGGTGGGCGAAGCAAAGGGAGCGGTTACCTCGAAGGTTTCCGGGGCAGTGTGCTGGACGGTGGGTGGGCCGTCGAGTGTGGTGTCTGGCACAGTCAGCAAAGGCAGCGTCAAATCCCCCGCGGCGGTGGCCAGGCGCAGACCCTCACCCCCGGCCCGTTTCCCAACAGTGGGAGAGGGGAGTGTTTCTACTCGATTGGCGCCCTCTAGCCGCAGGCGCAGGTCCCGTTGGGCAAATTGGCAATTTGCCCTACACGCCAGCCGCCAGGTCCAGTTGTTCCCCTCGCCTGTGAGCTCCAAATCCACGCCGGGGAACAGGTCCACGTAGCGCACGCCGCCCCAGATGGGGACGTCGGTGTGCCAGCGCGACGGGTCATTGCCGTGGTAGTAGTTGAAGGCCGTTTCCCAGGGGCCGAACGGCTCCAGGTGGGGGTGCGGATCGGCACCGGGGAAGGTCAGGCGCACGGTCGCGGATTGGCCCTGTTCGCCGCCGTCCACCGTTAGCCACAGCGCGTCGTCTGCCAGCCACAGCCGCCCCTGCTGCAGGCCGTAGACCAGAAAACGGACGCTCTCCGGGAACTGGCCGACGTTTTCGACAAAGAGCAGGGTGCTGTCAGGCAGTCTGTCGCCAACCGGGGGTTGGGAGAGCGCCTCGTTTTTTGGCAGAAAACTAAACACCAGAGCGCAAGCCGCAACCATCGACAGCCATCGCGTGAGGCACTCTTTGGTCATGTGATCCTCCCTCGACCTTGATGTGGCTACTCACCATCCCTGAACACAAGCGGTAAGTAGATTTCGTTCTCTTTCTCTCCAAATAGAGCGAATTCACTCAGGTGGCAGACAGGCACAGCCAGCCAGTTTTCCGCAGGACGACGGTCGTAGGCAGAGATTGGCGCGCAAGTCGTGGCCGCGTCCACCCACCCACCCCCATCCCAGTAATCCAGCGCCAGGGTGTTTTCGTCTATCCTTTCGACATCCGCATCGCTGTAATGAATGGTGATGGAGACTGGTCGCAAGAAGCCAAAGCCTGGTTGGACAACGCCACCCAGGGATACTTCCAGACCGAAGGCATGACCCGCGAAACCCTCCATTGCAGGGGCAGGGTGACTTGCTACGGAGAGCGGCGTGAGAGTCAGGTCGATGGGCACGCTCACCGCGCCGGGCGGCACGGTCACCAGCGTATCGTTGCCCTGGGGATCGGTGTAGGTCAGCGCGCCGCCGCCGGGGCTGATCTCCTGCGTGACGGGGGCCACAACGGCCTGCGAGAGCAGGTTGCCCATGTCGTCATAACTGTAGAAAATGGATCGGTCCTCCCCGTAATCCGCCAGGACCAACCGGCCGGCATCGTCGTAGGTGTAGGTGACGGTGCGGGGCGCGGATTGGGGATGGCGGGATGACTGCTCACGCACCAAACCCATCTGGTTGATCGCTGGACCGCTTGCCAGGTCGCCTCGTACCGGGGCAGCGACGCCGAGCAGGCAGATGCTGATGAGCGTAATGGAGAATATGCTGGAGATTGTCTTCTTTTCGAGCATTTTTCATCTCCTCGTATTTGTACTTTGCCACGAGATGGTTGGTTGTTGAAAACGGCTATGCGCTCTCAACGACATAGTACCTGCCCGGTAGGACGTGCTTCATACCCGCCGAGACCATAAGTAGTGCCGTAAGTGCCCGGAGGCTGGCTGGAATACACGGGGATGCCGGGGGCGATCTCACCATAACCAGGCGGGCCTGAAGGCTGGTTGGCGAACAACCCAAAGGTTCCTCTGATGAGGGAAGCCGAGGTGTTCACCAGTGCCTGCCCACCCTGGCGCACAAGATTTACCCCGCCTACGACGATCCCCTCAATGCCGCTTGTGAACATATCCCTCGGGTAGGAGCCGACCGTCGCCGCGTGCGCCGCAGCAGAAGCCCCAGGAAGATTCCCATAATGTTCACGGTAAGTATTATAGATCTCTGAGTAACTCCACATCCCATGGGTGTTCGGTTCGCCAAATTCTATCAGGCCAACAGCCAATTTCGCGGGCATCTCTATAGCCGCAAGGGTTGGTTCGGCGTAAATATCCCAGGCTGCCTGGCCGAAAAATGCAGCATAATCTCCTTTTTCCAGCGCCGAAATACCGGGGACAAAACTCAGCAGAAAATCAGCCAGTTTCTCCTTGGTTGCCAGGCTGTTCAGAACCTGCTCCTTGTTCGGCTGCAGCCTTCCAAGCAGCTTTCCTCCGGCTTTGCAGGCGTTGGTGCCCAGAGGGTCAACGTACGAAACCGGGTTGCACATGGCGAAGATATATGGGTTGAGTTCCGGCACACGCTCCAGATCGTGGCCCCAGGCTGAATCCCGGCTGAGAAAGCGAGCGCTGCCGGGATCGTAATAGCGCGTGCGCATGTAGTACAGGCCATCCACGGCCATCACGCCCCAGCGCCCGGCATACGTGAAAGGCTGGTCGCTCGAACCGGTGTGCTGGAGGAGCACGCCGTAGGGGGTGTAGGCATAGGCATCGGCCAGCGCGCCGGTCTGACTGGTCAACGCCAGGGTCGAGCCGGTGGGGTCAAAGTGATAGAAGTAGGCCTGATTCCCGCCGGCGGCGTCGATCGTGTAGAGCAGGTCCCCGCCCGGCGTCCAGACGTAGTAGCGGGTGAACTGGCCTGCGGTTTCATCTCGCTCGGCCATGATGGGGGTCAGCGCAATGGCGTTGTTGTAAAAATAGCGGGTGGTCTGGCCATTTGCGGTGCGGGTCAGTAGGGCATTCAAACCATTATAAGTCAGGGAGGTACCATCGAGGCCGGTTAATCGGGAAGCGGCATCCCAGGTGTAGGTGTGGCCGGCGTCGGCGGTCAGGCGCCCGCGGGCGTCGTAGCTGTAGCCCACGCTGCTGACTTGCGAGGCCGCGTCGTGGGAAAAAGCGGTGTATTGCCCCACCAGAGTCTCGACCGGATCCAGCGGCTGGGAATAAGTTTGGGAAATGACTTGCCCGGCGGGGTCGTAGCCGTATCGCAGGTCGATCAGCGAACCCTCTTGCATACGCGTCAGGCGCGAGGCGGCATCCCAGGTGAGGACCGCGTTCACCCCGTTGGAGCGCGCCATCCCGGTCAACCGCCCATCGTCATCGTACGTGAACTGAATGCTGGCCCCCGTCAGGTCGTCGGAAACGCGGGTGAGCAGGCTGCGGGCGTCGTACTGGTAAGTAACGGTAAAAATACCAGCATAAGTCACCTGCTCCAGCCGCCTGCCGTCATCGTAGGCTGCGCCGAACGACATTCCCGTGGCCTGCTCCGCGGTGGTAATGACCTGGCCCTCTTTGTTGTAGTCAAGGCCGATGCCATCCGCCCCGGTCAAGCGATTCAACTCGTCGTAGCTAAAGCCTAGATCGAGGCCGCCGGAGAACTGCTTGCGGGTGAGGTTGCCCGTCGCGTCGTAGGTGCGGGTCTCGGTCTCGCCGGTGGGATAGGTGACCTGCTCCAGGAGGCCGCGGGGGTTGTAGCTGTACGCCCAGGTCTGGCCCAGCGGATCGGTCTGACTGCGCAGGCGGCCCGGGGTGGTGTAATCGAAGCGCCAGGGTTGCCCGTTCAGATCGTGGATGGTCTCGATCAGCCCCAGGTTGTTGTAATCGTAAGCCACCGAACGGTTGTCAGGCAAAGTTACATCGGTGAGCAGGCCGCGCTCGTCGTATTCGTAGGTGGTTGCCCGGCCCAGCGGGTCGGTGATGGCGGTGGTTCGGCCCATCTCATCGCGGTCATATATCGTGGTGTGGCCGAGCGGATCGCTGACCGTGGTGATGTTGCCCAACGAATCGAGACCGTAGGTGGTGACGAATCCCTGGGGAGTCGTCTTTGAGACGACCACCCCTTCCTGGCTGCGACCGGTCTGCCAGGCGTTGCCAGCCGGGTCGGTAGTCTGGTTGAGCCAGCCGCGCGGATCGTACTCGCTGGTGACGGTATTGCCGTTGGGATCGGTGCTCGTCTCCAGGCGGTTCATCTCGTCGTATGTCTGCGTAGAGACGTTTCCGCGCCTATCGGTGGTTTGCGCGACCAGGTCCATGGCGTTGAGCACGTAGGACGTCTGATTCCCGAGCGCATCGGTGGAAACCTGCAAGTTGCCGTTGGGATCGTACTGGTAGCCGGTTACGTTGTTGCGCGCATCGGTGATCGCCGTAGCCCGGTCGTTCAGGTTGTAGGTGGTGATAGTACTGTGATCTCCCGGCTGGGTGATACGATCCTGCCGCAGGTAGGCGTCGTAGCCATAGGTAGTGATTCCCAGGTCCGAATCGGTGCTGGACGCCTGGGTCCCATCGGGATTGTAGCTGTATTCTGTTGCGCCGCCCGCCGGATTGATGAAACGGATTATCTGCCCCCGGCCGTTGTACTCGTAGGTCCAGGTTTCTCCAGCCTGGTCGGTGCGGGTCTCCATGTTGCCGTCATCGTTGTACGTGTAGCTCTCAGAGCTCCCATCGGGATGGTCTACCCGCTCGACGTAGTAAGAGGTGAACGTAACGCTGTCGCTGTTAAGTGGGTTGGTGCAGGCGTGCTGCTGTGCGGTGTAGGCGTACTGCGTGGTGTAGCCCTCACTGTTGGTGACGGCGGCAAACTCGCCGCTGGCGGGGTGGTAGTCGAAGGTGGTGACGCTGCCCTCGCGGTCGGTCGTGGCGCGCAGGTGATACTGGCCGTCGTAGCTCATGGTCATGCGGTTGCCGAGGACGTCCTCGCGGCCAGTGGTTAACCCCTGGCCGTCCACATAGTACACGACGCGGCCACCGTCGGGGCGTACTTCCATATTGCGGTGACCGCCAAAGTAGAACGTCGTCGTGTGGCCCAGCGCATCCGCCTGGGTGACTACCCGCCCCAGGTCATCGTAGACGTTGGTGGTAATCGTATGTCCTTTCGGGGTCGTTACGGTGGTCAGGCGGTGGGCATCATCGTAACCATACGCGGAGGCATGGCCCTCGGCATCTCGAAATGTGGTCAACTCGCCATCGGTGTACTCGAAAGTGACCGCCCGGCCGGCCTGATCGCCCACTGCCGTCAGCAAGTCGTCGGTGTAGGTAAACATCAGCGTCTGGCCCAGGGTAGGGTTGCCTACCGATTGGAGCCTGCCATCTCCGTCGTAGGTGTACGTCAGCGTGTTGCCGCTGGCGTCGATCCAGTATCGGGCGCGGCCTTCCGCGTTGTAGATCATGCAAGCAGAACCCTGCTGGGCATAGATGTAGCCATCTTTTTGGACGAGATCGTAACGGATGCCCGGAGGAGGGTTGAAGGTGCCGTCAGGCAGCCGGATGTATTTCAAACTGGTACCGATCAGGCTGGCCGTGACGGCGTTATCCAGCAATTGATCCATGGCCCATTTCGTCGCCAGGTCGGCCGTCATCCAGCCCTGGATGTTGTCCTCGTTCTCCGCCACGTCCAGGATCACCTGGGAAAAGATGATCAGCGCCGAGGCGTCAGTAGGCTGGCGCAGCCCCAAAGCGGGGCCATAATCACTTTGGGTAACCAGAGAGAGCATATGGTTATGTGTCCAGCCATACCCCATCGGGCCCAGGCTGTTGTTGAAGCTGTTGTAAGCGCGGCTAAAGTCCAGCGACAGCAGGCCGTCCGGCCCGGCAACGAGATCACGTTTCTCGAAATGGAAAGCGCCCGTCACCATGTCCACAGGGTCTTCACTCTCTGGGGTTTCCGTCTCCTCTTCCTCATCAGGAAGCAGCAGGAATCCTCTGAGCATGTCTTGCAGCAGCTTGGTAAGGATGTCGAGTATTTTGCTCACCATCCCGCCCGAATAGCCGCCGCCGATCCACATGCCCATGCTGCTGCCCTTGTAGCCGATGTAGCCGCTGCCGGACCACTGGTTCAGGCTGATGTCGCCATATTCCGGCAGCACAAAGGTGTAACCGTCGTAGATTCTGGTTTGGATAAAGGCCAGGTCGTCAGGCCAGTAGTTCTTCAAGTTCGGCTCGACCGTGCTCCAGTTGCCGGCGTCGGCCAGGAAGGTCATGTCCCCCGCTGAGTTGTTGAGCTGGAGCACCTTGACGCTGGACAGCGCCTCCCGGTCCGTGCCCTGCATCTGCTCCAACATGCCGTGCTCCAGGGCGCTGCCCATCATGCCGTGGGCCCGGTGGGCGGTGAGGGCCGACGCGCCGCCGGAGGGCGCGAAGGAGGTGACGCTCAGGGGCAGATCGATCAAGTACCCCTCCCGTTGGCCCATCAACCCCACCAGGTGGTGCTTGATAAAGACCCCCTGTCCGATCTGGCCCAACAGCCGGGCGAACAGGTGATCCTCGTTGGCGTAGTTCAGCCCCATCAGCCACAAGCCCTCGCCGCGCACCGCCTCCGAGTCCTCGGCCAACCCGTCGTGGACGTACTGCGTGAGCAAGCGGTCGCGGCTGGCGATCAGTTCGCCGGAAGCGGCGTTGAAATCGTGCACGATGACATAATCGGAGCCACTGACGAGCTGCATGGTTCCCGTCTGGTCGGCATAGGTCCCGCCGTCGGCCGCGTAGGGGTGGTCCACGGTGAGGGTCAGGTCGTACAGCCTGCCGGGATAAGTCGCATTGCCGTTGGCGACGACGGCGCCATCCACCCGCAGGACGGGCCGGTAGTCGTCGCTTTCGTCGTAAAAGATGGACACCCGCTGCCCCGCGACCTGAAAGGTGTAAAAGGTGTGGTCCAGGCCCTCGTGCTCCACGCGCAACGTATGCCGGTACGTATCGGGAATCGTGGCAAACGTCGTCTCGTTGCTCACCTCCTGGGCATAGGGCAGGCTGGTCGGATAGGCGGACAGCTCGGCGGGGATGATCTCGCGCCCGCCGATGACCTGGGCCAGGGTGGCGTCGGGCAGATGGGTCTGGATGTAAGCCACCAGGTTCAGGCTGTAGGTCGCCAGGTCGGCCCGGACGTTGGCCTCGTTCATGTACTGGACCAGGTCGGAAGCGACGATGGCGCCCTCCTGGGCGCGGGCCATGAAGGTTGCCCGGTCGTAGCCGCTGGCGGCCGCCAGGTCGATGCCGCTGGTTTCAGTGTACTCTTTCATCGCCGGGTCAAAGACGTAGGTCTGGCCGCTGATTTCCGCCTCGGCCCAGGCGCGGGTGAGGCGGTAGCCGCCGCCCAGCAGTGTGGCCGGGATGCCGCCGTAGGCCAGCACGTCGTCGACGGAGGCGTTCCGCACACCGAGCCAGTGGGCCAGGCGGTCCGTACTGTAGGCAACGTCCCCCCGCACATAGTTGGCCGTGTAACCAGAGGCGCGCATCAGGGCAATAAAGAGCGAGGCCTGATCCCAGTCGTTGCCCCGGCCGGCCAACAGCGCCCCCGTCGCGCCGTTCACCGAGCCAAAGGTGGGCACGTATTCGACGTGGTTGTGGACGTAATCAAAGATGAGTTTGGGGTCATATTCCAGGGCGCGGGCGAGGGCCTCGATTTCAACGGTGGCCTCAGTCTCGGAAGCGGGGAGGGCCGCGCTGGCCGGTGGCACGCTCACCCGCCGGCCGGCAAGAATGTGCTGCGCCTCGGCGGGAGACACCGGCGCGGCCGTGCCCAGGTGCCAGCCTGGGCCGAAGGGGTCCGAGGACTGTGCCTGTCCTCTCATCGGGACTCCCGGGCTCGTGGTCCCCGCAAGCAGGGCAAAGGCCAGGACGATAGCCAGGACGATCCGTTTTTTCATTGTCATTGACCTTTCACGATGCTTTCATCCACCTTCTCATGAGGCGCCAGAGATGGCTCGGGCAACTGCGCCTGGATAAAGGCAAAGAGTGCCTCCAGCGAGGAAAAGTACTCCTTTGTCCCGCTGGAGATGTGCTCCACCTGGACCAGCCACTCGTGGTGAGCAACGTCGAACCGTTCGCTCCCGGCCGCCTGCGACGCGAGCGAGGTCGGCGGATCGCGCCACAGGCGGATGAGAAACGACGTATACGCTGGCTTTAATGGGTTCATGCCCCCAGCATACCCGAAAAAGTGGCGGCTGTCTCGTGCCAGAAGGCATATTTTTGTCACGACTTTTGAGGAGGAGGAACCATGACTGCCCATGACGGGTCACGGTTGGGGGCCGCCCCCCCCCAGTCCCCCCCGTGCCTACGGCCACAGGGGGGAGGCCAGCTCCCTCCCCTGCAAGCGCTGCGCAGCGGGGGAGGGTCGGGGTGGGGGCCATTTCAGGGCAGAGGAAGGTGTATTTCCAGCCGAAAGTTACCGGCGTCATCCGGCCCGGCGCTGAAGGTGCCGCCCAGCAGCTCAGCGCGCTCGCGCAGGCCCCGCAGGCCATACCCCCCCTCAGTCCCCTCCGCCCGCGGGGGGGATGCCCGTAGGGCAGGGGGGGCGTTCTCCACGCACAACGTCACCGCCTCCGGCTCGTAGCACAGCCGGACGGCCACCTGCTGCGCCGCCGGGGCGTGGCGCCGGACGTTGGTCAGCGCCTCCTGTGCAGCCCGGTAGAGGGGCAGCGCCAGGCGGGACGGCAGGGGCTGAATCTCTCCCACGACCTCCCAGGTGGTCTGAATCGACATAGTCTGCCCAAACTCGGCCACCAGCGCCGCAATCGCCTCGGGCAGCGAGAAGGACTCCAGGGCAGCAGGGCGCAGCGCCCGCACTGCCCGGCGCACACCGGCCAGCCCCTCTTTGACCAGCGCCCGCGCCTGCTCGGCGATCTGCCGGCGCTGCTCGCTCCGGCCGGGGGGCAGGCGGGCCAGCATCTCCAACTGTACATCCAGAGCGGTCAGGGTGTGGCCCACCGAATCGTGGAGTTCGTGGGCCAGGCGGGCGCGCTCGCGGGTCACGGCCAGTTCCTCGGTCTGAAGCGCGTATGCTCGCAGCTCGCGGTTGGCCTCGCTCAATTCGGTCGCCAGCCGTTCCACCTCGGCGCGGGCCTCCCGTTCACGCACGGCCGTTTGTGTGATCAGGACCACGAACACGACGGCCGTCAGGTAGCCGATTCCGGCCAGCAGGGCCGCCTCCCAGCCGCCGCGCAACCCGTAGGATACCGCCAGGGCGGTGACGAGCAAAGCACACACGGCCAGCATCCGGCGGCGCGGCAACACCTGCACACTTAATCCGGCCAGTGGCAGCAGGATCAGGCCGGCGAGAAAAAAACCGGCCGTCCAGTACACGATCAACCCGGCCAGCGGAACCTCGATCACATAGAATACGGCCAGGGCAAGGGGCGAACCCGTGCGGACGTAGAACTCGGCACCATACATGCCCACCAGCAAGTACAACCCGCCCGCCGCGATCAGGCCAGAGATCTCGGCGGAGGTGAATGAGTGTTGCGGGAAAGCAAAGGTCGCGACGTACACAGCAACGACGGTCGCGACAAAAGTCTTGCGGCCCGCGCGGATGTCCGGGAGAGATATTGTGTCCGTGGAGGTGCTACTCATGTAACAATCCCCATTCCACCGCCAGGCGGACGGCGTGGGTCCGGTCGCGCGCGCCCAGCTTGCTCAGGATGTGGCTAACGTGGTTCTTGACCGTGCCTTCGGCCAGGCACAACTGCTCGGCGATCTCGGCGTTGGTCGCGCCTTTGGCCAGTTGGTCCAGCACGTCACGCTCGCGGGGGGTCAGCCGCTCGGTCAGGACCGGCTCTGTATCTGCGCGGGTCGCCCGGTCGATCACCTTCTCGGTGACGGCGGGATCGAGGATCGAGTCGCCGGCGTGCACGGCGCGGATGGCCGCGGCCAGGTAGTCGGGGTCGGCGTCTTTGAGCAGATACCCGGCGGCGCCGGCCCGCAGCGATTCAAAGACGTACTCGTCGTCGTCAAAGGTGGTCAGCACGATAACGCGGGTCGTGGGGTGGCGGGCGCAGATCTCGCGGGTGGCGGCTACGCCGTTCATGCCCGGCATGCGCACGTCCATCAGCACCACGTCGGGGGACTGTTCGGCGACGAG
>CAYLZO010000092.1:16830-18495 GCA_964387775.1 uncultured Anaerolineaceae bacterium
CGCCTGGCGACCGTCGGCGGCCGTGCCCACCACAGTCAGGTCCGGCACCATCGCCAACAGCAAGGCCAGCCCCTCGCAGACGAGGGTTTGATCATCTATGACAGCGATGCGGATAGTTCCCATCGGCGACATAATACCACAGATCGACGATGCAGACAAATGGTCCTGGTCGTCGCCGTGGGCTGCGCGGCCCCGGAAGGCGCGGCACTGCCCCATCTCGACCTGCCCACCACCAGCGTCGATTTGGGGACCATCCCCAAGTGTCCCGACGTGGCCCACATCTTTGCCGTGCAAAACACGGGCACGACGGACCTCCAGGTCTGGAACCTGGTGACGTCTTGTGGCTGCACCACGGCCGAACTCTCCAGCAGCGCCATCCCACCGGGCCAGCGCGCCGACCTGACCGTCACCTTTGACCCCGATTTTCACCCCACCAAGGGCGAGGTGGTGCGGCTGGTGTGGTTCGCCACCAACGATCCGACCCAGCCGTGGGCCGAGGTCCGCCTCACCGCCGACGTGCAGTGACCGGCGGCGTCGGAGATGCGGGAGGGCGAAAGTTCTTCCGCCTTCCTCCTTCCGCCTTCAGTTGCGCCAGGAGGGTGGTTTTGCCATAGCCAGCATCATCCAGCCCTACCTCTCGGAACTGCCGGCGTGGGTGGGCCGCCGGCGTGGGTGTCTCGGTTGGCGTAGCCGTGCCGGTCGGCGTAGAGAGCGCGGGCATGGTTTGCGCAGCCGTCGGCCTGTCGTGGGGACCTTCCGATGTGGCCCCGCCCTCGCCTTTCAAGATCAAAGGCAGCCAGATCCGGTGGTGAGGCGCCGGCGACGATGTCCAGTTCTTGGCCAATAGGGGAAGCCAGATCTCATAGGTGCCCGGCGGCTGTACCAGCCTTACCTGGAATGGACCCGCCTCGCTGCGGTTGCCCGCCCGGTCGTAGGCTTCCACCCACAGGGTGAAGACGCCCGCCCGGCCCGCGCGCGGCGTGTAGCTCCAGTTCTCCCCAACGCGGGTGACGGCGTCCCAGTAGGTTGCGCCGTCGGGTGGGGCGACCTCCACGTAGACTTCCTTCAGGCCCTCGCCATCGCGCACCGTGCCGCCCAGGACTACGGCCGGATCGTTCTGCAGCGTCTGGGAGACGTAGGTGCCGACGGCCAGCGCCGGCGGCACGACGTCCAGCACGTAGCTCAGGCTGAGGGGCGGCGCCTGGTTGCCCACCCCGTCCCGGCCGTGGATGGTCAGCGTCTGGGCCAGGCCGTCGGCGCCTGCGACCAGGGGCAGGGGGTAGGACCAGGTGCCGGCCGTGGAGAGGGCCGCGCCCTGGGGCGTCAGGCTCAGGCGGGCGCGATGGTAGGCGCCGTCGTACAGGGCCGGGTTCCGGTCGCAGATGCGCAGCTCCCACGTGCCGGCCGAGGGCTCGCCGTCAAAGGTGCTCAGGGCGGCGTCGGGCCGGGCCGGGCGGTCGTAGTAGGGCGCGGCCAGGTCGTCGTCCGCCGGGACGTGCAGCGGCTGTGCGGCGGCGTCATCCAGCCAGACGTCATAGTTGGCAAAGCCGTAGGTCGCCCCGCCGGCTTTGACCAGGCGCGCCCGCGTCCCGGATGGCGAGACCAGCTCGACCACGATCTCCTCCCGGTGGGGATGGGCCGCGTTGAAGCCCAGGTCCACGTCGC
>CAYLZO010000093.1:0-18463 GCA_964387775.1 uncultured Anaerolineaceae bacterium
CGGACTATAATAGCGTTCGGCGGGATTCAGGTGCCAGGCACCTGGGTTTTTCCAGGCCCAAATGCTACACCAAGGAGAGAAAATGGCCGAGCGTATCTTGATCTCAGACCTCTTCCGCAACGGATACCGGGCGCTGACCAACCGCCTGCGCCTGCTGCGCCGCGAGGGCGGCGAGTACGTCGTCCTGCGCGTGAGCGGCAGCTACCCCGAGCGCGCGCCCCGGCCCGAGCGCCGCTTTCCCCTGTCGCTGCTGCCCTGGCCCTCGCCGCCGCCCAGCGTCGAATCCTTCGACGACGCCCTGGCGCGCATCGCAGCCGATCCGCGTGCCGAGGGCGTCGTGCTCGTCGTCGCAAACCTGGCGGCCGACGCGGCGACGCTGGGCAGCCTGCGACAGGCCATCAGCCGCTTCCGGGCGTCGGGCAAGCGGGCCATCGCCTACCTCCACGACCTGGACATGTGGCCCTACTACCTGGCCTCGGCCTGCGACGAGGTGCTGGCCCCCGAGAGCGCCCACTTTCGCGCCGCCGGCCTCTGGTCCGAGACGCTCTTTCTCAAAGACACCCTGGCCCTGGTCGGCCTCCAGGCCGACATCGAGGCCATCGCCGAGTACAAGGTCACGCCCGACACCTTCCGCCGCAGCGAGATGACCGAGCCCCACCGCGAGATGCTCGAAGCCGTGCTCGATTCCGTCTACGAGCACGTGCTGGAAGCCGTAAGCGAGGGGCGGGACCTGACCCCCGACCGCATCGGCGAGCTGTTCGACACCGTGCCGCTGACGGCCCACCAGGCCGAGGAGGCCGAACTCCTCGACGCCGTCTGCTACGAGGACGAGCTGCCGGCCTACCTGGGCACCGAGGATGATCCGGCCGAGCTCATGCCCTGGGACCAGGCCCAAAAGCGCCTGGTCCGGCCCGTGCGCTGGCGCAGCCGGCGGGCCATCGGCGTCGTCTCGCTGGCGGGCCTGATCGTGCCCGGCCCCAGCCGCGAGCCGCCCCTGCCCCTGCCCGTCCCCCTGCCCGTACCCTCCAGGCAGGCCGGCTCCGAGACCCTGGTCCAGCAGCTCCGCGCCGCTGAGCAGGACGAAAAGCTTGCGGCCGTCATCCTCCACGTCGACTCGCCGGGCGGCTCGGCCCTGGCCTCCGACCTGATCGGGCGCGAGGTGACCCACCTGCGCCGCGTCAAGCCGGTGGTCGTTTACATGAGCAACCGGGCGGCCTCGGGCGGCTACTACGTCTCGGCCCCGGCCGAGGCCATCGTCGCCCAGCCGGCGACGCTGACCGGCTCCATCGGCATCTGGGGCGGCAAGATCGTCACCCGCGGGCTATTCGAAAAGATCGAGGCCAATCGCGAAGTGGTCGCGCGAGGGAAGGCGGCCGGCCTCTACGCCGACACGGCGCCATTTGACGACGAGGAGCGGGAAAAGATTCGAGCCGACATCGGCGCCGGTTACGCGCTGTTCAAGCGGCGCGTGGCCGAGGGCCGGGGGATGGCCGACGACGAGGTCGAGGCCGTGGCCCGGGGCCGCGTCTGGACCGGCGCCCAGGCCCTCGATCGCGGCCTGGTGGATGAACTGGGCGACCTGCACGCCGCCGCGGCCCGCGCCCGCGAGCTGGCCGGCCTGCCGCCCGAGCGCCACGTGCCCCTGGTCAACGTCTCGGCGCCCAAGCGGCACCTGCTCCCCCTGGCCCGGCCGTCCGACGCCGGCGCCTGGCTGGCCGGGCCGGCGGCCCTCCTCCGCGAGCGCGTTTTTGCCCTGGCACCGTGGGCCATCCGCATCCGCGATTCGTAGCGCAATGAAACGCCTCGATTCCATAGACCTGCTCCGCGCCACGGCCATCCTGCTCATGGTCCAGGTTCATTTTGCCGACTATTTGGCCGCAAGCAACGGCGGGCCGGACTGGCTGTGGAGCGTTTCGACGGTGCTGGGCAGCCTGGCCGCGCCCATCTTTACCTTCCTGGTGGGCATGAGCCTCTGCCTGTCTTTGCACAAACAGGCGGCCCGGGGGCACCCCGGCCGGGACATCGCCCGGCGCACCGTCAAGCGGAGCGTCGCTGTCTTTGTCGTCGGCCTGGTGTTCCTGCTGCTCATCTGGGGACCGGAGGAGGTGTTCACCTGGGACATCCTGACCTTCATCGGCTTTGCCCTCCTCGCGCTCTACCCCTTGCGCCGGCTGCCGCCGGGTTGGCTGCTCCTGCTCGCCGCGCTGGTGATCCTGGTCAGCCCCTGGCTGCGGGAGCTGGCCCGCTACCCCTCGTACTGGGACGCAGCCTACACCGAGTACCACGCCCCGACGAGCCTCAAACACCTGCTGCGGGGCCTGTTCGTCAACGGCTACTTTCCCGTCTTGCCCTGGCTGGTCTTTCCCCTGGTCGGGTTCGCCACGGCCCGGTTGATCTTGCTCGATCCCCCCAAATCTACCCTGCCCTGGCTGCCCCTCGCAAGCCTGGGCTTGCTGGGCCTGGGGGTTGGTTTGAGCCTCCTCGTCGGCCGCGCACACCCCGACGTTGAGGCATACAGCCACCTCTCGCCCCTGACCTTTTATCCGGCCTCGACCAGCTACCTCCTCGCCGTGCTGGGCGTTATCCTGTCGGCCTTCTGGTTTCTGCACACCCGGCTCGACCTGCGTCCGGCACCCCGCCCGGGGCTGGCATTTTTCCGGTGCTACAGCCGCTACTCGCTCACCACCTACGTCGTGCATCACGCTGCCCACATCTGGCCCATCGCCCTGCTGGGCCTGCTCCGCTACGATGACCGCTGGGCCTACTATGCCGACGCGGTCAACCTGCCCGGAGCCCTGGGCCTGGCCGGGCTCTTTGTCATCCTGTTCTATGTTGTGCTCGTGCGCTGGGATCGCTCCAGGGGAACACTGAGCCTGGAGTGGCTCCTGGGCAAATTCGTCGATTGATCGGAGGTTCGCGTGACGAAATCAAGGCACTTTCCCTCCCGCCGCTCCAACGTGCTGGCCCGCCACGGCATGGTCGCCACCAGCCAGCCGCTGGCGGCGATGGCCGGGCTGCGCACCTTGATGGCCGGCGGCCACGCCGCCGACGCCGCCGTCGCCACGGCGGCCATGCTCAACGTCGTCGAGCCGATGTCCACCGGCATCGGCGGCGACTGCTTCGCCCTGGTCTACGAGGCGGCCAGCGGCCGGGTGACGGCCCTCAACGGCAGCGGCCGCGCCCCGGCGGCGTTCACACT
Organism: uncultured Anaerolineaceae bacterium; assembly: GCA_964387775.1. GTDB lineage: Bacteria > Chloroflexota > Anaerolineae > JAAYZQ01 > JAAYZQ01 > CAYLZO01. The sequence continues at coordinate 3,200 of CAYLZO010000093.1, forward strand.
GGACGAGGCCCGGCGCCGGGGCCTGGACGAGATCCCGCTGCTCGGCCCCCTCCCGGTCACCGTGCCCGGCGCGGCCAGCGGCTGGGCCGTCCTCATCGAGCGCTTTGGCCGGCTGAGCCTGGCCGAATGCCTGGCCCCCGCCATCGGGACGGCCGAGGAAGGCTTTCCCGTCAGCGAGCGGATTGCCGCCGGCTGGCAGCGGTCCGCCGACAAGCTCTCGCACGACGCCGAGGCGGCCCGCGTCTACCTGCCCGCGCCCCGGACGGGCCAGATCCACCGCCAGCCCGACCTGGCCCGGACCTTCCGCGCCGTGGCCGAGGGCGGCGCCGAGGCTTTTTATCGCGGCCCGCTGGCGGAAAAGATCGCCGCGACCGTGCAGTCAAAGGGCGGCTACCTGACCGCCGACGACCTGGCCGCCCACACCGCCACCTGGGAGACGCCCATCCGCACCACCTACCGCGACGTCGAGGTGCTGGAGCATCCGCCCAACGGCCAGGGCCTCGCCGCGCTGGTGGCCCTCAACGTCGTCGAGGGCTACGACCTGGGCGAGATGGACTATTTCGACCCCGCCCGCTGGCACGTCATGATCGAGGCGATGCGGATGGGCATGGCCGACGCCAGCCGCTACGTGGCCGATCCGGCGCTAGTTGACATTCCGGTGGAGGGGTTGCTGTCCAAGGAGTACGCCGCCCGGCAGCGGGCCCGCATCCAGCCGGACGCTGCGGTCGAACTAATGGCTCCGGGGATGCCTGAACATAAAGATACGGTCTACCTGACGGTGGTAGACCGCGAGGGCAACGCCGTGTCGTTCATCAACAGCCTCTACTACGGCTTTGGCTCGGGGCTGGTCGTGCCGGGTACGGGCATTTGCCTGCAAAATCGGGGGGCGTGTTTCGTGCTGGAGCCGGGCCACCGCAACGCCCTGGCTGGCGGCAAGCGGCCCTACCACACCATCATTCCGGCGATGGCCCTGCGCGACGGCAAGCTGTGGCTCAGCTTCGGGGTGATGGGCGGCTTTATGCAGCCCCAGGGCCACCTGCAAGTCCTCGTCAACATGGTGGACTATGGGCTGGCGCCTCAGGCGGCCCTCGACGCGCCCCGCTTCCGCGTGGACGAAAAGGGCGGGCCGAGGGTGGCCGTCGAGACCGGCGTGCCCCTCAAGACGCGCCAGGTGCTGGCGGCCCTGGGCCACGAGGTGCAGCCCGAGACGACGTTCGCGCCCGGCTTTGGCGCGGGGGACGTCATCGCCCTGGACCCGGAGAGCGGCGCCCTATGGGGCGCCTCGGACCCCCGCAAGGATGGCTGCGCCGTCGGCTTTTAGGCAAAAAGCGAGTCCTGCCCGCCCCCGCCACCGGATCAATAGCCGGGCGGCGTCGTCGTCGTCAGCCGCGACAAGGAGCACCGAGTGGCGTAGGGCACAAATCCCTCGGCGTACGAGTTGGCATAGGCCGCATCCGCGTAGGCCAGCGCATATTCGCAGTTGAACACCGGCAGCCCGGCGTCCAGGTACCCGGTCAGGTAGTCCAGGTAGTAGTCGGTCAGCTCGGGGTCGTTCTCCCAATCGTAGCCGTCGGGGTCGTCCCAGTCGTCGGTGGCGTCGCCATCGTACCAGACCGCCTCCTGGGCGATGGCGTCGATGACGGCCAGCAGCTCCGGGCGGCCGTCGATCAGCCCTGCGGCGTTCTGCTGGACGATGAGAAAGCCGGGCCGGCGGGCCTGGGCATAGGCCCGCATCTCCCCGATGAAGGCGATCATCTCTGCTGCCGGGTCCTTGCCCGCCGCCTGGGCCGCCGCCACGACGTCCTCGTTCTCATAGCCCTCCACCCAATCGAGATAGATGCCGTCAAAGCCGTCCTTGATGGCCTCGTCGATGGCGCTGGCATAGTCCCGGTCGGGGTGGCTGCCCGTGTTTTGGCCATAGATGATGACGTCCTTCCAGGCCGGGTCCCAGTAGGCCACCGGATAGTTGCCCATCCAGCCATCGGGATCGCAGGCCAGGATGTAATCGGGCCAGTCGGAGGGCGGATCTCCCCGGCAATTCCACGCTTTCGACCAGGTCCAGTACCAGCGCCAATCCTCCGCCTCGCCAATGTCGATGTAGGCGACGACCAGTTTACGATGGACGCCGTCGCCGGCCCAGGAATCCTTCAGCCGGGCGACCATGCCCCGCGTGTCAAAGAACTTGTCGTCCGACGACCAGTCGGTGCGCGTCGGCTCCAGCACGAGCATGTCGTACCGGGACGCGACCAGGGCATCCACGGCCCCCGGCTCGCTGATGGCCTGAAGCTGGTAAGCCCAATAGCCCACCTCGTCGAGGGCCAGCGGCTGAGCCTCCGGGGCGGCGCTCGTGGCGACGAGGGGCAGATAGCTCGTCTCGGTCATGGCCGACGAGGGACGCAGCGTGTTGCGGCCCCAGGCTTCCAGGATGACGCCCATCAGCGCGCTCGATTCCACGTCGCTGTGATTCTGGGGGTCGGGTCCGTGGCGGAAGTTAAAGGCGTCCACCTCCCCGGCCCACGGCGCCCAGGCCGGGTCCCAGACCCAGAGGGCGTGATTCAGGTCCCGCTGCTCAAAGAGATCCATCTCGTCGTCCATGAACTCGGCCGCGCCGGGGACCCAGCGGATTACGCCAAACTCGTTCACGGCCACCGGCACGCCGTGGGCGGCCGCGAAATCGTCCACCGTTGTGAGCAGCTCGTCCAGCCAGGCGCGGTCCAGCCAGTCGTCGTTCTGCCCATCCCAATCCAAATCGCACAGGCCCGGATAGTTGCATTCGATGGACTCCCACCACTGGTGGGTATAGTTGTGGGGCGTGTACTGGTGGGCCAGGTAGACGGTGTGCGGATCGCCGGTCGGCTCCACGTAGGGCAGCCACTCGACGGCGCTGTAACCATTGCCGCCGATGAGGATCGGCGTATCGGGGTCCACCTGGCGGATGGCGGCCGTGATGCGCGGATAGAGCTGGTTCCAGTCGTAGAGTGTGCCCCCGTACCGGGCATAGAACTCCTCCGGGTCCCAGATGTGCAGCGGATCGTCGAGGGCGTGGCTGCCCACCTCGTTGGAATTGGGCTCGACCATCAGGTCGTAGCCGACGACGATGGGATTGTGGCGGTAGCGCTCGGCGGTGTGGCGCCACATCTCCACCCAGGCATCTTGCGCCGCCGGGTCCTGCCACACCGAGTCATTGAGATAACTGGCGTCGAACCAGTCCCCCACCTCATCCCAGAAGAAGGTGAACGGGCTACGCCCCGGCCCGGTGCGGAAACTGATCACGGCAAACATGTCGGCCCGGGCGATCATGTCCAGCAGATCGTCCAGGTGATTCTGAATCTCGGGTTCGAGCACAAAGGGGGGATCGATGCGGAACAGGCCGGGGTAGGAGACGTTCACATAGTTGGCGCCCATTGCGGCCAACTGATCAAAGTCGGCCTGGACGTAGGGCGGGCCAACGGGGCCAGGACCCATGAACTGGGTGCCGTCCAGCTCGGGGTAGACGCGGCGTTGGTAGATGTTGGCCCCGCGCAACCGGGTCTCCCGGCTCCACAGCGCCCAGGCCGCGTCCCCTTTCCCCATCGAAGGAGGCGGCGACCCCGGAGCGACGCGAGTCTCAGCCGCACTCGGCGCCGGCTCTGTCGCTGCCGGGGACTCGATGCCCGAAGCGGTCCACCGCAGCCCACAAGCGACGATCAGGAAAACGGGGAGAAAAAAGAACAACAAGCCAACAGCCCGGTGACGCTGACGATTCATGTTCGGTCCTCCTACAGATCACGCGCAGCCGGCTTACAACTCGCCTCGATCAGTCTACCCCAAGACGAGCCGGATGTCAACCCCGTGTGCCGCCAGAAAAAAAAAGTCCCGGCTGCTGGCAGCCAGGCAATAGGGCACAGGCGCCGCTGGACAACGAGTACCGGGTCCGTCTCCCGCCGTTGAGCCAGTAGACATCCCCCGGACAGCACAGTCCTCGTCACAGAAGGCCGGTCCGGGGCACGCGGTTGAGGGCTACGACGGAGAGCAAGAGAAGTACCCCGTAGGCGGCGAGTGCGACCAGATACCCGGCTCCCGGTCGCAGGGCGTTGATCAGATCGGCCATCGGCCCGCCGATACCTGCCCCGACGATGCCTGCCCCGGCGCCGGCCAGGTTGGCGATGCCCAGGTAGCGGCCCGATTCGTCGGGAGGAACGAACTGGGTGCCCAGCGCCCCCGGTCGACGATGCTCCGCCCGCCCAGCTTGACGACGTTCAGGTCGGGCAGCGGGCGAAAGACCTGGCCCCGGTCGGTGTCGGCCAGCAATCCTTTGTCCATCAGCGACTCGGCCATCAGTGGTGTTTCGATGTGCAGCCGGCCGCTTTCGTCACGTCAAAGTCCCATTCGAGGTTTCTCCTTTGTCAGTTGTTGTTTCCGTCCAGGTTGTTGGCGATCTCGTCCAGGCGGGCCAGGACCCGGCCGTGGACCGAGTCCTCGGGGTAGAGGCCGTCCTCGTCCGGCTCGCCGGCGGGCAGGCCGGTGAGGATCTCGAGCCCCTGGTCCACCGTGTCCACCGGGTAGATGTGGAACCGGCCCTCGGCCACGGCCCGCCGCACGTCGGCCCGCAGCACGAGGTTGACGGCGTTGCGGGCCGGGATCACGACGCCCTGTTCGCCCGTCAGCCCCTCGTGCTGGCAGGTGAGGAAAAAGCCCTCGATCTTTTCGTTGACTCCGCCGATGGGCTGGACGTGGCCCTGCTGGTCCACCGAGCCGGTCACGGCGATGCCCTGTTTCAGCGGCAGGTCGCCCAGGCTGCTGAGCAGGGCGTAGAGCTCGGTCGAGCTGGCGCTGTCGCCCTCGATCTCGTCGTACAACTGCTCGAACGAGATCGTGGCCGACAGGCTCAGAGGCGCGTCGAGGGCGTATTTGCCGCCCAGGTAGCCCGTCAGCGTCAGCAGCCCCTTGTTGTAGATGCGGCCGCTCAGCTTGGCCTCGCGGTCCAGCGAGACCACGCCGGCCTTGCCGGTGTAGGTCCGGGCCGTGATGCGCCCTGGCTTGCCGAAGGCATAGTCGCCCAGGGCCAGCACCGACAGCCCGTTGACCTGGCCCACCACCTCGCCGGCGACGTCCACCTGGATGGTGCCCTCGTCGATGAGGTCCTGGAGCGCTTCCTCGGAGCGGTTGGAGCGATAGACCTTTTCGGTGATGGCCCGCTCCACATCGGCGGCCGTGGTCTGCAGGCGGCCCTCGCGCCGGGCCCAGTAGCTGGCCTCGCGGGCCAGGTCGGCGATCTGGCCAAAGCGGGTGCTGAGCTTACGCTGGTGACCGGCCAGGCGGGAGCCGTACTCTACCACGCGGGCCACCGCCTGGGGCTCGAAGGGCAGCAGCCCCTCCTCCTGGCCGCGGGCGGCGATGAACTGGGCGTAACACTGGCTGGTCTCGGGGCTGCGGTCGAACTCGGTGCCGAAATCGGCCTTGACCTTGAAGAGTTTGCGGAAATCCTCGTCGTACTCGTAGAGCAGGTAGTAGTTCAGCGGGTCGCCGATAAGCAGCACCTTGAGGTCGAGGGGGATCGGCTCCGGCTCCAGGGTCACCGTCGAAACGGGCTGCAACTGGGTGTCCATCTCTTCGATGCGGATGGCCCGGTTCTTGATGGCCCGCTTGAGAGCCTCCCAGGCCAGGGGATTGCTCAGGACCTCGCGCATCTCCAGGACCAGGTAGCCGCCGTTGGCCCGGTGCAGGCAGCCGGCCTTGATCATGGTGAAATCGGTGACCAGCGTGCCAAACTCGGAGCGGTGCTCGATGCGGCCCACGAGGTTGCGATAGGTGGGGTTCGATTCGAATACTACCGGGGCGCCGGCCAACTGGCCATTGTCCACGACGACGTTGACCTGGTAGCGTTTGAGCAGCTCCTCGCGCCGGCTGGCCTGCATGGCCGGCGTCAGATCCTCGCCGGGCTCGGCCTGGCCCCGGAACTCGTCCACGTGCTCCACCACGTCGGCGTGGACCTGGTCCAGGTAGCCCGGGATCTCGTCCAGGTGGCCGTAGCGCGCCCGGACGTCCTCGATGAAATGGCGCACGGCGAAATCGGCGACCTCGCGGTCAAAAGCGTCGAGCCTGCGCTTGGCCGCCTTCTCCAGGCTGCGGATGGCGCGCATCGTCTCGCCGATCTCGCCTTGGAGGATCTCCTGGCGGGCCTCGATGTCCCGGCGGGCCTCGTCGTCGAGCTGCTCGTACGCCTCGGCCGACAGGGCCTGCCCGTCGAGGACGGGGACGATGGTCAGGCCGTGGGCCGTCTCGACCAGGGTGAACCCTCGCTCGCCGACCCGCTGCTCCAGCTCGGCCAGGGCGGCGTCGTGCTCCTCCTGAATCTCGCGGAGGATGGCCTCGCGCTGTTTCTCGTAATCCTCGCTCTCAAAGGCGCGGGGCACCTCGCGGAGCAGGTCGGTGATCAGCTCTTCCATGTCCTGCCGGAGGGGAATGGCCGTGCCGGGCGGCAGCGAGATGGCATTGGGCCGGTTGGCGTCGGCGAAATTGTTGACATAAATCAAATCGTCGGGGATCGGCTCGTCTGCGGCGCAGCAGTCGAGAAAGGTGCGGATGGTCGTCGTCCGCCCGGTGCCGGGCTGGCCCAGGGCGTAGACGTTGAAGCCAAAACTGGCGATGCCCACGCCAAAGTCGATGGCCTGCACGGCCCGCTCCTGGCCGATGACCATCACCTTGCCGGGCAGGTTGTCGGTCGTCTCGAACTCGAACATCGTCGGGTCGCAGGGCGCCCACAGCTCGTCGGCGCTCAGTTCTCTCGGTTTGTCGCTCATTCTGCTCCCTTGCCTCCGAGGCGGTCGTGGTGTCACAGCGAGTGATACGTGGGGGATATCCCCACGTATTACCATTTTGCCACTACTCCGAGGAGGTAGTGGCTGCATGGTACCTGATATGTGGCGGACGTCCGCCACATATCAAGTAGCGCTTGGCCACTACTCCGAGGATAATGGGGGGATTATACCGGCAAAGTGGCAAATTGGGAAATCAGGGAGGCGAGTCCGTGTCATTGCGAGCGAGCGTTAGCGAGCGCGCCGTCCCCTGTGCCTGGCCGCACACGCCTCCGGCGAAGCGTAGCAGGACAGGCCGGCATCGCGGGGAAGCAATCCCCAACTCGGACAGAGTTGGGGATTGCTTTCTTGCCCTTCGGGCGGTCTTGTGATAGAATCTTGGGTGATTGAGCGTGTTGTGCGCCTATCTCAACAAGTTCTGTCAAAGTAGACTTTCGAAGCGATGACGGGGACAGGTGCCAGGGGGTCAACAGAGATTTGTGGGGCAAGCTCCAAGCGGACAACAGTCCGCGTTGTAGAAACTGCCAGAAACAGACCGTTCTTGCCAAAAACGGAGACTGTGGTCCCCACTGCGTTCCCCGTGCAAGTGCCGGGCACCTCGATCCGAACAAGCCTGGCGCAATGGAGACGTAGAAGTCCTAGATGCAGGAGGTCGTTTATGTCCGCACTCGTTGAAACGCTGATGCCGTACGTGCCGAGGTTGCTGGCCCGGCAGTTCGCCGCCGATCCGGCACCCCCCTCTGAGCCGACGGCCGACCGGTTTCCGGCGGTCATCCTCTTTGCCGACATGTCGGGCTTTACGCCCCTGACCCAACGCCTGGCCGACCGCGGGCCGGTCGGTGCCGAGCAGTTGTCGGCTGTCATCAACGACTATTTCGGCAAACTGCTCGATATCCTGGCGGCCCACGGCGGGCAGGTGATCGGCTTTGCCGGCGACGCGACCGTCGTCGCCTGGCCGGGGGTAGATACCGACGAGGACCTGGCCACGCTAACCCAGCGCGCGGCCCAATGCGGCCTGGCACTCATGTCCGTGCTGAACGGCTACGCCGTAGCCGAGGGCTTGGTGCTGTCGCTGAAGGCGGGCCTGGGCGCCGGCGAGGTGTGGGCGGCCAGCGTCGGCGGCGTGGACAACCGCTGGAACTATGTCGTGGGCGGCGACCCGCTGGCCCAGATGGCCGCCGCCGAGGAGGTGGCCGGACTCGGCGAGGTGGTGCTGTCGCCGCAGGCCTGGGCGCTGGTGGCCGAGCGCTGCACCGGCCGGGCCCAGCCCGACGGCTACGCCCGCCTCTACGGCATCCGCGAACCGCTGCCGCCCCGCGCCCTGCCGCCGCTGGACCTGCCCCCCGAGGCGGCCGCCGCCCTGCGGACGTACGTGCCCCGCACGGCGGTGGAGCGCATCGAGGCCGGGCAGACGCGGTGGCTGGCCAGCCTGCGGCGGGTGACGACGCTATTCATGAACGTGCGGGGCCTCGATTACGCCGCCCAGGACGTGCTGGAACGCGTGCAGGCCGCGACGCACGCCATCCAGGAGGTCGTCTACCGCTACGAGGGCAGCCTGAACCAGTTCGTCGTCGACGACAAGGGCACGGTCGCGGTGGCGGCTTGGGGGCTGGCGGGCCACACCCACGAGGACGACAGCGTGCGGGCCGTGGAGGCGGGTCGGGCGTTGCTGGCCCGGCTGCGAGACCTGGGGCTGGGCGGCGGGGTGGGCATCACCACCGGCCGGGCCTTTTGCGGCCACCGGGGCAGCGAGCGGCGGCGCGAGTACACGGTCATCGGCGACACGCCCAACCGCGCTGCCCGGCTGATGATGGTCGCCGCCGAGGACACGGTGCTGTGCGACGAGGCGACCTACCAGGGCGCCCAGTCGCGGCTGACCTTCCACCCCCTGCCGCCCCTCATCCTCAAGGGCCAGAAAGTCCCCCAGGCCGTCTACCGCGCTCGGGGAGAGCGGCGGGCGCCCAGCGAGCCCGGCGAGCTTTTTGTCGTCGGCCGGCGGGCCGAAAAGGCGATGCTGGCCGAACGCCTGCGGGAGTTACAAACCCCGACCGAATCGAACGGCGAGGTCCGGGCCGTCATCGTTGAGGGCGAACCGGGCATCGGCAAGTCGTGCCTGGTGGCCGACCTGCTGCGCCGGGTGCGGCAGGCGGACGTGCCAGCCCTCGTCGGCGCGGGCAATTCGGTCGAGCAGGCGACGGCTTATTTTGCCTGGCGCCCGGTGTTCTCCAGCCTGTTCGGCCTGGAGCGCGGCGTGTCGCTCAGCGAGGGCCGCGAACGTGTCCTGGCCCGGCTCGAACCCGAGCCCGATCTGAAGGAAGTGGCCCCCCTGCTCAACGCCGTGCTGGCGCTAAACCTGCCGGACAATGGCCTGACGTCGGAGATGAGCGGCGAGGTCCGCGCCGACAACACCGTCAACCTCCTGGTGCGGCTGCTGAAGCTGCTGGCAACGCCGGCAGAGGCCGGGACGCTCATCGTCCTGGAGGACGCCCACTGGCTCGATTCGGCCTCGTGGGCGCTGGCCCGCCGCGTCAGCCGTGACGTGGCGAGGGTGCTGCTGGTGGTCGTCACCCGGCCCCTGGGCGAGTCGCCGCCCGAAGACTATGTGAAACTGAGCCGCGATTCGCGCACGGTCACGGTGCGGCTCGACCCTCTGGCCAGCGAGGACGTGGCCGAGCTGCTGCGCGAGCGGCTGGGCGCCTCCCTCGTCGCCGGCGAGGTCGTCGATTTCGTCCACGACCGCTCGGAGGGCAACCCCTTCTTTGCCGAGGAGCTGGCCTACGCCCTGCGCGACGCCGACCTGATCGCCATTGAGGACGACGCCTGCCGCTTTGTGGTGGACATTGGCGACCTGGGCGCCCTGCTGCCCGGCACCATCGAGGACGTCATCGCCGCCCGCATCGACCAACTGCCGGCCCAGCACCAGATGACGCTCAAGGTGGCCAGCGTCATCGGCCGCCTCTTTGCCTTTCGCACCCTGCGCGACGTGCATCCCATCGAGGCCGACCGTCCGGGCCTGATCGAGCACGTCAACCACCTGGACCAGTTGGACATCACGCCGCTGCACACGCCGGAGCCGGACCTGGCCTACATCTTTAAGCACGTCATCACCCAGGAAGTCACCTACAACCTGATGCTCTATGCCCAGCGGCGGGACCTGCACCGCGCCGTGGCCGGCTGGTACGAAAAGACCTACGCTGACGATCTTTTGTCCCACTATGCCCTGCTGGCCTACCACTGGGATCGGGCCAGCGGCGGCGAGGACGGCGGGCCGGACGCCGCGTCGAAGGCCCTTGACTACTTGGAAAAGGCCGGCGGCTGGGCCCTGCACAACTTTGCCAATGAGGAAGCGGTGAGCTTTTTCGAGCGCGCGCTGGCCCTGGCCGCCGAGGCGGATGTCCGGGTGGGCAAACGGCGCCGGGCGCACTGGGAATTGCAGTTGGGTATCGCTCATGTCAACCTGACACAGAGTGTTGAGGGGCGGTCACGTCTCGAAAGCGGACTAGCACTGCTAGCCCAGCCTGTGCCGTCCAAGACACTAAGTCTCGCGCTGAACCTACTCGGCCAGGTCCTGCGCCAGGCTTTGCACCGTGCTTGGCCGACTCGCTTCGTGGGCCGCCGGTCGGATCGCCAGGAGACCCTGTTGGCCGCCTTCCGGGCCTACGAAAAGCTCGCCGAAGTCTACTTTTTTGCAGGCGAGACGATGCTTTCGATGCACGCTGCCTTTCGGGCCCTGAACGTGGCCGAGGCCGCCGGGCCATCGCCCGAGTTGGCGCGGGGCTATGCCAGCATTGGAGCGCTCGTCGGGTTCATTCCCTTCCACGGCATCGCGCAGGCCTATCTCCAGCGTTCCCTAGACATTGCCGAGGCATCTGACGATCTCTCTACATATGTCTTTGTAGCGATGGCTGCTGGTTTCTACCATGCAGGCGTGGGCGAGTGGGCACAGGCTCTGGTTTTTTTTGACCAGATCTTAAATATCTCACAGCGTCTTGGCGAACGGAGGCGCTGGGTCGATGCGATGAGTAACCTGGCCCCAATTCATTACTATCGTGGGGAGTTTACGTCGGGTGCTGGTCTGGCCGCCGCACTCTATGCTGTGGGTCACGATCTGCAGACCCGAACTCAAGGGCTACAATGGCAGGCCAAGTGCCTCTTTCGCCTGGGCAACTTTGACGAGGTGGCAGGTTGCCTGCGAGAACTGGGAGATTCGCTCGGCGAGGACAGTGAGATCGTGGATGAGGCGATGAAGATCGGGGTCCGGGGCTTGCGCGCCGCCACGCATTTGCGCCAGGGCGCACCCGAACGCGCCCTCGAAGCAGCGGGGCAGACGATGGACTTGGCATCGAACGCGATGCCCAGCAGCTACGGCGTGCTGTCCGGTTACGCCAACCCCGCCGAGGTCTACCTGGGCCTGTGGGAGGCCGGCCATCCCGAGCCCGGCCTGGACAAACTGGCCCGCAAGGCGTGCAAGCTGGCGCGGAGCTTTGCCCGGGTCTTTCCCATCGGCCGGCCCCGTGCCTTGCTGTGGGACGGGCTCTACGCCTGGCTGGCCGGCAAGCCGGCCCGGGCGCAAAAGGCCTGGCAGGAGAGCCTGGCCGCGGCCCGGGACCTGGAGATGGCCTACTACGAGATCGGCCGCCACGCCGGGGTCGGCGACCCGGCGCGGGACGAACACCTGGCCCGCGCCCGCGACATATTCGACCGCCTGGGCGCGGCCTACGACCTGGCGCGGGTGGAGGAGGCGCTGGTGGGTTGAGACGTTCGAGAACCTCTGTCATTGCGAGGAGCGAGCGTAGCGAGCGACGAAGCAATCCCCAACTGCGTCGAGCAAGCAGTTTTTCTTTCGCAGCCGGGGATTGCTTCGCTGCGCTCGCAATGACAGAGGCAGAGGCGCTTCGCTGCGCTCGCAATGACAGAGGCAGAGGCGCTGCGCTCGCAATCCACAGAACTATCCGTTTGTGACGGGGACGAAGCTGGTGGCCCGCATGTACGACCCCGAACTGAGTGACGTCATCGACGCCGCCTTTGCGCGGCTGGAGGCTGACCTGGCGGAGGCGGCGCCCTTCCTGGCGCCCCGGCTCACCGCCTGGATGCGCGACGCCGGCCGCGAGACCGTCGATCCGGCCGAGCGGTTCAAGCATCCCGAGTCCTACCCCATGCTTCTCCTGCCCTGGTGGCTGGAAGGCACGCTCCGGCCCGCGCCGGACCGGGCCTTTCAGGCCGACCTCGTCTACTCGACCCTGAACGGCTACCTCTTTATCCGCATGATCGACAACGTGATGGACGGCCACGCCACCGTCGAAACCAAACTCCTGCCGGCACTCGGGTTCTTTCACACCCACTTCCAGGCCCCCTACCAGCGCTACTTTGCGCCCGACCATCCCTTCTGGACGTCGTTCCGGCGGGTGTGGTTCGCCTCGGCCGACGCCACCGTCCGGGATGCCACCTTGGCCGAGATCGACCGCGAGGCGTTCGTGCGGGTGGCGGCACAAAAGACGTGCGCCGTCCAGATCCCGCTGGCGGCCGTGGCCTACCGCTTCGAGCGGCCGGACCTCGTCGCGCCCTGGTCGCGGTTCGCCGACCTCTTTGGCTGCTGGCACCAGATGCTAAACGACCTCTTTGACTGGCGCCGCGACACGCAGCACGGCACCCGGACCTACTTCCTCTGCGAGGCCGGCCGGCGCAAGGCCCCGGGCGAATCGGTGGCAGCCTGGGTGATGCGCGAGGGGTTCGACTGGGGGTTGGATTTCTTGCACGGCTGGATGGCCGAGCTCCAGGCCCTGGCCGCGGACCTCGGTAGCCCGGCCCTGGCCGCGGACCTCGGTAGCCCGGCCCTGGCCGCCTACCTCGACGCCCGCGAGGCGATGCTGCTCGAACGGCAGCAGCAGGTCAGCGCCGGGTTCCAGAGCATGCAGACCCTGGCCGCCGCCTTGCAGCAGGCCGCCGGCCCGAACCCAGACCAACCCGAAAAGACCTGACGGGTTTTCCGTTGACAACAGGGCGCGCGGCGGTGCAACCTGTGCCATTATCCAGATGGTGACCTTCTACCAACTGAAAAACCCGTCAGGTCTCTGGTCAATCGCACCAAAACGTGCTATAATCACGTCCGACACAAACCAAAGGAGAGAGGAGCTACAGAATGAACAGCAGTGAGAAGCCCCAATTCGGTTTTGAGTACCTGGCCAGCAAGGCCATCTTTGACCCCGATTTTGCCCAGGCCCTGGTCCAAGACCCGGCCCAGGCCCTGGAGAGCGTCGGCATCGAGCCCACGCCGGAGCTGCTCGACGCCATCAAAAAGGTGGACGTCGCGTCGATCCTGGCCGTGGCCGAAGCCTTCGAGACCGGCCCGCAGGTCGGGCAAATGTAGCGACGCGATCCATTTCCAGACGGCCACTTGCAAGACCTTTAGAGTTTGGTCCTTCAAAACCCGAAAGGTCTCGGTCCCATCTAGAATGTCTACCGGAGCGATAGCGCAGGCCCTCTGCAACGCCCTCGATTTTCTGAGACGCAGCCAGCTGCCTTACGGCGAGTTCAGGACCTACGCCTCGCCCGACCCCCGGATGCAGGCCGGCTGTCGTTTCGACAGCTCGCCTTTCGTCACGTCGCTCGTGCTCTACGCCCTGGGGTTCGTGGGCGATCCGCGGGCGGAGGCGATGGTGGCCCGGGGCCTCGACTTTTTGGCCGCCGAGATGGAAGGCCCCGGCCTGTGGCGCTACTGGTCGTCGCGCAATCCGCGCCACCGGCAGCTCCCGCCCGACCTGGACGACGTCTGCTGCATCGCCCACGTCTTGCAGGCGCACGGCCGGCCCGTGCCCGACAATCGGGCCATCCTCCTGGCCAACCGGGACGGGGCGGGGCGGTTCTACACCTGGCTGGCGCCCCGGACCTCCGCGCCGCCCGAGCTGGTGGGGACCATCGACCGCCTCGTCGGCGCCGAGACGCTGCTGGCCATCCTGCTCTCCGGCACGATAAATGACGTCGATTGCGCCGTCAATGCCAACGTCCTCCTCTACCTGGGCCGGGACGACGAGACCCGGGGCGCCGTCGAGTACCTGCTGGGCGTCGTCCGCGACGGCCGGGAGCGCGAGTCCAGCGCCTTTTATCCCGACCCGCTGGCCTTTTACTACCTGCTCTCTCGGGCCTGGTCCAACGGGGTTTCGGCGCTGGCACCGACGCGGATGTCCGTGCTCGACCGGCTCCTGCCCCAGCAGGCGGGCGACGGCTCGTTCGGTACGTCGCTGCAAACGGCGCTGGCCGCCTGCACGCTGCTCAACTTCGAGCAGCGGGCGGCGGCGCTGGGCCGGGCCGTCGAGCATCTGTTGGCGACGCAGGGCCGGGACGGCTCGTGGCCTCGGCACGCCCTCTTCCTCGGCCCGGCGCCCTACTATGGCTCCGAGGAGCTGACGACGGCGTTCTGCGTGGAGGCCTTGAGCCGCTTCACGTCCTCGGTCAGGATGGCCATCCCCGGCGAGTAGTGGCGGATGGGCGCCGACTCGGGCATCTCCAGCCCGGCCGCCTGGACGATGGTATTGGCCTCGACGTCGGCCTCGGCCGGCAGGACGACCAGCGGCAGGCGGTGGTCGCGCCCCTGGTAGAGCTTACCCTCCGGGCTGGCCGTAAAGTAGACGCGCCGCTCGTAGAGGAACGCTTCGAGGGAACTGGGCTCGGCGCAGAAGGGATCGCCGGCCGGGCCGTAGGTCGCGACGAAATCGGCGGCGGGCGCCGCCTTGGTCGCGGGCCGGTGGCTCTCCATTCGAAAGCCGTCACCCAGGAAGCTGAATTCCATGTCCGACTGCCGGTAGGGCAGGTGGTAGAGGGCGCGGCTGATCCATACCCCGAGCTGGTTGTCAATGTCCATGCTCAGGAAAAAGAGGCCCGCCTGGTCGCCCACGCGCACGTAGGTGCGCAGGTCCACCTCCGGCGAGGTGTTCAGCCCCGGCAGCGGCGGCAGGTTGCGGAACTGGGCGACGGCCATGTTGAAGGCGTTCAGCGTCAGCCAGGCGTGGCCGTCGTAGGTCTCGATCTCCAGGCCGGGCGGCACCAGGGGCCGCAGCGTGTCTACGGGCAGCGGCCAGTGGAAAAAGAGCAGGCCCTCCTCGTTCTCGCGCAGCACCCAGTCAAAATCCTCGTTCGAGTCGATCACTTTTCTCCTCCTTCTGTCTTTTCTGGACTAGACCTGACGGGTCTGTTACTTGCGTCCCAGCCACAGCCACCACAGCCGGCGGCGGAGCCGGGTCCACAGGTCCCGTACCCGCCACCCCTCGCGGTCGGAGGGGGGCTCGGGGCTGTACTGGGTCCGCACAAAGCTCTCGGCCAGGCGCTCGACCTCGGCGGGGGCCTCCTCGGCGGCCTGCTGCACCGGCGGCCAGCGGGCCGCCCGCCCCCGGCCGCGGAGGGCGTCGCCCAGCGCGGCGCCGTACTCGTGGGGCGTCTGGCCGTCGCGGAAGGGCTGGCCCAACCGCGCCCC